>JAOPVX010000373.1 GCA_025965975.1 Mycobacterium sp. | reverse complement strand
GAGCCGTAGCCGTGCATGTGCCGGAAGGAGCGGGGGATGCCGCGGTCGCTCATGGTGATGGTGACCTGGTGCAGTGATTCGGGCAGGTTGGTCCAATAGCCCCAGTTGTTCTCGGGGTCACGCATATTGGTGCGCGGGTCGCGTTTGACCGCGCGGTTGAGGTCGGGGAATTTCAGCGGGTCGCGGTGGAAGAACACTGGCGTGTTGTTGCCGACCACGTCCCAGTTGCCTTCGGTGGTGTAGAACCGCAGCGCGTAGCCGCGGATGTCGCGCTCGGCGTCGGCCGCGCCGCGCTCGCCGGCCACTGTGGAGAACCGGGCGAACATCTCGCAGCTGTTGCCGACCTGGCTGAAGATTTCAGCCTTCGTGTACCGGGAGATGTCGTGCGTCACGCGCAACGTGCCGAAGGCGCCGGAACCCTTGGCGTGCATGCGCCGCTCGGGGATGACCTCGCGGGCGAAGTGGGCGAGCTTCTCGATAAGCCACAGATCCTGCAACAGCAGCGGGCCGCGCGGACCGGCACTCATGCTGTTCTGATTATCCGTGACGGGCGCACCCGCCGCGGTGGTCAGCGGCTTGGTGTTTTCTTCGAATGCCATGTTTCTTCTCCTTGGTGGTGGGCAGGGGTGTAGGTCGGGCCTAGTTCGACCGATTCCAATCTCGCTGAGCGTGGGGCATCGCTGCAGCATGAAGAGCGACAAGTAATCCACAGATTCGGACACTCGATGCGCGCCGCGGCCGCGGCTCCGGATTGTCACCCGCCGGAAGCCAGGACAGCACTACCGTCCGCAGACCGGGCCGATCAGGGGGCGGCACCGGCTCTCCGAGCTCGGTGAGTTTGGCCGCCCAGTGCGCGGCGTGCTTGCGCTCCACCGCGGCAAGTTCGGTCAGGACTTCCCGCCGCTCGCCCATCGCCGCGTCGGCAAGGCCGCTGTACAGGTCGGCGCTGCGTCGCTCCGAGGCCAACACACCACGAAACCGGCTGGCTGCGTTCGCATCTGGACTCATCGCGTCCTCACTTATCGGCCGGGTTGAGCATGCGGAACGCCAGGCCGGCCGCCGCGCCGGCGATCAGTTGCGGGACGAGGTAGATCAGCGTCGACCAGGCGAACAGCCCCATGGCTGCGCCGCCAAGGACCACGGCGGGATTGAACGCGCCGCCCGAGATCCCGCCGACCGCGACGGCGCCGGCGAGCACCGTGAAACCGATCGCCAGCCCGTAGAAGGAGTTGTCCGGGTGGTCCTTGCTGGTGGCGACGTTGAGCACGACGTAGGCCAGGGCGAAGGTGAACAGCAGTTCGACGACGAGGGCGCTCACCAGCGCATGACCCTGCGGCGCCAGCGGACGAGCCGGCGAGGACGTCACGGTCGCGCGTACAACGTAGGCAGCGACCAAGCCGGCGACGAGTTGCGCCATCCAGTACTTGATCGCGTCGGCGCCACCGATCCTTCCGCGGACCAGCGCGGCGACCGTCACCGCCGGGTTGTAGTGGCCGCCGGAGATGTGCCCGCCGGCGTAGACCATCACCATTAGCACCGCGCCGATGGCGAGCGGGGCAAGCGAGGTTCCGGTGCGCACGCTGGCGCCGACAGTGAATACCAGGAAGAACGTTCCGATGAACTCGACGACAAGCTTGCGCGTCGTCGGGTTAAGGTGCGCCTTTACCGTGTGCGGGGACGTGGTGAGGACAGTCGTGCTGGTGGCCATGCGGTACTCCCATCAAAAACTGGACGTTTAGTTTCTGAATAGAGGGAGCGCGCGGCGGGGCGCTTTTGATACCGCCCGACGCTGTGACCTCGGTCTCAGCGACCCAGCCCACGCATGGCCGCGTCGACGACCGCATCGGCGGCGGTGCCGTCGAGGGGCGCGTGGCCCGCGACCAGGCGGTACATCGCCGGCCCGAAAATCAGGTCGATCGCGACCTCGGGGTCGACGTCCGCGCGCAACTCGCCCCGCGCGACGCCACGGTCCCAGATCGCCCGGACCAGTTGGCGCCGAGAGCCCACGAGGTGGTCGCGCAATTCCGCGCCGATCTGTGGGTCGAACTGCGCCTCGCCGACCAGTTGGGCATAGGCCCGGCCACTCTCGCTGGTGTAGAAGTGGACCATACCGCGCAACGCAACGCGGAAGTCTTCGTGCGCCGAACCGGTGTCCGGATCGGCCGACTCGACCGCCATCTCCGACAGAAACGCCTCGACGGCCACCGCATACTTGTTTGGCCACCACTTGTAAATCGTCGCCTTGCTCGCCCCGCTCCTGGCGGCGATCTCCTCGGTGGTCATCGCCCGCAGGCCGACCTCGTGGATCAGCTCCGACGTCGCACGCAGCACGGCCGCCCGGGCCTGCTCGCTGCGCGGTCGGCCCCGACGGGCCTGAAGGTGATCCTTCGCCATCTGCCACCGTTCGCCAGCCAATACTAAACCCGAAGTTCACAATTATGGACCACGGTGGGACTTCTGACTGACAGGCAGGTGCGCGTCAGGATGTCTTTCTCAATGACCTGAGGTATCGACGGCGCCGATGTCAACACCATGCTCTTCAAGATTCTCGCAACGCCCGACCGGTAGCAGAAGTCTGAACCCCGCAATGGGTCAACTTGCCTCAGCTCATGTGAGCTCGGCGACGCGGCGTTCGGCGGTGATCGAGCGCTCGACCAGGTTCAGCAGCGAGAGCCGGGTGTGTTCATCGATCATCGACGCGATCTTGATCGCCTTGCCATCGGCTAGCAGGGTCAGCCCGTCGTGGGATGGAGTATCGGGTTCGGCGCTGTACGCGGTCAGGGTCAGACCGGTGTCAGCCGAGAGTTCCATCACCTCGAACGTCAGGTTCAGGTCGCCGACGGCGGGGTGGTGGAATCGTTTGGCGCCGGTTCGGTGCAGTCGCACGTTGTGCGCGGCCCGCCAAATCCGTTCCACCGCAGATATTTCCGATGACGACTGGCGCAAGACGAACCCGCGCTTCGTCGGCGACAACTTTGAGCGCAATCTGCGCATCGTCGATGAGGTCCAGGCGGTTGCGGCTGAGGCAGGTGCCACACCGGCACAGATCGCGCTGGCCTGGCTGATCGCGCAGGGCGACGACATCGCGCCGATACCCGGCACGAAGCGGGTGGCCCGGGTCGAGGAGAACATCGCCGCCGATGGCCTCGCGCTGAGTTCCGATCAAATCGAACGGCTCAACAAACTCACTCCGGCCGCAGGCGAACGCCACGACGAAGGGAACATGGCAGCCATCGACCGCTGACATTTTGACCGTTCATAATTCGTGAACGGTATGTCCAGGAAAATCATGTGGACGTGAACGGTTACCGTACCGTTCAATGCAGGAGTGACGACAAACCAGGCCCGTACCGGCGTCATGATGGCGATGGGTTCGATGCTGTGCGTGCAGGTCGGCCTGGCGATCGCCGTTTCGCTGATCGACCGCATCGGCGTCGAGGGGGCGGCATGGCTGCGGCTGGCATGGGCCGGCGTGCTGATGCTCGTGATCGTCCGGCCTCGCATCGCGGCGTTCACCTCGGCCACCTTTCGGGTGTGCGTTGTGCTGGGCGTGGTGACGGCGACCGTCACGCTGTTGTTCATGGCGGCACTCGGTCGCATTCCGTTGGGCACGGCCAGCGCACTGGAATTCCTGGGGCCACTCGGCGTTGCGGTGGCACACGGCAACGGCACACACCGCGTGGTATGGCCGGGACTGGCCGCGATCGGGGTTGTCTTGCTGACCCAGCCGTGGGGCGGTGCCGTCGACCCGGTCGGCGTCTTGTATGCGCTCGGCGCGGCCGTGTGCTGGGCCGGTTATATCCTGCTGACCCAGCGGGTCGGAGACGAGGTCGCCGGCATCAACGGGCTCGCCGTGTCGATGCCCGTCGCCGGCCTGGTCGCCACCGCCGTGGCCGGACCATCGGTGCTGCCCCGGATCACGCCCGAGATCCTGCTCATCGGTGTCGGCCTGGCCATCCTGTTGCCGGTGGTGCCGTTTGCGCTGGAAATGCTGGCGCTGCGTCGGCTCACCACCGCGGCATTCGGCACCCTGATGAGTCTCGAGCCGGCGTTCGCGATGGTCGTCGGGTTGCTGGTGCTGCATCAGGTGCCAGCGCCGGCAGGCGTGGTCGGCATCTGCTTCGTCGTGGCCGCAGGCATCGGGGCGGCCCGCACCGGTGCCCGCTCGTCGCCGGTGCCCGCTGAAGTGGGCTGATGACGCCGAGATCTGCATGAGGGCGGTGCGTCAGCGAAAACCGCAGCCGTGGTGCAGATCTCGATGAGCTAGGCTCGGGTCATGGCACGCGGAATCTTTGAGTCACCCCTTGTTCGAATTGTCAACGGCGTGGCCGTCGGCCTGATCAATGCGCCGATACTCGGCAACCTGATCGGCCGCGGGCTGGTGGTGGTCCGCTACGTCGGCAGGCGCTCCGGCAAGACGTTCGAGATGCCCGTGGGATATCGACGCACCGGCGAGGCGCTAGTCATCGGCGTGGCGTCTCCCGACGCCAAGAACTGGTGGCGCAACTTCCTCGGCGAGGGCGGCCCGATCACGTTGGTGGACCTCGACGGCGCCGACCGCACCGGGCACGCGGTCGCCGACCGCGACGACAATGGCCGCGTCAGGGTCACGGTCCAGCTCGACTAACCCTCGATTCGCTTGCGCCGGTACAGCGTTCCCACGGCGAGCATGACCAGGCTGACCACCAGGATCGCGGTCGCCAGCACATTGATCTGCGGGGGCACCGCGGCCTTCACCGCCGCGTTCACATACAGCGGATAGGTCACCGTAGACCCGCTGACGAAGTACGTGATGATGAAGTCGTCGAGCGACAGTGCGAACGACAACATGCCGGCGGCCACAATGCCCGGAATGATCAGTGGCAGCGTCACTTTGAAGAATGTGCGGGAGGGGCCGGCGCCGAGGTCCATCGAGGCGTCCTCCAGCGTCCAGTCGAAACCGCGCATTCGTGCCCGCACCGTCATGGCGATGAAGCTGATCTCGAAGGCGATATGCGCAATCAGGATGGTGGTGTAGCCCGCTGCCCACCCGAAGTCGAGGAAAAGGGTCAGTAGGGCCGCGCCCATCACCACTTCGGGGGCGGTGAGCGGCAGCACCAGGAACGTGTCGACCGCCGTCCTACCGCGGAATCGTTGGCGCACAAGGGCTACAGCTACCAGCGTGCCCAACACAAGAGCGAAAGCGGTGGAGACCGCGGCGACGTTGAGGCTCAGCTTCAACGCGTCGGTCAGCGCCGGGTACTTGAAGGGATGCGCCCAGTTGTTCAGGGTGAAGCCCTGCCACGAATAGTTGAACTTGCCCCGCGGATTGTTGAAGGAGAACAACACGATCACGAAGATCGGCAGGAACAAGTAGAACAGCACCAGCCCCGCAACAATGCGCAGTAACAGGTCGCCCCATCTCGGGCTGCCCTTGATCGATTTCGGCTCCGCGGTGCCGACTGCGGCCGTGGCCTGAGTCGTCATACCAGATCCTCCGTGCCGAGCGCGCGAGTGTAGAGCAGCACGCCGACGAGGATGATCGCCATCAGGACCATGCTCAGCGCGGCCGCGGCGGGATAGTCCTTGACCACGAGGAACTGTTTCTGAATGACGTTGCCAATCATGGTCGTTTGAGTGCTACCCAGATAGTCGGCGTTGATGAAGTCACCGGACGCGGGGATGAAGACCAACAGGCTGCCCGCCAGAACGCCTGGCATCGACAACGGCAGGATCACCCTGCTGAAACCGCGTCTGTTCGACGAGTAGAGGTCTTTCGACGCCTCGATGAGCCGTGGGTCGATCTTCTCCAGGCTCACATACAGCGGCAGGATCATGAAGATGATCCAGTTATAGGTCAGGCCCCCGATGACCGCCCAGCTCGTCGAGAGCAGCCGGCCCTCGCTGGGCAGCAAGCCGACCGCGCCCAACGCGCTGACCACCCAACCGTCGTCGGCCAGAATGGTTTTCCACGCGATGGTGCGGATCAGGAAGGTCACGAAGAACGGCAGGATCACCAATCCGAGGATGAGGTTCTTGTACCGGCCCGCCTTGAACGCGATGACGTATGCCAGCGGAAATGCCAGCAGCAGGCACAACGCGGTCGCCGCCAACGCGTATGTGAAGGACCGGATGATCTGATCCTGATACTGGCTGAACGCGTCGACGTAATTCCCGAAGTCCCAGTTGAAGCTCAGCGTCGGCAGGTACACCGAACCGCCGGATGACGAGAGCGACGTGCGGGCCAGCGAGAAGAACGGCACCACGAAGAAGATCCCGAGGTACAGCAGGGCGGGCAGGATCATCAGGTACGGAGCGATCCTGCTCCGCTGCCGAGAACTGCTGGCTACACCGGCCATCGGGTCAAGCGCCGGTGACCGCGGCGTAGGCCGTGTTGAACTGCTGCGTCTGCTGATCGTTGAGCGCCGGCCATGACTTCAAGTTGTCCTGCGTGGACTGCGGCGGGTTGATCAGCGGATTGGACGCCAGCTTGGGGTCGATCTTGTTCAACTCGTCTGTCATGTTCGACAGCACCGGCACGTACTGTGTGTGTGCGATGAGCTTGGCGTAGTTGGCCCTGTCGTACACGTAGTTGATCCACTCCTCGGCCGCCTTCAGATTCTGCGTCGTGTAGGGGATCGTCATGGTGTCGACGAACCACGTTCCGCCCGATGCGGGCACCACAAACTTCAGGTCGGGATTGTCGGCCTGCAACTGCACAACATCGCCCGAGTAGGCCTGCGCGATAGCGACATTGCCCGATGCGAGGTCGTCGGCGTAGTCGTTGCCGGTGAACCTGCGGATCTGGCCCTTGTCCTTCTGCGCCTTGATCAGATCGACAGCCTTCTGCACGGTCTCGGTTGTCGGCTTCTCCGGCGAGTTGCCCTGCGACAGCATGACCATCCCCAGTCCGTCCTGGGTGTCCGAGAGCAGGCTGACCCTGCCTTTGAAGGCGGGATCCCACAGGTCGTCGATCTTCGTGACGTCCCGTCCGGTCGCGGCGCGGTTGTAGGCCAGCCCGACCATGCCCGACATATACGGAGCGGTGAATTTGCGGCCCGAATCGGCGGCGGCGTTCATCAGGTCGGGCCGCATGTTCTTCTTGTTCGTCCAGCGGCCCTCGGCGATGGGGTTGAGCCAGCCCAGCTGGATGAGCCGCGCCGCCATGAACTGGGTGGGCACCACCAGGTCGGCGCCGATGTCCTGCTTGCGAGACAAGGGCTCCTTGTTCTTGGCGAACCACTGCTCGTTGTCGTTGAAGTCTTCCTTGTAGTCGACGGTCAGGCCCGTGGCCGTCTGGAACGCCGCAACGAATCCGTCGGCCATGTACAACGGCCAGTTCGAGATCCGCAACTTTCCGGTGGCCTGCGAACCGTCGTCCGAGGGTGTCGCGGGCCCACTGGCAGTGCCCGACTTGTTGTCGGAGCTGCACGCAGCAAGGAAGGACCCGCCAAGAGCCACCGCCGCGGCGGCCGCGGCACCGCCGCCGATGAAGCGCCTGCGTGAGGTCCGGTTGGCCGCAAGGATTGCGGCCAGTTGGATATCGATTGCGTCCGAGTTCTTGGAGGGCATGGCAACTGTGCCTTTCGTGGATTTACGAAGGGAGGGAACGGAATACGGCCAACGGTTACGAGTCGTCGAGCATCTCCTCGAGATCCTCGGTGGTGGGGATGTCGGCGGCGGGCAGCACCAGCGACGCGTCGGGGGCCCAACAGACGTGCACGTCGTCGCCGGGACGCAGCAGCGGCAGGTCCTGCTCCGGGCCGATGTGGGCGAGGATCGACGAGTCATCCGCGGCGGCCAGCGACAGCCGCACCACCGGGCCCTGGAAGGTCAGGTCGCGCACTGTCGCCCGAACGGTTGCGACGTCGCCGGGCGGTGCGTCCATCGAGACCCGCACGCGTTCGGGGCGCACCATCAGTGTGGCGACGCCACCCGGTTCGATCGTGGTTTCGCCGGGACGGGCCTTCAGCGTCGTGCCGAGCACCTCGACTTCGACGAAGTCACGGTTCGTGCGGCCCGTCTGGCGTCCGGCCCACAGGTTGGCCTGGCCGATGAAGCTGGCCACAAACACCGTCGACGGCCGGTCGTAGATCTCGGTGGGGGTGCCGATCTGCTCGACATTGCCGGCGTTCATGACGGCGATCCGATCGCTCATCGTCAGCGCTTCCTCCTGGTCGTGGGTCACGTAGATGAACGTGATCCCGACCTCGCGCTGGATGCGCTTGAGCTCGAACTGCATGACCTGGCGCAGCTTGAGGTCAAGGGCGCCAAGGGGTTCGTCGAGCAGCAGCGCGCTCGGATAGTTCACCAGCGCCCGTGCCAGCGCAACGCGCTGCTGCTGGCCACCGGAAAGCTGGGCGGGCTTACGCTCAGCGAAGTCGGTCAGCCGCACGATCTCCAGCAGTTCGTCGACCCGCTTGCGGACCTCGGCCTTGTCCTTCTTCTTACTGCGGGGGCCGTACGCGACGTTGTCCCACACCGTCATGTGGGGGAACAGCGCGTAGTGCTGGAACACCGTGTTGACGTTGCGCTTGTGCGGCGGCACGCGGGACACGTCGGCGCCTTCGAGCCGGATCGCGCCCTCGCTGGGGGTCTCGAACCCGGCGATCATCCGCAGCGTCGTCGTCTTCCCGCAGCCGGACGGGCCCAGCATCGAGAAGAACTCGCCCGATGCGATGGAGAAGTCGGCTTCCGACACGGCGACGTAGTCGTCGAAGCGCTTGGTGACATGGTCGATCTCGATGACCGGGCCGCCCTTGGCGCGGGTGGCCCCGTCGGATCCCGCCGTTTGATCGACGGGGGTGGTGTGTGTGCCGGCCAGGGCAGATCCTCCTCGGGGACAGCCGTGAAGCTGTGGATAAACCATCGCGGATCAGACGGTCCTTCGCAAGCGATTCCGCAACGAATTTACATTTCCACAATGGATTCCTTCGTGGTTCGCGCCGAAGACCGAGAGAATCCACTGAATCGAGCGTGATTCGCCACCGCCGGGCCGTCGCAGTCGGCCGGGTGTGATGGGGGGCCTGCGCCCTCTCAGTTTCGCAGTCGAGTCGGCGGCTATCGGTGGAAACGGCGACGTCGTTTACCCCGCCACCGGCGCCGGGTAATGCTCCCAGATGGCATCGGTAGACGTGGCGGTCTCGTCGGATCTGAGTCCGGAACGGGCATGGGCGCTCGCCTCGGATCTGCGTCGCTTCGACGAATGGCTGACGATCTTCGGTGGTTGGCGCAGCGAGGTTCCCTCACAGATCGACGTCGGTACGCGCGTGTCGTGCCGCATCAAGGTGAAGGGGTTCCGCCACGTCGTCGACTGGCGGGTCACCCGCTACGACGAGCCCAAGTCGATCGAGTTGGTCGGGCGAGGACGCGGCGGAATCCGCATCGGTCTATGCCTGCACGTCGAGGAAAAGGGCCAGGGCCCTTCGTCCTCTGTCGCATCCGGCTCCGTGTTTCGGGTAGTTGCCGAGCTCGGCGGCGGGCTGCTGAACACCCGCATCGGGAATCTCGTTGCGAAGCTGATCGAGTCCGATGTGCGCACGTCGGTGCGGAACCTGGCCGCGCTTCGCTAACCCCATTCGTGGTTCATGGCACGAGATTCGTATCGGGCCTCAACGGATTCGATGCGTTGCGCGGGCGGGCGCGACAGCGCGATCAAGACCATCGCCAGAGCCGCGGTAGCGGCGCCGCCGACGAAGATCGCGACGAAGCTGCTCTCCATGGGTACACCAGCAGTGGTGCGGCCAAGCAGGACCGCGACCAGAACCGCGGCAGTTGAGCTTCCTACGGTTCGCGCGATCGCGTTCATGCTGGTGGCGACTCCCGTCTCGTCGGCGTCGACCTCCGCGACGACCAGTGCGGGCAGCGCGCCGTAACCCAGGCTGATGTATGCATTGGCCAGAATGCTGGCCGCGATGATCTGCCACGGCGCATCGTGAGCCAGCGCGATGAACAGGAAGCCCACGATGCCCGCGACCGCCGCCGCCACCAGGACCGGTCGGGCTCCGAATCGGTCGATGAAACGGCCGCTGGCCAACGCCACGATGAAGCCGGTGATCGCTCCCGGCAACAGGTAGACCACGCTGGCTTCCAGTACGGTCGCGCCGAAGCCGTATCCCGCAGCGCCGTGGGGGATTTGGACGAATTGCGTCAGCCCCAAGAACGCGAAGTACAGGCCCATGCCGACGAACACGGTGGCGAGGTTGGTGAGCATGATCGGTCGCCGGGTCAGCATCTCGATGGACACCAGAGGCTGTTTCACGCGTCGCTCCCAGAACCACCAGGCGCCAAGGACCACCAGGCCGCACGCCGCGCAGCCCAGCGCCGCCGGGGACGTCCAGCCCCACGAGTGGCCCTGCGTGATCGCCAGCAGCACCGCCGAAAGGCCGGCGGCAAGGCCGGCGGCCCCGAGCCAGTCGATGGTCCCCGTCGAGCTGCGGGGCCGCGCGGGCACGACAAGCACCACGATCGCGATGACGACCACCGTGAAGCCGGTCGTCAGCCAGAAGACGCGGTGATAGCCGGCGTTGCCGTTCATCAACACGCCCACCACCACCAGGCCGGTGCCGCCGCCGAAGCCCAACGTCCCCGACAGCACCGACATCGCCGACACCATCCGGTCGGGGTCCAACTCCTCCCGCAGGATGGCGACGCCGATCGGGTACAGCGCGAACGATGCGGCCTGCAACACGCGCGCGATGATCAGCAGGGCAAGCGACGAGGTGGTGGCCGCAAGCACCGAGCCGAACAGCACGACGACGAGCACCGTGAGCAGCACGCGCTTCTTGCTGTGCAGGTCGGCCAGCCGGCCGATCAGCGGGGTGGTGGCGGCCGCGGCAAGAAGATTCGCGGTGACCGCCCAGCTGACCGCCACCGTCGACGAGTTCAGTTGGTGCGCGATGATGCCAAGCACCGGAACGACGGCGGTCTGCAGCACGGCGACGGTAAGGACCACCACCGACAGCCCGGCGATCAGCAGCCACGGCCGCCGGGCGGGCGCGTCACCGCCGAGGTCGGACCGCGTCGCATCGGTCTCGACCACGGCCCGCTCCGATCGTTAGCCCATCTTCGGTTCTTCCGATTATGTCGTGTGGCCCGGTAACGCCGACAACCGAGCGTGCGGAAGCCGCTGCGCGCGGTGCCCGTCGCGGCCGGCCATGTCGTCGTTGACGACCAGCGCGTTGAGCGGCCCCGGTTCACCGGGAAGGACGATGCCGAGCCTGCGTGCCCTGGGCCGGCCGTCGCGGTGTGCGTCAAGGTCACCCGCCAATCCGCCCAACACGCGTGATCGAATAGACCGATGAGCGCTCTCACCGAATCGACGTTCAGCGGTCACCGTCCGTCCGGCGCGGGAGATCTGTCTGTCGAGACGCACGGCATCGCGCCCATCGCCGAAGATCAGCGGTACGGCACGCCCCGTCGGCTGTTCACGGTGTGGTTCGCCCCGCAGGTGAACATGACCGGGGTGTTCACCGGCGCGCTGGCGATCGTACTCGGACTTGGCTTCTGGCTGGGGCTGCTGGCGATGGTGATCGGCACGGTGCTTGGCTCGCTGGTGGTCGGGTACCTGTCGACGTGGGGTCCGCGGACGGGCGCCGGTCAGCTGCCGAATTCGCGAATGGCGTTCGGTGGCGGGGTCGTGCTGCCCGCCGCGCTGCAGTGGCTCTCGTCGATCGCGTGGGACGCACTGGTCGGGCTGTTCGGCGGGGAAGCCATGGCCGTGCTGTTGGGCGTCCCGTTCTGGGTGGCTGTGTTGATCGTGCTCGGCGTGCAGGGCGCGGTCGGCTTCTTCGGCTACGAGGTGATCCACCGGTTGCAGGCGGTCCTGACCGTGGTGTTGTTCACGACGTTCGTGGTGTTCGCCGTGAAACTTGTTGGGGGACATGAGATCGTCACACCGGCCAGCGTGCACGGCGCTGACCTTGTCGGCGCGTTCATGCTCGAGGTGACCATCGCGTTCAGCCTCGCGGTGTCGTGGGCGAGCTACGCCGCTGATTTCAGCCGCTATTTGCCGGCCGACTCGTCGCGGCGGCGGGTGTTCGGGTTCACGTTCGCCGGAATCGTGTTGGCGTACATCTTCGTTCAGGGCATCGGCATCGCGGCGGGCGGCGTGGTTTCCGAGCAGACCGCAGAAGGCGTCCGGTCGGTGATGGGCGGAGGACTGCTGGGCGGGCTGGCCATGGTCGTCATCGCGCTGGCCTCGATCGGTTCGGGCGTGATGAACGACTACAGCGGCTCACTGGCCTTGCAGACCATCGGGGTACGGGTGCGAAGGCCGGTATCGGCCTTGATCGTGACGGTGCTCGCGTTCGCGTTGATCTTGTGGCTGCACGCCGCGGACACCGCGACCCGCTTCCAGGATGTGCTGCTGCTGGTGAGCTACTGGATCCCGGCGTTCGTCGCGGTCGTGGTGATCGACTGGCTGCTGCGCATCGGCGACAGGGCGACGATCAACCCGGCCGAGGAACCGACCGACCGCAGCGATGCGGCGGCAGCGGTGATCGTGTTCGTGCTCGCCTACGCGGCGGCGATCCCGTTCATGAACACGTCGCTGTTCGAGGGTCCGGTGGCGAGGGCATGGCACGGCGCCGACGTCGCGTACTTCGTCAATCTGCTGGTGGCTGGGGCGCTGTACGGGGGATATCGAGTGATTCGTTCGCGGGTTCGCTCGTCGTGATGATGAAGTCGTCGATCAGCTCGACCACTTTAGTGGGGCGCTCGACTTGGGGAAAGTGCCCGACGCCAGGGAGGACCTCGAGCCTGCTTCCCGCCCGGGCGGCGTGGGCAGCATAGGCATGAGCGACGGGAATGATCTGGTCCGCCTCGCCCCAGATGGCCATCGTGGGTATCTCGGAGGTCAAGTGCAGGCGATTCAGTGCACTCACCGCCTGGCCGCGGTAGTCGACCACCGATCGGAGCGTCCGCAGGAAGGCTTGCCGTGTCTGCGAGTCCGCCAAAGATGAGTAGGCACTCCATATTTCGGCGCCACGGGGCGACTGTAATCCGGCCGAGGTGAACCACGAGCGCAGCTTGTTACCGACCGTCAGCACAGGCGAAGGTGCGATGACGGGCAGGATCAGTTCGGCTCCCGGCGCTGACAACAGCCGCAGCGTCCATCCGACGTCGGGGCCAAGACCGCCGCTGCTGATGAGCACGAGCCGCTGGCAGTAGTCCGGGTGTTGATACACGAACTGCATGGCAACGCCGCCACCAAGCGACTGGCCGACGATCGTCGCGCGCGCGACACCGAGTTCGTCGAGCAGATCGCGCAGCCACACCGCGAACGCACCAAGTGAATAGTCACCTCGCGGCTTGTCCGATTGCCCGTGGCCGAGCAGGTCCGGTGCCACCACGCGGTACTTCCTGGCCAGCTGTGGGATGACTGCCCGCCAGGTGTCTGAACTTCCGGCCATCCCGTGGACCAGCAGCAACGTCTCACCGCTGCCGGCATCGCGATACGCGACGCGGTCGCCGTGCAATTCCAGATACTTGAGTTCACTCATGTGGACTGGTTCCCTCCGACTTGATCCGGATAATTCCATCGTTGCAGAAGATCGTGGCTCACAGCCGCCGGGGAGCGGTTCAGCTGCGGCCAGTGAGGCGGGAGAGATAGAGCCACGTCGGTTGGTAGCCGCGCCGTTCGTAGAGGCGGATGGCGTCGGTGTTGCCGGGCAGCGCGCCCAGGATCAGGTCCTCGACGCCGGTTGCGCGCAGGTGCTGCTCGAGTCGATCGATGAGCTCGGAGCCCAGCCCGCTGCCGCGGTATTGCGGTAGCACACTGAGAGATTCGATCCCCAGAATCAGGATCTCGTTCATCGTTGTGCCTGTCGTTTCGACGGTGGATACACACCAGACGCATCCGGGGCCGCGATTCGTGACATCGGCCGGTAAACTCGCCGCTCTCAGCCCTGTTACCTGCGATTATTGGGGTGTGAACGCCGCTGTGCGGTGTGGTCACCGCGGCTCGCGTGGGAGGACCGGATGGCAAAAGGACGTCAGCATCGACCGCATCCTCACCCCGGGTGCGCCAATGGCATTGGCCGCGTTGGAGGAGGTCGCCGAAGCGAACGGCTGTGCCAGGGTGTGGCCGACCTCGCTGTGGCCGGGACGCGCTGATCCGCCGTGACGGTGATCTTTCTCACCGGCGACGTGATGACCGGCCGCGCGATAGATCAACTACTGCCGCACCCGGGCGATCCGACGCTGCGCGAATCCGTCGTCTCCGACGCCCGAACCTACATAAGGCTTGCCGAGCAGACGAACGGCCCCATTCCGGCACCGATCGACTTTGCGTGGCCATGGGGCGAAGCGCTGGACATCGTTGACCAGTTCGGACCCGATGTCCGCTTGATCAATCTGGAAACCAGCATCACCGCCAGCAGCGAGTTCGCCAGGGGCAAGGCGGTGCATTACCGGATGCATCCGGACAACGTCGGCTGCTTGACCGCGATCCGGCCGGATGTCTGCGCGCTAGCCAACAACCACATTCTCGACTTCGGGTATCAGGGGCTCACCGACACCCTGCGAACGCTCGACGATGCCGGAATACGCGGCGCCGGCGCCGGATTGGACGCCAACGGGGCCGAGCGCCCGGTTGTCGTCGGGCTAGCCGATGGGACACGGGTTGTGATCGCGTCCTGCGGCATGGGATCGAGCGGCATTCCGCACGGTTGGGCGGCGACGCGACAACGCCCGGGCGTCGCGTATTTGTCCGACACGTCTGACCGCAGCGCCAGCACGATCGCCGACCGGGTGCTGGCGGTCAAAGGCCATGACGACATTGCGATCGTGTCCGTGCACTGGGGCTCGAATTGGGGCTACCACGTCGACGCCGCGCAGATCCGGTTCGCGCACAGGCTGATCGACGAGGGTGTCGATGTCGTGCACGGTCACTCGTCGCACCACCCGCGGCCGATCGAGGTGTACCGCGGAAAGCTGATCACGTACGGGTGTGGGGACACTATCGACGACTACGAGGGCATCTCCACGTTCGAGGCGTTTCGGCACGAGTTGCGGCTGCTGTACTTCGTGTCGATCGACAGCGAATGCGGCACTGTCTTGCACATGGTGCCGATGCGGATGAGGAGAATGCGGCTCGAGCGCGCGCCCGATCAGGACGCCGAGTGGTTGCACGCGACCGTGGCCGAGATGAGCCGGCGATTCGGGACGCGCGTCGACAACGCGCCCGACGGCCTGCTCACCGTCGGCGCCGGCTAGGGCGTGAACTCGAGGTGCAGTTCGGTGAGGCCGCGCAGGATGAACGTTGGGACGTACTGGTAGCGACGATCATCGGCGGGGCCATGCTTGTCCTCGGCGATCCTGATGCCGGTGGTGCGGTCGAGAAGGCGCTCGATGCAGACCCGTGCCTCGGCACGAGCCAATGGAGCACCGGGGCACGAGTGCACCCCTCGCCCAAAAGCGATGTGACGCCGGGCGTTTGGACGCGACGGGTCGAGGGTGTCGGGTTCGTCGAACTGCTTCGGATCGCGGTTCGCGGCCCCGTTGTGGACGCTGTTCGCGTCAGGCGGCACCTTTACCGGCCGGGGGGTCGGGCTGGTCGATCGGCCCTTCCGCGCCATGGACCGCGTTCGAGTACAAGAACTGCACCGGCACGCGCCCGCCCCCCACGCTGAGCAGGATCTCTTGAAACACTAGCGACAAATTCCCCGTTTGGCCGGCTGCGCTAATCGGCTCATCGCCGATCTCGCCTCGCGCCCCCATCCAGCCGAGGAAGTCATTGTTGTTTTGCTCGATCGCGTCCCCGACATCGGCGTCGGTGCGGAACTCGTTCATCTCGTGGTATAGCGTGCCGACAACATCCTTCCAGGATGCGTCGAACGCTGGAATTCCGTTCACCCGCCCGTTCGGCATCCGTTGCGAAAAGACGTTTGCCGAATAGTAGGCGGTCTGCGACCGGCCATTGTGCTGGAAGTGCACCGACCCGTGAAAACCGCCAAGCCCGTTAAGCGAAGTGTCTTGGTCGAGCGTGAGCACGGTTCCAGGAGGTAGCAAAAGGTTGAAGATCGTGCTCTCGAGATCGCTGTCAGAGAGCTGCCCCTGTTGCAGCAGCCGGGTGAGCTGCTTCTTCGCGTCGACCTCGTCGACAATCGCCGGCTTCTGTTCCTCGAGTACGAACAACGGCCGCGGATCGCAGGTCATTTTGACGCCGGCGTCGAAAAACTGTCCGACGACGTTGTTGAGCCTCCGGTCCTGCATCGCGAGCGTGATCGCGGTATTTATCTGGTCGATGTCGGAGGCGAGCCACGACGCGTGGCCACCGAGAAATACGTTCTGGAAGACCATTTGCGGCACGGTTTTGCCACCGTGGAAGACGAGGTCGGCGGGCACGTCCGGCCGAAGGCCGGGCGCGATCGCGTCCGGGTCCAGCTGCGCCCCGCCGTGTTCGGGATAGCGATAGTAGCGGGCCTCGACCGGCGAGCCTGGACGAGCCTGGATCCGCATCAATGGGGTGCTGGAGGACTGGACCATCTCTTATCTCCTTGTGTCGACGGTTGAATGATCATCGGTGCTTGACAAAGGGTAAGAGCCCGATTCATGGGGTCATAGAGTAGTGGGATACCTGATTTTCGTCGCAGGGCCGGCGAAACTGCGCCATGGCTCAGCGGGCGGCTCAACTGCGTCGCTATCGCGATCGGGAGCCGTGAGCGATACGCTCCCGACGGGTCATCGATAACTAGCTTTACGATCGACCAGTACAGTACCATACGATCGTAAAGCTAACGCACGACGAATTGAGGACCTGGCAATGGCGACCGCGGCGTTGGAGACCACCGATACGCGGACGCGACTGATCGAGGTCGCGGTCGACCTGTTCACCCGGCACAGCTTCGCGGGCACGTCACTGCAGATGATCGCCGCCGAGCTGGGGTTCACGAAAGCGGCCATCTACCACCATTTCCGGACTCGCGAGCAACTGCTGGCCGCGGTGCTCGAGCCGATGCTCGACGAGCTGCGAACCGTCGTCGAATCGGCGGAGACAAGACGCACGCCGCGTGCAAGGGCGGAGCATATGCTGAACGGCTACGCCGAGTTAGCGGTGCGCAATCGCGGCCTTGTGGCGGTGCTGGCCGCCGACCCGAGTGTGGCCATGGTGCTGACTGAGCGGGCCGAATGGGGAGACCTGATCAAGCGGCAGCTTGCGCTGCTGGCTGATGTCGATCCGGGACCGGCCGGCGAGGTCAAAGCCGCCATGGTGTTCGCCGGGATGGCGGGCGCGGCGGGACCGACATGGGGCAACCTCGATGACGACGCGCTGCGCGAGCATCTGGTGGATGCCGGCCGTCGCACGTTGGGTCTGCGTGCTCCTCGCCGCGTGACATAAGTGTCGAATCGTCAAAATACTCAATCGATCTCGGATGGCTGTTTGATTGATGCCAAGGAAGGAGACTGGTATGAAAACGGCTGTCGTCACTGGAGGCGGCTCGGGCATCGGTCGGGCGGTCGCGGATCGGCTGCGGGCGGACGGCTACCACGTGGCCTCGATCGACCTGACCCCATCCGACGACCAGTTCGCGCAGACGGCGGATGTGACCGATCGAGGGCAGGTGGAGGCCGCACTGTCGGCGATCCGCGCGCAGTTGGGGCCCGTGACCGTCCTGGTCAACGCGGCGGGCCTGGACGGGTTCAAGCGGTTCACCGACATCAGCTTCGAAGAATGGCAGAAGGTGGTCGACGTGAATCTGAACGGCGTGTTCCACTGCATTCAGGCGGTTTTACCCGAGATGGTCGACGCCGGTTGGGGACGCATCGTGAACATCTCATCGTCGAGCACCCATTCCGGTACGGCCTATATGTCGCACTATGTGGCCGCGAAGTCGGCGTCAACGGATTGACGAAATCGCTGGCGCTGGAGTACGGACCGGCCGGCATCACGGTAAACGCGGTGCCGCCGGGCTTCATCGATACGCCGATGCTGCGCAACGCAGAAGCCTGCGGCAGGCTCGGTGACGTGCAGGCGACGATCGACGCGACCCCGGTCCGTCGCATGGGTAAGCCCGAAGACATCGCTGCCGCATGCGCTTTCCTGATCTCCGAGGAGGCGGGCTACATCACCGGGCAGGTTCTGGGCGTCAACGGCGGGCGAAACACCTAGACGATTCGGTGCTGTGCGACGATGGTCGAATGTCGACCGAACCGGCGCATTTCACGCTGACCGAGGGCGGCGTGTTCATGCCGATGCCTTTCGCGCACAGTCATTGGGGCGACGACCATCTCAATGGACCCGCTGTCGTGGGCTTGGCTGGGCGGGCACTCGAAATCCATTGCGGTTCCGACGACTTCATGCCGACTCGGTTCACTGCAGATTTGTTCATGGCGGCGCGCAATGCGCCGACGACGGTCGACGTCCGAGTGGTGCGTGACGGGCGACGAGTGCGTAGCGCGGAATGCGATGTGGTACAGGACGGCCGCACGGTGACGCGGGCCACGCTGGTGCAGTACCGCAGGTCGTCGGCACCGCCAGGCCGTCAGTGGACTGCGCCGATCTCACTTGTGCAGCCGCCACCACCGGACGACTCGATCCTGCCGCATGTGGGGAGCGATGAAGCGGGCTGGACACGATCGCCTGCGGCGCATCAGAATGACTCCCGCAAGCGCTTCTACAACGACGGCATCAAAGTGCTTGCGGGGGAGAAGAACTCCCCGTTCGTCCGGGCAGTGATGATCGCAGAGGCGACGAGTCTTGTGACCAATCTGGGTACGCACGGCATCGGCTACATCAATGGCGACCTGACAGCGGCGTTCTCTCGGCTGCCCGTTGACGACTGGATCGCCGTCGAGGCGGACTCGCACTGGGCATCGGACGGGATTTCCATCGGCACGGCGACGCTGTTCGACCACCTGGGTGCATTTGGATCGGGAATGGTCACCGCGGTGGCCAATCCTGCCGCGCAGATCGACTTTTCGAGCCAGTCAGTGCCGCTGAAGGGTCTCAATTACGAATAACGCGTTGGACGTCACCACGGGCCCCAGTGTTTGCGGCCACGCCCGGGGGTGGCCAAGTCGTTCTGGGGTGGTTGCCGAGGCACTGGCGCCACGCTGATCGGCGCGCGCGTGACGGGTGTGGGCGTGACGTCCGGTTTCTCCGACGGCGGTGTTGCGGGGGTCCAGTAGGGCTGAGAATCAGCTGGTGCGGAGCTGGTCTCCTCGGGCGGCGGGGGTGGCGGCGGCGGGGGAGCGTTGGTCGAAATGGGCGCAGCGGTGCTGGGCGCCGGCTGGGCGCCGGTTGATGCCTGCGGTGCCACCGACGTCGACCCCTCGGGGCCGGCCGCGGGACCGTTACGCAATACGACCATGACGACCGGCACGGCCGCAGCGGCGGCTGCGGCGGCGATGAGCGCGATCGTTGCCTGCTTGGTGCGATACCAGGGCCGTAGTGGAGGCCGGAACGTCAACGTGCTGCTATCCGAGGCGCGAAGCTGACCGTTGACCGTCCACGTGGTCACAGTCGGCGCGGGCGCACGGTCGACATCGCGCCCGGACCACCCGTCGTCTTCATGCGAGTCGTCCTGCCGGTTGTCGAAGCCCCAATCCGGCGGGGCCTCGCGCTCAGTCACATACCGATGCTAACGCCGACGTGCGATGTCGTGGCGAATCAGGCACTCCCGCTGGTGTTCTGCCCATCGAAGTGCTGGTGTATCAAACGGTTTCGAGGTAAGCGGCGGCCGTTGCTTCGGTGGCCGAGCCGCTGGCACGCTTCTGGCCGAGACTGCGCAGCGACTGCCCAAGCCGTACGGCGGCTGTCAACGCTTCGCTTGACCCGTGCTGGCGGCCGAAATGCAGAAGGAGGGTGGCTCGCAAGGCCCCCGATTCGCACGGCATATTGCCATGCAAGCTGCGGTAGCCCCAGAACAGGTAAAGGTTCCCGACTTCCATCTCAACTACTTGCAAGTAGTCGGTGCGGTCGAGCCTGCGCAGGATGTGACGGCGATACAACCGGCTTCGCCCGACGACTTTGTCGATGATGTTGGCAAGAACGAAACGCCGAAAAGGTCGCTTGTTAAACAGGCCCACCAATTCGCCCGAGTTATCGCGTTCGGCATCTGGCATGAAATGGGCACGACCATCGTCACGACGCTGGCGTCGTAGTGAAACCAAAACGCGTCGCCTTCACCCCGAGGGCCGGCGATTATGCGCAGAGCAGAGCCGATGAGCCCCAATTCGGCAGGCCCTTCCGGAAAACGCGCTCGCACAATGTCACCAAAGCAGTGTTTGAACTGCGGGGCTGCTGATGAAAGCTTCTGTGGCGCTGTGCTCCTCACCCTCGGGCGAGCGGATGAAGTGGTCGTGCTCGCCATGATTGACGAGCCGATCCTCGACGTTGGCGCGCGCTTGCGCCAGCCATTGTGTAGGAACGGCATTCTCAACGCAAACCACTCCAGCTTGATCCAACTGGTGGGCGATTTTTTGTGGGTCGCCATATTCAATCGTCGGCGGTGTCATTGGCTCAGAAGTACAAGTGATCTTGAAGAATGGCGTGCATGTTGGTCGATCGTGTGATCCACCGCACACTTATGCTGACCGCGGCCTGTGCGACCCTTATGGAGGCGGTGTTTGCGCACTTAGCGTGTGCAATTCAAGCGGATGTCGCAGTGAGAGCGCGAAGCGGCGGCGACAACACCGCCGAGCGGTCAGAGGCAATCGGCAGAACGGTAGCCAGGCGGATCAAGGCGCGGCGCGTGAGCTGGGCACCAGCGGCGATACCGGGGCAGTGGAACTGTCACCGTGACGTATTCGAAACTGAACGAGCCGCACCGAACCCGTTCACCAAAAGCATCCAGAAGCCGCACGCCGTAAAAGGTTTCGTGTGGCTGTTCGACGATGTCGACATGGCTGCCCGCGGACACCGCATGAGGATTGGTCGCCGGAGAACAGGACCGCAGTCGCAGTCTCAAAGGCCCACCGCCGCTGAGTAATTCGCAAACGATAAGTCACAATGACGAATCAGACGGGTGGCCGTTGTGTGGCCATCGGCACCGGTGGCGACTGCCGTGCGACGTACGATCGTGCATGTGACCCGCAGACCCGACGAAGCCCGGCACCTGCGCGACCTCGCGCTGCTGCGCCGTGTCCGCGACCGGATGGACCTGGAGTACGCGCAGCCATTGGACGTCGAGGCACTTGCGCGCGGTGTGAACATGTCGGCCGGGCACCTGTCCCGCCAGTTCCGGCTCGCCTATGGGGAGTCGCCGTACTCCTATCTGATGACGCGGCGCATTGAGCGCGCGATGGCGCTGCTGCGTCGTGGCGACCTGTCCGTCACCGACGTGTGCTTCGCCGTTGGCTGCGCGTCGTTGGGCACCTTCAGCACCCGCTTCACCGAGCTGGTCGGGATGCCGCCGAGCACTTATCGGGAACTTACCGCCGGCGTGACGGAGGGGATTCCGTCGTGCGTCGAGAAACAGGTGACCAGACCGATCAGGAATCGAGAAGCGCCAATCACCGAGCTGCACCTAGCGTGAGCGCCATGGACATCACCATTCACTCCAGCTTCCTCCCGCACGATGACCCGGAGGCCTCCCTGGCTTTCTATCGCGACACCCTCGGCTTTGAGGTCCGCCTCGACGTCGGAGGAGCCAAGATGCGCTGGATCACCGTCGGCCCGCCCAACCAGCCCGACACGTCCATCGTCCTGTACCCGCCGGCCGCCACCCCCGGCCTCACCGACGACGAGCGGCGCATCATCGCCGAGATGATGGCCAAAGGCACCTACGGCACGCTCCTCCTGGCCACCAAAGACCTCGACGACACGTTCGAACAGCTGCAGGCCGGCTCGCAAAACGGCCAAGTCGAGGTGGTCCAGGAGCCGACTGAGCAGCCCTACGGGGTCCGCGACTGCGCCCTGCGCGATCCCGCCGGCAACATGGTCCGCATCCAGGAGCTGCGCTGAACCATGGGGGACACGAAGCCCACGGCCAAGAAAACGGGCACGCGGTCGCCTGCGCTGCACGCTGCCGACAGCCACGATCTGATCCGGGTGCACGGCGCGCGGGAGAACAACCTCAAGGACATCAGCATCGAGATTCCGAAGCGCCGGCTGTCGGTGTTCACCGGCGTCTCGGGCTCGGGCAAGAGCTCGCTGGTATTCGACACGATCGCCGCGGAGTCGCAGCGGCTGATCAACGAGACCTACAGCGCCTTCGTGCAGGGCTTCATGCCGACGCTGGCGCGGCCCGACGTCGACGTCCTTGACGGGCTGACGACCGCGATCATCGTCGGCCAGGAGCGGATGGGCGCCGACCCCCGCTCCACGGTCGGCACCGCCACCGACGCCAACGCGATGTTGCGCATCGTGTTCAGTCGGCTCGGGAAACCGCACATTGGCTCGCCCCAGGCGTTTTCCTTCAATGTCGCCTCGATAAGCGGGGCGGGTGCGGTCACGCTCGAACGCGCCGGAAAGACGGTGAAGGAGCGTCGCAGCTTCAGCATCACCGGCGGCATGTGCGCGCGATGTGAGGGCCGGGGCTCGGTCAACGACATCGACCTGTCCGCACTGTACGACGACAGCAAGTCGCTCAACGAGGGTGCGCTCACCATCCCTGGCTACAGCATGGATGGCTGGTACGGCCGCATCTACCGCGGCTGCGGCTTCTTCGACCCGGACAAGCCGATCCGCAAGTTCACCAACAAGGAGCGCAGCGACCTGCTCCA
>JAOPVX010000201.1 GCA_025965975.1 Mycobacterium sp. | reverse complement strand
TTCTCCCTTGCCATTTGGATCGTGCGCTTCTGCACCAGCGGCACTTCTTCCAGTGGCAGTTCCACACCGAGGTCGCCGCGCGCGACCATGATCGCGTCGAACGCCAGCACGATCGCCTCGAGGTTGTCGACGGCTTCTGGCTTTTCGAGCTTGGCGATGACGGGCACCCGGCGGCCGACACGGTCCATCACCTCGTGCACGAGTTCGATGTCGGCGGGTGAGCGGACGAACGACAGCGCGACGAGGTCGACGCCGAGGCGCAAAGCGAACTCGAGGTCCTCGATGTCCTTCTCGGACAGTGCAGGGGCAGAGACGTTCATGCCAGGCAGCGACATCCCTTTGCTGTTGCTGACCGGGCCGCCATCCGTGACCCGGCACACGACGTCGTCGCCGTCTATCTGCTCGACCACCAGACCGATGTTGCCGTCGTCGACAAGGACCCGATCTCCTGGTGTGGCGTCCTCGGCCAGCCGCTTGTAGGTCGTGGACACCCGATCGTGGGTACCTGCGCAGTCGTCGACGGTGATGCGGACGGTCTCGCCGTCTGCCCAGTAGGTGGGGCCTGCGGCGAACCGCCCGAGCCGGATCTTGGGTCCCTGCAGGTCGGCGAGGATGCCGACCGCGCGACCGGTGGTGTCCGATGCGCCGCGGACCCGCTTGTAGTTGGCCTCGTGGTCGGTGTATTCGCCGTGGCTGAAGTTGAGCCGGGCGACATCCATTCCGGCCTCGACCAGTGCCCTGACGGCCTCGTCAGTTGCGGTGGCCGGGCCGAGGGTACAGACGATCTTTCCGCGTCTATTCACGTCTGCTGAGCATAGTCGTGAATCGGTTCAGACGACGGCCAGCGGCAGCGCGCCGGGCTTGACCGGCTCGGGCAGATCCGACTCCCCCATCAAGAAGGTGTCGACGGCATAGGCGGCGCTGCGGCCCTCCGCGATCGCCCACACGATCAGCGACGCACCACGATGGGCATCGCCGCAGACAAACACGCCGGGTGCCGCTGTCTGCCAATCCGATCCGCATGGCAACGCCCCGCGCCGGTTGAGGGTGAGCCCGAGCCCGTCGAGCAGCGCCATGTGCTCGACCCCGTCGAACCCGATCGCCAACAACGCCAATTCACAGGGAACTTCCAACGAATCCCCGACCGGGGTGATGTACCTACGGCCCTTCGCGTCGCGTTCGACCCTTACCTCGGCGATCTCCAACGCCGTTAGCTGGCCGTGCCCGTCGCCAAGAAACCGCTGCACCGCCACCTCGTAGCGGCGCGCGCCGCCCTCGGCATGCGCGGGTGACAAGCGAGTGCGCAGCAGGATCGGCCACATCGGCCATGGTGAGCGTGACTCGTCGCGGTACTCCGGCGGCTCGGGGTTGTAGTCGAGCTGCGTCACCGACTTCGCGCCCTGGCGGTGCGCGGTGCCAAGGCAGTCGGCGCCGGTGTCGCCGCCACCGATGATCACGACATGCTTGTCCTTGGCGGAAATCCGGCTTGGCCCGTCGCCCTCGCACTCCTTGTTCGCGGGCACCAGGTGTTCCATCGCCAGGTGCACGCCGTCGAGGTCGCGGCCCTCGACATCGTTGTCCCTGGCCCTTAGCGCGCCCACCGCAAGCACGACCGCGTCGTAGGCCTCCCTCAGCTGTTCGACCGGCAGGTCGACGCCGACCTCGCATTCGGTGACGAAACGGGTTCCCTCCGCGCGCATTTGGGCCAGCCGCTGGTTCAGCCTCGACTTCTCCAGCTTGTACTCGGGGATGCCGTAGCGCATCAACCCGCCGATCCGGTCGTCGCGTTCGTAGACGGTGACGTCGTGGCCGGCCCTCGTGAGTTGTTGTGCGGCAGCCAGTCCCGCCGGTCCAGAGCCGACGACGGCGACGCGCTTTCCGGTCGAGATGGCGGCCGGCTGCGGTTCGACGATGCCGTCCATCCACGCCTGGTCGACGATGGTCTGCTCGATGCGCTTGATCGTGACGCTGCCGCCGGTCTGTTCATCAGCGATGGACAGCACGCAGGCGGTCTCGCACGGCGCGGGACACAGCCGGCCGGTGAACTCAGGGAAGTTGTTGGTGGCGTGCAGGCGGTCGCTTGCGGCGTCCCAGCGACCACGACGGGCGAGGTCGTTCCACTCGGGGATGAGGTTGCCCAGCGGACAGCCCGCGCTTGAAGAGTGGCAGAACGGGATTCCGCAGTCCATGCAACGGCGGGCCTGCCGCGACACCTCGCCGGCCCGCTCGTGCGGGTCCTGGAGTTCGTACACCTCGCGCCAGTCGCCGATGCGCTCGTCGACCGGCCGCTTGGCGGCCTCGACCTTGGGTACTTCGAGGAACCCGTGCGGATCAGCCACGGCTGGCCTCCATGATCGCGGCGTCGACGTCGCGGCCCTCGGCCTTGGCCATCCGGGTGGCCTGAAGCACCCGCTGGTAGTCGGTGGGCATGATCTTGGTGAATTGCGCGCTGCGCCGTGGCCAGTCGGACAGCACCGAGGTGGCCACGGTGCTGCCGGTGGAGGCGGCGTGCTTGGCGATGACGTCGCGCAGCCAGGTCAGGTCCTCGGGCTCGAGGCGCTGCAGCGCGACCATCTCGGTGTTGACCTTGGCCGGGTCGAGGCCGAGCACGAAAGCGATGCCACCGGACATGCCGGCGGCCATGTTTATGCCGGTCTTTCCGAGCACGACGACCCGGCCGCCGGTCATGTATTCACAGGCGTGGTCGCCGACGCCCTCGACGACGGTCAGCGCGCCGGAGTTACGCGCGGCGAACCGCTCCCCCACCCTGCCGCGCAGGTAGACCTCGCCTGCGGTGGCGCCGAACAGCAGTGTGTTGCCGGCGATCACATTGTCCTCGGGCAGGAACAGCACGTCGTCGGGCGGCCGGACGATGACGCGGCCACCCGAAAGACCCTTGCCGACATAGTCGTTGGCGTCGCCGATCAACTCGAGGGTGATGCCGGGCGGCAGGAACGCGCCGACGGACTGGCCGGCCGACCCGGTGAGCGTGATGTGGATGGTGTCGTCGGGCAGGCCCGCAGCACCGTACCGGCGGGTCACCTCGGAGCCGAGCAGGGTGCCGACGGTGCGGTTGACGTTGCGCACGGGCAGTTCGAGCCGCACCGGATGCGCGTCCTCGAGAGCGCCTTCGGCGAGCTGGATCAGCGTGCGGTCCAGCGCCTGATCCAGGCCGTGGTCCTGACCTCTTACGCGTCGTCGCTGTGTCAGCTTCCCGCCATGCGCGTCGGTGGGCACGGCGAACACCGGACTCAGGTCGAGGCCCCGGCTCTTCCAGTGGGCGATGCCCCGGTCGGTGTCGAGCATCTCGGCGTGGCCGACGGCCTCGTCGAGGCTGCGGAACCCGAGCTCGGCCAGGTAGTGCCGGACGTCTTCGGCGATGAACCGGAAGAAGTTCTCGACGAACTCCGGTTTGCCGTTGAATCTGGCGCGCAGTTCCGGGTTTTGGGTGGCGACGCCGACCGGGCAGGTGTCGAGGTGGCAGACCCGCATCATGACGCAGCCGGACACCACCAGCGGGGCCGTGGCGAAGCCGTACTCCTCGGCGCCGAGCAGCGCAGCGACGATGACGTCGCGTGCGGTGCGCATGCCGCCGTCGCATTGCACGGTGATGCGGTCCCGCAGGCCGTTGAGCACCAGCGTCTGCTGGGTGTCGGCGAGGCCGATCTCCCACGGCACGCCAGCATGTTTGAGGCTGGTCAGCGGTGCGGCGCCGGTGCCGCCGTCGTGGCCCGAGATGAGGACGACGTCGGCGTGCGCCTTGGACACGCCGGCCGCGACGGTCCCGACACCGACCGAGCTGACGAGCTTGACGTGGATGCGGGCGTCTTGGTTGGCGTTCTTCAGGTCGTGGATGAGCTGGGCGAGGTCCTCGATCGAATAGATGTCGTGGTGCGGCGGCGGCGAGATCAGACCGACGCCGGGTGTCGAGTGCCGGGTCTTGGCGATGTTCGGATACACCTTGAAGCCAGGAAGCTGACCGCCCTCACCGGGTTTGGCACCCTGAGCCATCTTGATCTGGATGTCGGTGGCGTTGACCAGGTAGTCGCTGGTGACACCGAAGCGGCCGGAGGCGACCTGCTTGACGGCGCTGCGCCGTTTCGGGTCGTAGAGACGGTCAACATCCTCACCGCCCTCACCGCTATTTGACCGTCCGCCTATGTTGTTCATGGCGATGGCCATGGTTTCGTGGGCTTCGGCGGAGATGGAACCGTAACTCATCGCACCGGTGTTGAATCGGGTGACGATCGACTCGACGGGTTCGACTTCCTCCAGCGGCACGGGTCCCCGCAGGCCCTTCTTGAACTCGAAGAGCCCCCTTAGGGTTCCGCCCTCCCTGGACAGGTGGTTCACCTCGTCGGAGTACTGGCCGAAGACCTCGTGTCGACCGGTCCGGGTCGAATGTTGCAGCAGGAAAACCACTTCCGGGGTGAACAGGTGCAGCTCGCCCTCGCGGCGGAAGGCGTACTCGCCGCCAACCTCGAGGCGCCGATGCACGCGCTCGGTCGGATTCTCCGGGTAGGCGCGGCGGTGCCGCTGTTTGACTTCTTCGGCGATCACGTCCAGTCCGGCCCCGCCGAGTTGGGTTGGCGTGCCGGTGAAGTACTCGTCGATGATGTCCTTGTTGATGCCGACGGCCTCGAACGCCTGCGCGGCGGTGTAGGAGGCGACGGTGGAGATGCCCATCTTGCTCATCACCTTCATCACGCCCTTGCCGAGTGCCTTGAGGTAATTGCCAACGGCCGCGGTGGGTTCGATGCCGGTGAGTTCGCCTTCGCGGATGAGATCTTCGATGGACTCGAACGCCAGGTACGGGTTGACCGCCGCGGCGCCGAAGCCGATGAGCATCGCGATGTGATGCACCTCGCGGGCGTCACCGCTTTCGACGACAACGGCGACGGTGGTGCGTTCTTTGGTGCGCACCAGGTGGTGGTGCACGGCCGAGACGGCAAGCAGCGACGGGATCGGGGCCCTGGTGTGGTCCGAGTCGCGGTCCGAGATCACCAGTGTGCGTGCGCCTTTGGCGATGGCGCCGCAGGCTCGCCGCCGCAGATCCTCCAGCGCGTCGGCCAGGCCTTCACCGCCGCGTTCGACGTCGTAGAGGGCCTTGAGCACGGCGGTCTTGAGGCCGGGGTGCTCGCGGTCGTCGTTGATGTGGACGATCTTGTTGAGCTCGTCGTTGTCCAGTACGGGCCAGCGCAGCACGATCTGGCGGCAGGACGCGGCGGTCGATTCGAGGAGGTTCTGCTCGGGCCCCATGACGCGGGCCATGGAGGTGACGACCTCTTCGCGGATGGCGTCCAGCGGTGGGTTGGTCACCTGCGCGAAGAGTTCGACGAAGTAGTCGTATAGCAGCCGGGAGCGTTGGGACAGCATGGCGGTCGGGGTGTCGGTGCCCATCGAGCCAAGCGGCTCGATGCCCGATGCGGCCATCGGGGTGAGCAGGATGCGGAGGTCTTCTTCGGTGTAGCCGAAGGAGACCTGGCGGCGCACGACGGACTCGTGGTTGGGCTGGACGCGGACGCGCTCGGGCAGGGCCGTCAGGTCGAGCAGGCCGGCGTGCAGCCATTCGCCGTAGGGCTCTTGCTTACTCAGGTCTTCCTTGATCTCGTCGTCGGAGACGATGCGGCCTTGCGCGGTGTCGATCAGTAACATCTTGCCGGGCTGGAGCCGGCCCTTGGCGACGATCTCGGCGGACGGCACGTCGAGCACACCGCTTTCGCTGGCCAGGATGATGCGATCGTCGATGGTGCGCCACCAACGGCCTGGGCGTAACCCGTTGCGGTCCAACACCGCTCCGACGAGTGTGCCGTCGGTGAACGTCACGCAGGCCGGGCCGTCCCACGGTTCCATCAGCGACGCGTGGAACTGCCAGAACGCGCGTTCGGCGGAGTCCATGGTGGTGTCGTTCTCCCACGCCTCGGGAATCATCATCAGAACGGCGTGGGGCAGGCTGCGCCCGCCGAGATGCAACAGTTCGAGCACCTCGTCGAGGGACGCCGAGTCGGAGGCCTCAGGGGTGCAGATCGGCGAGAGCCGGGACAGCTCGCCGCGGATCTTCGAGCTGGCGAGCATGGCCTCGCGGGCGTGCATTCGGTTGCGGTTGCCGCGGACGGTGTTGATCTCACCGTTGTGCGCAACGAAGCGGAATGGATGGGCCAGCGGCCACGATGGGAACGTGTTGGTGGAAAACCGACTGTGCACAATCGCGATCGCGCTCGTGCATCTTTCGTCCCGCAGGTCCGGAAAGTATTGGGGCAGCTGCATTGTCGTCAGCATGCCCTTGTAGACGATGGTGCGGCTGGACAGTGACGGGAAGTAGACGCCGTTGCGCTCAGCACGCTTTCTCAACGGGTATACCCGCCGGTCGAGGTCGATGCCGCTGAAGTTACTTTCCCGTGTGGTGACGAAGAGTTGCGACATGTAGGGCATGCAGCCCATTGCCGTCACGCCGACTTCGGCGCCGTCGGGGTCGACGGGCACCGCGCGCCAGCCGAGGACTTGCAGCCCTTCCTCTTCGGCGATGGCCTCGACGTCTGCACATGCGGCGGCGCGGGCAACGGGGTCCTTGGGCAGGAAGCAGATGCCGGCGGCGAACGTGTTGCTGCCGTCCTGCGCGCTCGGGGGAAGGTCGAACTCGACGACCTCGTTGAGGAGTTCGACGGGCAGCTGGATGAGGATGCCCGCGCCGTCACCGCTGTTGGGCTCGGCACCCGCGGCGCCGCGATGTTCGAGGTGTTCCAGAGCGACGAGCCCGTCGGCGACGATGGCGTGCGAGCGGCGGCCCTGGATGTCGGTGACCATGGCAACGCCACAGGAGTCCGACTCGTTCTGTGGGTCATACAAGCCTTGAGGGTCGGGCAATGCCGAAAACAGCATTGGAGGGTACCTCCGCAGTCGGGAAAATCTTTGTCAGGGACTGCACCGGCCCGGTTGTCGAGTGTATCAGCGCAGCTGCGGAGCTACCCACCGAGAAGCGTCGGGACCAGCGGGAACCCAGGTAGATTTCGCATCACCGTCCACGTGATGGCGGCGACGGCGATGACGACGATCGCGGGCATGGCCATCAACGGTTGCCCGCGGCGCCAGCGCACAAGGAGCCAGGCCGCCAGCATGGGCAGGCCGACGAGGAGAAAGACGTTGTCGACGACGGCGGCGCCGAGGTCGCCGTGCAGTAGGTCGTGGGTCATCCGAAGGCCGCCGCAGGCCGGGCAGTTCCAGCCCGTCAGCGCCTTGAACGGGCATGGCGGAAACACGAAGTCGCGGCTGTGCGGATCGCCGAGACCGACGTAGGCCAGACCGCCAACGAGAACGGCGCCGGTACCCAGCGCGCCGTAGAGCCGTCCCCGGCTGGAGGTGGCGCTAGGTGCCATCGCGCAGTGGACGCCCCTCCGGGTCGCGGACCTTGTCGGTGAGTATCAGAACGGCGTCGATAATGCCCCAGACGACCGCGCCGATGCCGCAGGTGACCAGCCCGACGAGGAGTTGCGCGATGCCCAGCCCGGTGTAGCCGAGGTAGATGCGGCCGACGCCGACGAGCCCGAACAGTCCAAGCAACTGCAGGAGCCCGGCGACGACCTTGGATTTGTCGGACAGCGGCTCGCCGGTCAGCGGATGGCGGCCGAACGGCGCGGCCGGATCCATGTATGCCGACGGGTACTGCCCCGCGGGCGGCGGGTACTGCCCCGCGGGCGGCGGGTACTGCCCCGGCGGCGGCTGATATTGGCCAGGCGGAGGCTGATATTGGCCAGGGGGCGGGTATCCCGGCTGCTGCTGGGGCGGTGGATTGGGGTTTCCACTCTCGCTGCCACTGAACTGCGGCTCGGTCATGGGACTCAGCATGCCAGAACTGGGAGCCGTCCGTCAGAAGGGTTGGCCGGTGACGAGGCGCAGAGTGTTGATGAGCCCATTGACCGATATGGCGGGGTCGATCGAGCGGAGCAGTCCGAGCCCGAAACCGAGCGCAAGCATGACGGTGGCAGTTTCGCGCTCGGCCCCACCGTATGGAATACGGGTTGCAATTCGTGGTATCTCACCGACGAAGGAAACGTCGATCTGTGCCCTACGCCCGCAGGACGATGACTGACATGCTCGCCCGGCCCGACGATCGCGATTACCACGTCACATGGGCCGTCCCAGCCACCTAAAAGGGCGGTGGTTTGTTGCGTTCAGCGACGTGGTCGTCGTTGAGCCGTCGTTCAGCCTCGATGCTTCGTTGACGGTTCTGTTTGCGGGTGCGGGTGCGCCGCGGCATCGTCAGACCGCAGGCAGGCACGGGCGTGACGGTCGAGGATGAAACGGGTGCGGTCGGTCGGCACAGCGTCGGGAACAGCAGTGCGCTGCCGGGCAGAGTGGTGTAGGTCTGCCCGCCGGGTGCGGTCCAGATGACGCTGCCGTCGGGTAGCTGACGGTCACGCCAACCCCCAGCCCCGCCCCAGAAAGTCTTGAGCAGATGGTGTTTTCGGCACAGGCACTTCAGATTCGATGCGCAGGTCGGGCCCACCGGATAGGCGATGGTGTGGTCCAAGTCGCAGCGATCTGCCGGCTCGTCACAACCCGGGAACCGGCACGTGAGATCGCGACAGCGGACGAAGTCGGCCAATTGGCGTGACGGTATGTAGCGCGGCTCGGGCGGTGCGTCCCCAGGATGAACCAGCGGCCGGATCGTTGCGGTGTTTGCAACTTTGGCGGCGAGCAGCGGTGCGGGCATGATCCCGCCGCCGATCACCACCGCGGGGTTCGTCTGGGCCGGGCCGTTCGCGCTGATGGGTGGCAACGCCTCGGCGAGCGTCATCTCGCGCAAGGGCTTGCACGGTCCGGGCCGCGGGGGTGTTTCACCATCGAGTTGGACCGGCGTGTCATCCGCCAAACTGCGCTCCTCCGCGATGACGTGCACCACCGCCGCACTGGGCGCAGCATTCTCGGCCGCGGGGCACTCTGGGTCATTGCACGCACAGGGCAGCCGATCCGCGCCGGCCGCAAGGGCGCCCATCGCATCGGCGCGGCGCTGATCGATGGTGCGCGGATCGTTTTCACACAGTCCGCGCGCCATCTCCAAGACGCGTTGGTTCAGGGCGGCGGCGTCATGGGCGTACAACTTGCCCTCAATGTGGGACAGCCCGCTGCCATCGTCGTTCGGCAGCACGTCGAGGTGGCGGCCGCGCGAGCTCAATTCTGTGCGCCGTAACGCGCCTGGATCAAACCGATCCACCCACCAGTCGATGGCCGCCTCGGCCTTCGCGACCGACAACCCGCCCCAGCCGACGACTTCGGCCGCCAGCGCGGCATCAATCTGGACACGGGCCTCGGGGTCTTGGACCAAGCGTGTACGCGCCACGATCGCGGCCACCAGCCGATACGAAATCGCGCCGGTCGCGAATACCTCAGCGACCCTCGGTAACCGCTCGCGCAATGCCATCGCCACCATCAACTGATGGGAGGCCACGCCCGTCGAGACGTTCTGCGCTGCAGCCACCTCCGCGGCTACCGCATCCCAATTGTCCAGGCACCATTGCTCGCGCTCGGCCGACCCGTCGGCAGCCCACCGGGCCTCCAACATGTCGGCGGTCGAGGCCAACCGGCGCGCGGCCGCCGCGTTCTCCACGCGCGTCCATGCCGCGGCCGCGCCAGCACCAGAAGTGCCGTCGGTGGCGGTGACGAGCGAGTCGAACATACTTTCGATAATAATCGTCCAAGCCGACATATGGCGACATATGTCGAGCTCGAAAGTCCAGCCTGTGGACGAATTTCGATCTGTGGATGAGTGCGGTCAGCGGCTGCCGCGGCTGCGCAACCATCGGCTTAGGCGACCGCCGGCCTCTTCCGCCGGGGCGGCCTGATCGGACGTCGCCTCGGGTTCTGCTTCGGCCTCGAGAACTCCCGTTGTGGGTTCCTCGTCAGCAGCCGAATCGGCCTCCTCGACGACCGCTTTTTCCTCCTCGGCCGCTTCGTCTGCGGAAGGTTGAGCTTCGGCGGCCTCTACCGCGGCTTCGGCATCCTCGGTCTCCGACTCGGGTGCCTCTTCGTCGGACAGCTCGGCTTCCTTGGCTTCGGCTTCCTTGGCTTCGGCCTCCTCGACTTCGGGTGCCTTGACCTCTGTGTCGGCGGCCTCGGTCTCCGGCTCCTCGAGCTCAGCGGCTTCGTCCTCGGCCTCAGCCTGCAGTTCCTCGGGCTCGTCTTCCGCGGCATTCTCTGCGGCGGCCGCCTCAGCCTGCGGCTCCTCTGGCTCAGCCGCGGCCACCTCGTCGCCGACAGTCTCGGCCTCGTCGGCCGCTTCTACCGCCGCCTCATGAACTTCGGGGGCAGCCTCCTGCGCCTCGACAACTTCTTCACCCTCTACTACACCCAAACCGGCCTCCGGCTCAGGGGCTTCGGCTTCAGCGGTTTCCGTTTCCGCCTCGGCTTGCGGCTCTTCGGGTTCGGCGGCTTCCGCCTTCTTCTCCGGTTCAGCCTCTAGCTCTTCGGCTTCAGCGCCGTGCTCCTCCGCGGCCACCTCCGACGAGGGTTCCTCCGGCTCCTCGGCCTCAACGGCCTCCGCCTCCGGTTCGGCCTCTACCTCATCGGCCTTCGGCTCTTCGGCGTCTGCGGCTTCGTCCTCCGCGGCCACCTCACCGGCCTCCGGCTCGCGGACTTCGGCCACACCCGCCTCCGCCTTCTGCTCCGGTTCGGCCGTTAGCTTTTCGGCTTCCGCGTCGTTCTCAGCGGCCACCTCCGCCTCAGCCTCAGGCGCCTCGGGCTCCTCGGGATCAGCGGCCAACCCCGCCTCAGTCTCAGGCGCCTCGGGCTTCTCCGGCTCCGCGGCCACCTCCGCCTCAGCCTCAGGCGCCTCGGGCTCCTCGGGCTCCGCGGCCACCTCCGCCTCAGCCTCAGGCGCCTCGGGCTTCTCCGGCTCCGCGGCCACCTCCGCCTCAGCCTCAGGCGCCTCGGGTTCCTCGGCCTCAGGCGCCTCAGGCGCCTCGGGCTCCTCGGGCTCCGCGGCCACCTCCGCCTCAGCCTCAGGCGCCTCGGGTTCCTCAGCCTCGGGCGCCTCGGGCTCGGGCTCCTCGGCCACCTCCGCCTCAGCCTCGGGTTCCGCCTCGGCCTCAGGCGCCTCCGCCTCGGGCTTCTCAGGCGCCTCGGGCTCAGGCTCCGCGGCCACCGCCTCCTCGGGCGCCTCGGGCTCCTCGGCCTTATCGGCGGCCGCCTTGGCGTCTTCGTCCTCGGCCTCACCAGCGACCTTGGCGGCAGCGACGACGCCGGTCGTCGCGGCTACGGCCGTCAACTCCTTGACGTACTCCTCGACCGAGGTGTCCTTTTCCTCCTCGACCTTCGTCTGCTTACCAACAAGGGAGGCAGGATCCTCTCGGCCCTTCGGCGCGACCATGATGTACACCACCGCGCCGATGAACACGAACGTCGACGTGAACGAATTGACGCGAATTCCCGCGATGTGTGTGGCCACGTCGCTGCGCATCAGCTCGACCCAGAACCGGCCAACGCAGTAGCCCGCCACGTACATCGCGAACAGCCGGCCATGGCCGATCTTGAATCGCCGGTCGATCCAGATCAGCGCCGCGAAAATCAAGAGATTCCACAGCAATTCGTACAGGAACGTCGGGTGGACCACCTCGACCAGCTGGCCCGTCGACGCACCGTTCAACGTGTCGAGCGCTCCGTTGACGTCGCGGCGCTCATAAATCTCCAGGCCCCACGGCAGCGTCGTCGGCCGTCCGTACAGCTCCTGGTTGAAGTAGTTGCCCAACCGTCCAATCGCCTGCGCCAGAACGATTCCCGGCGCGATCGCATCACCGAATGCCGGCAACGGAATGCCTCGCAGTCGGCACCCTATCCATGCGCCGACGCCGCCGAGGGCCACCGCGCCCCAGATGCCAAGCCCGCCGTCCCAGATCCGCAGCGCCCCCGCCAGTCCCGCTCCGTCGTCACCGAAGTAGGTCCGCCAGTCCGTGATGACGTGATAGAGCCGTCCACCGACCAGACCGAACGGCACCGCCCACAGGGCGATGTCATAGATGACCCCGCGTTGGCCGCCACGGGCCTCCCACCGCCGGTCACCGAGCACCAGCGCCACCACGATGCCCACGATGATGAACAACGCGTACGCCCGCAGCGGCAACCAACCCAGATGCCAGACGCCTTGCGACGGACTGGGAATGTAGGCAAGAACTGTCGTCGTCACGCGGTAATCCTCTGCCGTACACCGTCGGCGAGTTCCGCGGTCAACGATCGCACCGCCGGAATTCCGTCCTCCAACGCCGACACCAACGCCGACCCAACGATGACCCCGTCCGCGTAGGCCCCGATCTGCGCCGCCTGTTCGCGGGACCGCACGCCAAGCCCGACGCCCACCGGAATGTCCGACACCGCCTTCACCCTGCGCACCAGTTCGGGCGCCGCCCCCGATACCGCATCACGAGCACCCGTGACCCCCATTGTCGACGCCGCATAGACGAATCCGCGCGACGCCCGCGCCGTCGCCGCCAACCGCTCCGGCGTCGACGACGGTGCCACAAGAAAGATCCGGTCCAGATCGCGAGAATCGGACACAGCCAACCACTCCTCGGCCTCGTCCGGAATTAAGTCAGGCGTGATCATCCCCAGCCCGCCCGCGGAGGCCAGATCCCGCGCGAACGCGTCGACACCCCAGCGCAACACCGGGTTCCAATAGGTCATCACCACGGCCCGACCGCCGGCCTTGCTGATCGCCTCGACCGCCGCAAGCGCGTCACGCACCCGCACCCCGCCGCGCAACGCCGTTTCGGTGGCGGCCGCGATCGTCGGGCCATCCATCCCAGGATCCGAGTACGCGATGCCGACTTCGATCACATCGCAACCGGATTCGACCATGGCCGTCATCGCCGAAATCGACGTCGGCACATCGGGGAACCCGGTCGGCAGGTAGCCGATCAGCGCCGAACGGCGCTCCGCACGGCATGCGTCGAACAAGCCGGACAGCCGGCTCATGAAGCACCGTCCAACAGGTCGAACCACTTGGCGGCCGTTTCGACATCCTTGTCGCCGCGACCCGACATGTTCACCAGAATGATCGATCCGCGGCCGAGTTCCTGACCCAGCTTGAGCGCGCCGGCGACCGCGTGCGCGGACTCGATGGCGGGGATGATGCCCTCGCTCCGGCACAACAGCGAGAAGGCGTCCATGGCCTCGGTGTCGGTCACCGGTCGGTACTGCGCGCGGCCGGTGTCCTTCAGGAAGGCGTGCTCGGGGCCGACCCCGGGATAGTCCAAACCCGCTGAGATCGAATGCGATTCGATGGTCTGCCCGTCTTCGTCCTGCAACAGATACGAGAATGATCCCTGGAACGCGCCTGGCGAGCCGCCTGTGAAGGTCGCGGCGTGACGCCCGGTCTCGACACCGTCGCCCGCAGCCTCGTAGCCGACGAGTCGGACCTCCGGATCGTCGATGAACGCGTGGAAGATGCCGATCGCGTTGGACCCGCCGCCAACGCAGGCTGTCACCGCGTCAGGCAACCGACCGGCCTGCTCGACGATTTGCACCCGTGCTTCTAGCCCGATAACGCGCTGAAAGTCACGCACCATCGTCGGGAACGGATGCGGGCCTGCGGCAGTGCCGAAGCAGTAATAGGTGTTGTCCGCGTTGGTAACCCAGTCACGGAACGCCTCGTTGATCGCGTCCTTCAAGGTCTTGGAGCCGGCCTCGACCGACACCACTGCAGCCCCGAGCAGCCGCATCCGCGCCACGTTCAGCGCCTGGCGCGCGGTGTCGACGGCGCCCATGTAGACGATGCACTCAAGGCCGAGCAGCGCGCATGCCGTCGCGGTGGCCACCCCGTGCTGTCCCGCGCCTGTCTCGGCGATCACCCGTGTCTTGCCCATCTGCCTTGCCAACAGCGCCTGACCCAGCACGTTGTTGATCTTGTGGGATCCGGTGTGGTTGAGGTCTTCTCGCTTCAAAAAGAGCCGCGCCCCGCCCGCGTGCTCGCTCAGCCGCTGCGCCTCGTACAGCGGCGACGGCCGCCCGCTGTAGTGGCGCTGCAGTCGATCCAACTCGTCGAGGAACGCCTGATCGCCGCGCGCCTTCTCATACGCGGCGGTGACTTCCTCGATGACGGCCATCAGCGCCTCTGGGACGAATCGCCCGCCGTACACGCCGAAATGACCACGTGCGTCGGGATCGTGGATGGTGGGTTCGGCCACGGCCGCGCTCGAACGCGGCAGCTCCGGGCCGGCGAGATCGCCCACTTGTCAGCGCGCGGGTTTGGGGCACGACGGATGCGTGCCTGCGGTGACCAAATCGGCTACGGCGCCGCGGGGATCGCCACTGGTGACCAGCCCCTCGCCGACGAGCACCGCGTCGGCCCCTGCCCCGGCGTAGGCGAGCAGATCGGCGGTGCCGCGTACCCCCGACTCCGCGACGCGAATGACATTGCTCGGCAACCCCGGCGCGATACGCGCGAAGCAATCACGATCGACGTCAAGCGTCTTGAGGTCGCGCGCGTTGACACCGATGACTTTCGCGCCCGCCTGCAGCGCGCGGTCGGCCTCCTCCTCCGTGTGCACCTCGACGAGCGCCGTCATTCCCAGCGACTCGGTGCGGTCAAGCATCGACACCAGCACCGACTGCTCCAGCGCGGCGACGATCAGCAGCAGCATGTCGGCGCCGTGCGCGCGAGCCTCGTGGATCTGATACGGCCGGACGATAAAGTCCTTGCGCAACACCGGGATTGACACCGCCGCACGCACCGCGTCCAGGTCCTCGAGCGAGCCGTTGAACCGACGCTGCTCGGTCAGCACGCTGATGATGCGCGCCCCGCCGTCCTCGTACGCGCGGGCCAGCTTGGCCGGATCGGAGATCGACGCCAGCTCGCCGCGCGACGGGCTCGCCCGCTTCACTTCCGCGATCACCCCGATGCCCGGCTCGCGTAGCGCCGTCATCACGTCAAGCGACGGCGGTGCGTCCTTGGCCATCTCCTTGATCTCGGCGAGGGGAACGACGGCCTCACGTGCGGCAACGTCGGCGCGGACTCCCTCGATGATGGAGTCGAGCACAGTGGCCGAACTCATGGCCGTCGTTGTCCTTCCTGTAGGCGCGTCTGATCTTCATCGAAGGGTAACCGCCACCAGAGCGCCATCGATCACCGACCCTTGTTGTCCGGATCGGTCAGGTCTCGCCCCTCGTCAAGGGCGTCCCAGATCGCCCGCTCGGACGCCCCGGCGCCGTCCGCCAGCGACGGTGCCGATCTGCGGCGCTCGTATCGGTCGACGTCCGGCCGCGGCTTGGCAACCGACCGCATCAGCAGCACCGCACCGACGAGCGCCCCCATCGCGGCCGCCAACGTGATGGTCGCGCCGCCGTAGTGCCGCTGCGTGCCCACCAGGTTGACCACGGGCACCTCGGACAGATGAGCGGCGCGGGCGGCGACGTCGCGGATCACCCACAGGCCGATCGCCATGTAGGCCATGACCGCGCTCATTCCGGCAACGACCACTGCCAGCAATCCCAGTCGCCAGCCGCGCACCGCGATCGGGGCGACGGCCGCAACCAGCAGGATGGCCGCCAGCGGTACGAGCGCCGTCGACCACGAGCCCCCGGTCAATACCGTGGTCTTGGGCGCTCCGAGCCCGTCGAACGATGACACCTCGACCCACCCCATTCGCGACGCCCCCCACAGCGCCGCCGCGGACACCAGGAGCATCAGTTGGGCCAGCCGGATCACGGTTCGGTCAGCGTTTCCGCCGCGGCGATCGCATTCAGGACCGCCTTGGCCTTGTTCGCCGCCTCGGTGTACTCGTATGGGCCGTTGGAGTCGGCCACGACTCCCCCGCCTGCCTGCACGTATGCCGTGCCGCCACGCATCAGCGCAGTGCGGATGGCGATCGCGAAATCGGCGTTGCCCGCGAAATCCAGATAGCCCAGCACGCCGCCGTAGAGGCCGCGGCGGGTCTTCTCGACCTCCTCGATCAGCTCCATTGCCCGCACCTTCGGCGCGCCCGACAGCGTGCCGGCAGGAAAGCATGCGGTGACGGCGTCCAGCGCCGTCCTGCCAGGAGCCAGCAGCCCGGTCACCGTCGAGACCAGGTGCATGACGTGGCTGTAGCGCTCGATGTGGCTGTAGTCCTCGACGCGCACGGTGCCAGGCTGGCAGACCCGGCCCAGGTCGTTGCGCCCTAGGTCGACCAGCATCAGGTGCTCGGCGCGCTCCTTCTCGTCCGCGGCCAGCTCCTTCTCGAGCAGCAGGTCCTCTTCCTCGGTCTGCCCGCGCCACCGCGTGCCGGCGATCGGGTGGGTGGTCGCCCGGCCGTCTTTGACCGTCACCAGTGCCTCGGGGCTGGAGCCGACGATCGAAAAGTCCGGTCCGCCAGCATCATCGGGCACGTTCAGCAAATACATGTACGGGCTGGGGTTGGTTACCCGCAACATTCGGTACACGTCGAGCGGGTCGGCGTCGGTGTCCATCTCGAACCGCTGCGACGGCACCACCTGGAACGCCTCGCCGGCCTCGATGTCGCCGACGAGCTTCTCGACGATGGCCCCGTACTCCTCCACCGTGCGCTGCCCGCGGTGCAACGGCTCGGGACGGCTGAACGTCGCCACCGTGGACGGCAGATGCTCGCTCAATGCGGCGGTCATCACGTCCAGCCGGGCGATGGCGTCGTCGTACGCCCAGTCAACGCGCTCGTCGGTGCCATTCCAGTTCACCGCGTTGGCGATCAGCGTGATGGTGCCCTCGTGGTGATCGACGGCGGCGATGTCGGTGGCCAGCAGCAGGAGCATGTCCGGCAGCCCAAGGTCGTCAACCGCCAGCGACGGCAGCCGCTCCAGCCGCCGGACCATGTCGTATGCGAAGAACCCGACCAAGCCACTTGAGAGTGGTGGCAGGCCAGGCAGCGGCTCGGTCTTCAGCAGCTCGAGCGTCGCGCGCAGCGCCTCAAGGGGTTCGCCACCGCGCGGCGCGTCCCGCGGCGTGACACCCAGCCACACCGCTTCGCCGTCACGCACCGTCAACGCGGACGGCGCGCCAGCGCCGATGAACGACCACCGCGACCACGAGCGGCCGTTCTCTGCGGACTCCAGCAAGAACGTCCCCGGCCGGTTGGCGGCCAGCTTGCGGTACGCCGACAGCGGGGTCTCGCTGTCGGCGAGCACCTTGCGGGTCACCGGCACCACGCGGTGCACGGCGGCCAGCGCCCGGAAGTCCTCGCGCGACGTGGTGATTGCGAGGTTGGCGGTCGATTGCACAGAACAATCCTCCCAGACCGGCACGAGGGGACCGGCTCCCAGTCACGCGTAGCGTGACACTAATGAAACGTGGTGACCAGGTAGCCGAGTTCGAATTGCCGGACCAAACGGGCACTGTGCGAAGCCTCACAGAGCTGCTCGCCAACGGCCCGATCGTGCTGTTCTTTTATCCCGCGGCGATGTCACCTGGCTGTACCAAGGAGGCCTGCCACTTCCGTGACCTGGCGTCGGAGTTCGCCGCCGTTGGCGCCAGCCGTGTCGGCATCAGCACCGATGCCGTTGAGAAGCAGGCGAAGTTCGCCGACCAGCAGAAGTTCGACTACCCGCTGTTGTCGGATACCGAGGGCACCGTGGCCACGCAATTCGGCGTCAAGCGCGGCCTGCTCGGCAGGCTCATGCCCGTCAAACGGACCACGTTCGTGATCGACGCCGACCGCACCGTGCTCGACGTGATCGCCAGCGAGATCAGCATGGACAGTCACGCCGACACGGCGCTGGAGGTGCTGCGGCAGCGGCAATCGGCGTGACGCCGGTTCTGGAACTTGCCGATGTGACGTTTCGCCGCGACGGCAAGCAGATCATCGACGGCATCTCCCTGACCGTGCACGAGGGCGAGCACTGGGCCCTGCTGGGGCCCAACGGCGCAGGCAAGAGCACGCTGCTGAGCTTCTGCGCCGCGGTGACCTTCCCCAGCTCCGGCACTGTCCGTCTCCTCGGCGAGCAGATGGGTCGCGTCGACCTTGCCCGGCTGCGCCATTCGATCGGGCACGTGAACCCGCGGCACCGCCTGCAATACCCGTTGACCGTGCGGGAGGTGGTGCTCACCGGCATCACCGCCACGATCGACATCCCGATGCGCTGGGCGCCAACGGCCGACCAACGCCACCGCGCGGACGACATGATCGAAACGGTGGGCCTGTCCCGCAAGGCGGACAACGTCTGGCCTACCCTGTCGCACGGTGAGCGCGGCCGCACTCTCATTGCGCGCGCATTGATTTCGGATCCTCGGCTGTTGCTGCTCGACGAACCCACCACGGGTCTCGATGTGGCCGCGCGTGAGCAGCTGCTGGAAACCATCGACACACTCGACGAAACCCACCCCGAAGTGGCCTCCATCCTGGTCACCCACCACCTCGAGGAGCTACCGACCACAACGACGCATGCGCTGCTCATCGCCGAGGGCCGCACGATCGCCACAGGGCCTGCGCGTCAAACCGTGACGACCGACAACGTCACGGCCGCTTTCGCGCACCCTGTCCAGGTGCGCTACGACGAGGGACGGTGGATTGCCCGCACCAAGGCGACCCGCATCGACGCTTAATCGGGCATGCCAAGGGTGCCTGCGGTGAAACACGATGTGCGCCCGCCGTCGACGACCAGGTTGGCGCCGGTGATGTAGCCGGCCTCGTCCGACAGCAGGAACGCGACGGCCGCCGCGATGTCCCCCGGTTGCCCGATGCGACCGAGCGGGATGGTCGACTCGTTCTCCGCCCGCTCCACGGCGGGGTCGGGCGCGGCCTCGAATTCGGCCATCAGCATCGCAGTTTCGGTGGTGCCAGGGGAGACGCTGTTCACCCGGATTCCGTGCACGGCCAGCTCCGCGGCGAGGGCACGCGTCATCGCCAGCACGCCGCCCTTGGTCGCCGTGTAGCCGACATAGCCCGTCTGGCCGATGAGCCCGAGCTCTGACCCGGTGGTGACGATGGCGCCGCAGCCCCGCGGAATCATCCGCCGGGCGGCCTCGCGGACTACGTAGAAGCTGCCGGACAGGTTGACGTGCAGCTGCCGCAGCCAGTCGTCGTCGGCCAGCGACACCGCGGGACCGACGATCGAGATGCCCGCATTGCTGAACACTGCCGAGAGCGGGCCAAGGGTCTCGGCGCGATCGAACGCGGCGGCCACCTGGCGCGAATCCGCTACGTCGGTCGGCACGGCGAGCGCGGCAGATCCGGTGGCGCGACATTCCTCTGTGGCCGCCTCCAGGTCGTCGCCGGCGAGCGCCACCAGCGCGACGGCCGCGCCCTCCTGCGCGAGTCGAAGCGCGGTGGCCCTGCCGATTCCCGAGCTGGCACCGGTGACAAGGCAGACGCGGTCGGCAAAGCGGGGCATCGTCATAGTGTGCTGCAGGATCCGGTTCACAGCAGGTCGGGAGCACACCACTGGGGATGGTTCAGCGGGTGGCGATAACGTGCGTTGATGAGGTGGGTCAAAGTCAACGCTGCGGCGGTGGTCCTCATGCTGGACGTGTTCGTCGCCGCCATCCCGCCTGCGTCGATCGAGGCGCGCGCGCATGCGGCACCATTCGCCACCGACGAGCCGGCAGCGCAGGGACCGGACGACTCCAACGACATCGCGCAACAGCAGCAGGACCAGGACAATGAACAGGCCCAGCTGGCTCTGCAGCAGGCGACGCAACAGATGCAGGAATCCGAGCAACAGGACGAACAGCAGAACGAGGCGGCCCAGCAACAGATCCAACTCGACGAGCAAATAGCCCAATCGGACAAGCAACCCGGGCAATAACCACTACAGATACGTCCGCAGATGGTCCCTCATGCCGGGATTAAAGTCTTTCAGTGACAACGCTTTCGGCGCGAAAGCGTCTGCCCCGTGATACATCCCCGCAACGGTGACCAGCGTGCACGGGACCCCACCCGCCCTCAGCTTGTCGGCATAGTCGACGTCCTCGTCGTAAAACAAGTCGAGGTCGCCGACTCCGACCCACGCTGGCGCCAGACCCGTCAGATCCGTGCGCCGCGCCGGCGCCGCGTACTCCGGCGCGTCCGACATCCGCGGCTCGCGACCCAGATATGACGTCCAACCGAACCGGTTGGATACCGGCGTCCACAGGAACCGGCCACGTCCGTCATGGTCCTCGCGGAGCACAGTGCGGTCGTCGAGCATCGGGTACACCAGCACCTGCGCCCGCAATGCGATGTCCTCGTCGAAGCTGCGCTGCGCGACCGCTGCCGACAGGCCGCCACCGGCACTGGCCCCCATCACGGCGATGCGGTTCGGATCGATGCCCAACTCATCGGCGCTCGAACGCATCCATCGCAACGTGGCCATGCAGTCGTCGAGGGCGGCGGGAAACGGATGATCGGGCGCCAGCCGGTAGTCCGGCGAGACCGTGACGACGCCGAGATCCCGTGCGAGTCGCCCCGTTCCAAACGCCTCCATCTGTGGTGAGCCGACGATGTAACCGCCGCCATGGATCCAGAGCACACCCGGTCGTGATGACCGGCCGTCAGACGGCGTAGTGACCAGCACACGGACGGCCGGCCCGCCGACATAACGGTTGGTCACCGTGACACCACGACCCGACGGCGTGCGCACCCGAGATTGCACGCGAGACAACGGCAGCCACCGCGCGGTGGATACCGATGGCACGAACGGCAGCAGCGGGCTGCGCAGATCCGCCGCAACGGCGGCCAGAGGATCCCGCATTGCGCGGCGCCGTCGGATCACCAACGCGCCAAGTACCAGACAAACAGCCGCCACCACCCGCTTCACGCGAGGAGCTTAAGCCTCGGGCCCAAGCAGCAGGTCGGCATCGAAGCAGGTGTGATCACCGGTGTGGCAGGCCGCGCCGACCTGGTCGACCTCGAGCAGCACGGTGTCGCCGTCGCAGTCCAGCCGCACCGAGTGCACGTACTGGGTGTGGCCCGACGTTTGGCCCTTCACCCAGTGCTCCTGCCGTGAGCGCGAGTAGTACGTGGCCTTACGGGTCTGAAGCGTGCGGGCCAGCGCGATGTCGTCCATCCACGCCACCATCAGCACCTGGCCGGTGCCGCGCTCCTGCGCGATCGCGGTGAACAGTCCGTTGGCGTCGCGTTTCAGCCGCGACGCAATGCCCGCATCGAGCGTCATGGCCGACTGTTCTTCGCGCAAGCCCTCATCAGTACGCCCTGTTCTTCGTGCAAGCCCTCATCAGTACGCCCTGTTCTTCGTGCAAGCCCTCATCACCGCACCACGATTCCTTCTGCCGCCATCGCCGCCTTGACCTCGCCGATCGTCAGCTCCCGGAAGTGGAACACGCTGGCGGCCAGCACGGCGTCAGCACCTGCAACAACGGCAGGGGCGAAATGTTCCACCGCCCCCGCGCCGCCGCTGGCGATGACCGGCACGGACACCGCGCCGCGCACCGCCCGCAGCATCTTCAGGTCGAAGCCGGCCTTGGTGCCGTCGTAATCCATCGAGTTCAGCAGGATCTCGCCCACGCCGAGTTCGGCTCCGCGGGTCGCCCATTCGATCGCGTCGATCCCGGTGCCGCGCCGGCCACCGTGCGTGGTGACCTCCCACCCGGACGGCGTCGGCTCGGAGCCGAGCGGGACGGTGCGGGCGTCGACCGAAAGCACGATGCATTGCGACCCGAACTGACGGGACAGCTCGGCCAGCAGTTCCTGGCGTGCGACCGCGGCGGTGTTGACGGCCACCTTGTCGGCACCCGCCCGCAGCAGCACGTCGACATCTGCCACCGACCGCACGCCGCCCCCGACGGTGAGCGGGATGAAAACCTGCTCGGCGGTGCGTTTGACGACGTCGAGCATGGTGGCCCGGCCTGACGACGAGGCAGTGACGTCAAGGAACGTCAACTCGTCGGCGCCCTCGGCGTCGTAGGCCGCAGCCAGTTCGACGGGGTCGCCTGCGTCGCGCAGGTTTTCGAAGTTGACGCCCTTGACCACCCGGCCGTCGTCGACGTCCAGGCAGGGGATGATTCGCACCGCAAGGTCGTTGGGGTCCATCAGAAATCCTCCGGCGAGCCCACGGAGCGCAAGATCTGGAGGATCTCGCCGTGCACGCCTGGCCCCGCGACCAGCGCCGAGCCCGAGTTGACCGTCCAATCGTCGCCGGCCAGGTCCGTCACGATCCCTCCTGCGGCAAGGACCAGCGCGACCCCAGCAGCGTGGTCCCACACATGTCCGCTGAAACTGATTGCCCCGCCGAGGATTCCGGTCGCGGCATACGCCAGGTCGATACCCGTGGCGCCATGCATCCGCATCCGTGAGCACTTCCGGCTCAGGTTCTCGATCACTGCCAGTCGATAGCGACCTGGCACTCGGCCGCGCGAGTCGACGTTGAAGGTGCTGACTCCGACGATGGAGTCGGCCAACTTCGCGAATTGCAACGGAGGCTGCTCGACGCCGTTGCTGCGCAAGGGCTTGCCGACGATGCCGGTGAATCGCTCCCCGGTGAACGGCACCCAGGTCAGCCCGGCTACCGGCTCGCCGTCGCGTACCAGACCGAGCAGGATCGCGGCCATCGGCGAGCCCGCCGCGTAGTTGAATGTGCCGTCGATCGGGTCGAGCACCCACACCAGCGGCGAATCGACGTCCGCGCCACCGAATTCCTCACCGTGCACCTCGATGCCGGTCTTGGCCGTCAGTGCCTCGACGACCTGGCGTTCGATGGCGAGGTCGACCTCGGTGGCGAAGTCGTTGCCCTTCTTCTGGACCGCCGATTCGGCGCGGTGCCCTTCGATGAACGGCTTGGCGGCCGCGTCCAGAATCTCGGCGGCCTGCGAGACCAGAGCGTCGAGGTCGGCCTCGTCCAGCGCCATCGGGCCTACTGCCCCACCGCGGCCAGCGCCTCAGGCAGCGTGAACCGCGCGGCGTACAACGCCTTTCCGACGATGGCTCCCTCCACGCCCCGATCGGTGAGGGTGGCGATCGCCCGCAGGTCCTTCAGACTCGAAACGCCGCCCGACGCGATCACCGGGGCGTCGGTGCGTTCGGTGACCTGCGTGAGTAGCTCCAGGTTGGGTCCGTTCAGCGTGCCGTCCTTGGTGACGTCGGTGACCACGAAGCGCGAACACCCTTCGCCGTCAAGGCGTTCCAGCACCTCCCACAGGTCGCCGCCATCGGTCTCCCAACCGCGACCGCGCAGCCGGTGCTCGCCGTCCACGATCTTCACGTCCAGCCCGACGGCCACCTTCTCGCCATGCTCTGCGACGACCTTGGCGCACCATTGCGGGTTCTCCAGCGCAGCGGTGCCAAGGTTGACCCGGGCGCAACCGGTGGCCAGCGCCGCCGTCAGCGACTCGTCGTCGCGGATGCCGCCGGACAGTTCGACCGCGACGTCAAGCTTGCCGACCACCTCTGCGAGCAGTTCACGGTTGCTGCCGCGACCGAACGCGGCATCCAGGTCGACGAGGTGGATCCACTCGGCGCCGTCGCGCTGCCAACCGACCGCGGCATCCAGCGCGGAGCCGTACTCGGTTTCGCTGCCGGCCTGGCCCTGCACCAGCCGCACCGCACGGCCCTCGACGACGTCGACGGCGGGAAGAAGTATCAAACGCCTCTCATCTGACACGCGGCTCAACCCAGTGCCCCCAGCCAGTTCGCCAGCAATGCGGCACCGGCGTCACCGCTCTTCTCCGGGTGGAACTGGGTGGCGGCCAGCGGCCCGTCCTCCACCGCGGCCAGGAACGGCACCTGATGGGTGGCCCAGGTCAGCAGCGCGTCCGGATTGCCCTGCCACTGCTGCGCGGCGTAGGAGTGCACGAAGTAGAACCGGGTGGTGGCGTCGATGCCCTTGAACAGCGTGGTGCCGGCGGGCGCATCCACGACGTTCCAGCCCATGTGCGGGATCACCGGGGCGTCCAGCCGGACGACGGCACCCGGCCATTGCCCGCAACCGGTGGTCTCCATGCCGAACTCGACGCCGCGGGCGAACAGGATCTGCATCCCGACGCACACACCGAGCACCGGCAGGCCCGCCGCGACTCGATCGGCGATGATCTTGTCCCCGCTGATCTTTCGCAGACCGGTCATGCATGCCTCGAATGCGCCGACCCCGGGTACCACGAGTCCGTCGGCGTTGCGCGCCGCGTCGGCGTCGGCGGTCACCTCGACGTCGGCGCCGACGCGCTGCAGCGCCCGCTGCGCCGATCGCAGGTTGCCGGAGCCGTAGTCGAGCACAACGACTTTGGCTGTCACAATGTGCCTTTGGTGGATGGCACGCCGGTGACACGCGGGTCGTACTCGACGGCCTGCCGCAGCGCGCGGGCGACGGCCTTGTACTGCGCCTCGGTGATGTGGTGCGGGTCGCGCCCATACAGCGTGCGCACGTGCAGCGCGATGCGGGCATTCATGGCCAGCGACTCGAAGACATGACGGTTGATCACGGTGTTATAGGGCGCCGCCGATGAGCCGCTTGCGCGAAGAGGGTCTACCTGAGCACCAACAATCGTGGTGTGCAACAGGTGCTCCGGCTCGCCGGTGTGCACGCAGTACGGCCGGCCCGACACGTCGACGGCCGCGTGGGCGAGTGTCTCGTCCATCGGGATCCACGCGTCACCGAACCGGCGGATGCCCTTCTTGTCCCCGAGCGCCTGACCAAGCGCCTGGCCCAGCACGATCGCGGTGTCCTCGATGGTGTGGTGGCCCTCGATCTCGACGTCGCCCTTGGCGCGCACGGTCAGGTCGAAGCTGGCGTGGCTGCCGAGCGAGGTCAGCATGTGGTCGTAGAACGGCACGCCGGTGTCGATGTCGACGATGCCGGTGCCGTCGAGGTCGAGCTCGACGACGATGTCGGATTCCTTGGTCTTGCGTTCGATTTTGGCGCGACGAGGTTGGTTCACTGTGCTCCTACCGAGGGCTCGTGCTGCGCGAATTGCGAGCTGACCAGCGCTGCGCTGGCGGCCAGCAGCGCGTCGTTCTCCTCGGCCAGCCCCGTGGTGGCGCGCAGGTATCCGGGGATGCCGACGTCGCGGATGAGGATGCCGGCGTCGAGGTAGCGCTGCCAGGTCGCAGGCGCGTCGGCGAATTCCCCGAACAGCACGAAGTTGGCGTCGCTGGAAATCACCCGGAAACCCATGCCTCTCAACGCTTCTGTGACACGGTCACGTTCTGCGATCAGCCTGGCGACGCTGCCGAGCGTGTCGTCGGCGTGGCGCAGCGCGGCGCGCGCGGCCGCCTGGGTGACCGACGACAGGTGATACGGCAGGCGCACCAGCAGCATCGCGTCGATGACCGCTGGCGCGGCGATCAAGTAGCCGAGCCGGCCACCCGCGAACGCGAACGCCTTGCTCATCGTGCGGGTGACGACGAGCTTGGTCGGGTACTCGTCGATCAGCTTGACCGCGCTCGGCTGCGACGAGAACTCGCCGTAGGCCTCGTCGAGGATCAGGATGCCGGCGCTCTGAGAAGGCCCGGCGCTCTGAGAAGACAGCGCATCGAGCAGGCGGCGCAGCTCGCCGAGCGGGACGCTTTGTCCCGATGGGTTATTGGGACTGGCGACGAAGACAATGTCGGGTTTGCGGTCATTTACGGCTGCCACGGCTACATCTATGTCAAGGCTGAAGTCGGCGGCGCGGTTGGCCACCATCCATGCGGTTTGGGTGCCGTCGGAGATGATCGGGTGCATCGAGTACGACGGCACGAATCCGATCGCGCTGCGGCCCGGCCCGCCGAACGCCTGCAACAGCTGCTGCAGGATCTCGTTGGAACCGTTTGCAGCCCAGAGATTCTCGACGCTCAGAGCGGTGCCGGTCTGCGCGCTGAGGTACGCGGCCAGGTCGGTGCGCAGCGCCACCGCGTCGCGGTCGGGATAACGGTGAAGGTCACCTGCCACCGCCTCGACGGAGGCCGTCACGTCGTCGACGAGCGCCTGAGTGGGAGGATGCGGGTTCTCGTTGGTGTTGAGGCGCACCGGAACGTTCAGTTGGGGAGCGCCGTACGGCGACTTGCCGCGCAGGTCCTCGCGCAGCGGCAGATCGGCCAGCGTCACCTTATTGCCAACCGTCACGTCTCGAACCTCCGCCGCACCGCTTCGCCGTGGGCGGGCAGGTTTTCGGCCTGCGACAGCGTGATGACGTATCCGGACACGTCCTTCAGCGCGGCCTCGTCGTAGTCGACGAGATGGATGCCCTTGAGGAACGTCTGCACCGAGAGGCCGCTGGAGTGGCGCGCACAGCCCGCGGTGGGCAGCACGTGGTTGGACCCTGCGCAGTAGTCGCCGAGGCTTACCGGCGAATAGGCCCCCACGAAAATTGCACCGGCCGAACGGATTCGCCGGGCCACATCGCGCGCATCGACGGTCTGGATCTCCAGGTGTTCGGCGGCGTAGGCGTTGACGGTGCGCACAGCGGCGTCGAGGTCGTCGACAAGCACGATCGCTGACTGCTTTCCCGTCAGCGCCGCGGTCACCCGTTCGCGATGCACGGTGGTTTCCAGCTGGTTCGCGAGTTCGGAGTCGGTGGCGTCGGCCAACCGCACACTGTCGGTGACGAGCACGCTTGCGGCCATCTCGTCGTGCTCGGCCTGGCTGATCAGATCCGCGGCGACGTGCACCGGGTCGGCGGTGTAGTCGGCAAGGATCGCGATCTCGGTGGGACCGGCCTCCGCGTCGATACCGACCTGCGAACGGCAGATCCGCTTGGCCGCGGTGACGTAGATGTTGCCCGGCCCGGTGATCATGTCGACGGGCGCCAGCTCGGCGCCGTCGGAATCGGTGCCGCCGTAGGCCAGCAGCGCGATGGCCTGTGCACCGCCGACCGCCCACACCTCGTCGACGCCAAGCAGCCGGGCGGCGGCCAGGATCGTCGGGTGCGGCAGGCCGCCGAACTCGGCCTGCGGCGGGCTGGCGATCACCAGCGAGTCCACGCCGGCGATCTGCGCGGGTACCACGTTCATCACCACGCTGGACGGGTAGACCGCGTTGCCGCCAGGCACATAGAGGCCGACCCGCTCGACCGGCACCCAGCGTTCCGTGACGGTCGCGCCCGGCGCGAGAGTGGTCGTGGTGTCGGTGCGCCTCTGGTCGGCGTGTACGGCGCGGGCCCGGTCGATGGCCACCTGCAGCGCCGCACGGACGCCGGCGTCAAGGGCGGTCAGCGCGGCATCCAGCTCGCCGACCGGCACCTTGACAGTCGCGGGCCGCACCCCGTCGAACGACTCGCCGTATTCCAGGGCGGCGTCGGCGCCCCGCTCGGCGACCGCGTCGACGATCGGGCGCACCGTGGGCACCACCGTGTCGACGTCAACGCCGCCGCGCGGCAGCTCGGCACGGAGCTGTGCCGCGCTCAGTGTGCGGTTGCGCAGGTCGATGCGGGTCATCGTGATCGGGGCCATCGACTCGATTGTCCCTGATCGCACGACCTGAACAAAAATTGATTACGAACCGGCGCCGGCCGGCTCAATTTTGCACACACGGCTGTGGTCGGCCGGATTTCACAGCCCTGTGTGCAATTTTGGACGGGTGCCGGTCCCCGCAAGCGTTGGCGGCGCAGCAGAATGGCTAGATTTATGACCATGACCGCTGGATCTCGAAGAGAAGATCACCCCAACAACGCGCCCGGTGTGCCGATGATGTTCCCGGTCTGGGTGGAGAACTTTCTGGTCAAATACCTCAACCCGATGATCAAGCCGGTCGCGCGCTATCTGCCCGGCATGGCGACCATCAAGCATCGCGGTCGCACGTCGGGTAAGCCGTACGCGACCATCGTCACCGCCTACCGCAAGGGCAACGTGCTCGCCATCGCGCTGGGCCACGGGAAGACCGACTGGGTCAAGAACGTGCTGGCCGCCGGCGAGGCCGACGTCCATTTCATTCGGCGAGACGTGCACATCGTCAATCCGCGCATCCTTCCGGCCGGAAGCAGCACCGAAGGGCTGCCGTTCATGGCGAGGACGCAGGCAAGCAGAATTGGGGTTCTTGTCGCCGACATCGCATGACACACCGACCCAGGTCGCGCACGACCGGATTCGGGCCGAGTGGCGATCCCTCTTACCCCGCGCGAGTGAAGACCGTCTTCCCCGTCATCGCCGGCCACGCGTGCGGCGCGTCCTCCCATCCGACGACCCGGTCCACGGCCGGCGCGAGATCGCACTGCGCGGTGAGCAATTCGAGGATCTCGGGGATCACTGCCCGCGCGTTCACCCGGCCGGTCACGAACTGCAACCCGCGGGTGTACATCGACAGCAGCGGCATCTCGACCGCGCCCTGGTAGTAGATGCCGGTGTCGGTGCACACGCCGTCCGGCCAGGTGGCGCGCATCGTCGCCGCCAGCACCGCGGGGTCGGCTGTGGTGTGCACCGTGATCGGATACGGGTCCCACGTCTTGTCGGGCTTTGGCCTGTCATGCGCGGTGGCGCCGAGCTTCTCGGCGGCGGAGAGCCGCTTCGCGTCGGTATCCACGTAGTCGACGTGCGCGCCATAGGCCGACGCAAACGCGGCGGCATACAACCCGATCGAGAGCCGCCCGGCCACCAGGACACGACGATCCGATGGGTCGACTGCGGCCAATTCCCCGCGGTAGGGACCGACGGCGCGCCAGCCGTCGGGAATGTTGTCCGACAACGATGCGATCGCGACCGGATCGACAGTCTCGGGAACCGGCACCAGCATCGCGTCCGCATACGGCACCAGCACCAGGTCGGCCATGAAGCCGCCGCCGTCGAGCCCGGCCAGTGGCGCCATGCCGTACATCGCCATCAACGGCAGCGACGCGCACGAACCGGTGGCACCGCGGCGACACGCGCGGCACGTCCCGCAGCTGATCTGGAACGGAACGATCACCCGATCGCCGACCTTGACGCCGCGGACGGCATCGCCGACCGCAACGATTTCGGCCACCCCCTCGTGGCCAACGGCATGTCCCGGTGGCATCGGCAATCGACCCTCGGCAACCGCGACGTCCAGATCGCAGCAGGCCACCGCCAACGGTCGGACAACCGCCTGTTCCGGTGAGGTGATCTCGGGGTCGGGCGCGTCCCGCCAGGCGTATTCGCCGGCCGCCTCGAACGTCAGTTGTTGCATCGCGGGCCTTTCTTTAGTGAGCTCTCAAGTATTGTTGAGTGACCTTTCAAGTAAAGTCAAGGCATGCCTCGCCCGGATCGAAGCCGCGCCGCGTTGATGGACAGCGCTGCCCTGCTGTTCCGCAGGCAGGGCTATGCCGCCACCGGCGTGAACCAGATCCTGGAGTCTGCCGAGGTTAAGGCCGGATCGCTGTATCACCACTTCCCCGATGGCAAGCAGGAGCTCGCCGCCGCGGTGGTGGACAGCGTCGGCGCCGACATCGAGCGCAGGCTGAGGGGATTCCTCGCCAGCGACCTCGCCGTCGCTGACATCGTCGACGCTTGGATCGATCTGATGGGCGCCGGGCTGACCGCTGATCGGCGCGACGGCTGCCCCATCGAACCGCTCGCAACCGAGTCGGTGAATGCCAGCCCACGGGTGCGCGACGCCTCGGCGCACGTGTTCGCCGGCTGGTGCCTGGCCGTCGCGGACCGGCTACGCGCCGACGGCTGGCCGACCACGGACGCGGATCAGGCCGCGCTCGCCGTGATCGCGCTGCTCGAAGGCGCGCTGATTCTGTCGCGCATCGCCGGCCACCCCGCCCCCCTCAACGCCGCCAAGTTGGCGGCGCGCACGCTGCTCAGCGCCGCACGCGCAGCTCACGGCACGAGCTGATGCCAAGCTTGCCGCGGACGTTGCGCGGGCGATACTCGCCGACGTACACGCGCTGTTCGGAAGGTTTGCATAGTCACCGCGGGCCGCTGTTAGGTCGCCAGCGGGGACGGCTAAACGTCTAGCCCAATATCCAGAACGCGCACCGAATGGGTGAGGGCGCCAACGGCGAGATAGTCCACGCCCGTACCCGCATACTCGGCCGCGGTATCGAGGGACAGCCCGCCCGACGACTCGAGTTTCGTGCCTGGCGCGCGGGCGTCGCGGCGCTGCACGGCGATCTGTGTCTGCCACACCGGAAAATTGTCCAGCAGAACCAGTTCCACGCCTTCGGAGAGCACCTCGTCCAGCTGCTCGAGCGAGTCGACCTCGACCTCGCACTCCAAATCCGGCGCGGCGGCGCGGACGGCCCGCAGCGCGGCCACCACCGAACCCGCCGCGGCCACGTGGTTGTCCTTGATCAGCGCCGCATCGCCAAGACCCATGCGGTGGTTGACGCCGCCGCCGACTCTGACCGCGTACTTCTGCAGCGCCCGAAGCCCCGGCAGCGTCTTACGGGTGTCGCGGACCGTGGCCTTCGTGCCCTTGACGGCCTCCACCCACGCCGCCGTCGTCGTGGCGATCCCCGAAAGATGGCACACCAGGTTCAGCATCGTCCGCTCTGCCGTCAGCAGTCCCTGAGTCGGTGCGTCCACAATCAGCATGACCCCGCCTGCATCCAGCCGTGCGCCGTCGTCGACGCGCTGCTTGACCAGATAGCCGTCGGTGCCGAGCACCTCGTCGAGCACCAGCAGCGCGATCTCGACTCCCGCGATCACGCCGGGCTCACGCGTCACCATCGAGGCAGTCGTCGTCGCGCCGGCTTGCACCGTCGCCGATGTGGTGACATCGGGCCCGTAGCGCAGGTCTTCTTCCAGCGCGCGCGCAATCACCCAGCGAGCCTGCGTCATTTCGTCGGCGCGAAGCTCCATCAGCACGCCGCCGCTGGCGCGAGGCTGTGCGCCAACGCCGGGTCGGTGTCCGGGTAGTCGGAACGGTGGTGGCAGCCACGGGACTCGGTGCGGGCCATGGCCGCTGCGGCGACGGCGCCCGCGGTTGCGGTCAGCGCAACGTCCTCGAAGTCGCTGCGGGACTTGAGAACACGTGGCGTCGCGGTGTCGAGTTCCTTCGCGAGCCGCTCTAGACCGTCGCCGTCGCGGACCACCGATGCATATCGCGTCATCGCCCGCTGCAGATCGGCGCGCGGCAGCGCACGGCGCGTGGACCGTTCGGGCAGCAGCGCACGGCGCGGCCCGGCATCCACGGCGTGCTCGACGGCCGCGTTACCCGCCCGGCCGCCGACGACCAGACCTTCCAGAAGGCTGTTGGACGCCAACCGGTTCGCACCATGCAAGCCCGTACGGGCCACCTCCCCAGCCGCGAACAGGCCGGCCAACTCCGTGCGCCCGTACACATCGGTCAGCACGCCGCCGCAGCTGTAGTGCGCGCCAGGCACGACAGGGATCGGTTCGCGCGTCGGATCGATGCCGGCGGCCCGGCAGGCCGACGTCACGGTGGGGAATCGCCGCTTGAAGCCGGCGATGCCGCGTGCGTCGAGATACACACACGGATCGCCCGTAACGGCCAGCCGGGCGTCGATCGCGGCGGCCACCACGTCCCGCGGTGCGAGATCGCCCATCGGATGCACTCCGGCTGTCACCGAACTCCCTTGCCGATCAATCAAAACCGCGCCCTCACCCCGGACCGCCTCGGTGATCAGCGGGCGTCGGCCGCGGGCATCGCCGTCGAACAACATGGTCGGGTGGAATTGAATGAACTCGAGATCACTGATCGGCAGGGTTGCCCACATCGCCAATGCGACGCCGTCGCCCGTCGAGCCCTCAGGGTTGGTGGTCGCGGAGTACAGGTGACCCAGTCCTCCTGTCGCCAGAATCACCGACGGCGCGTGCACGATACCGAGCCCGTCGTCATTGAGCACGAGCACTCCTGTCACCGCACCATCAGTCTGCAGCAACTCGAGTGCGACGTGATTGCGCCGGATGTCGAGCCGAGCCGCGGCGTTATCGAGCGCCCGCTGCACCTCCGCGCCCGTCGCGTCGCCACCGGCGTGGATGATGCGGCGCCTCGAATGCCCGCCCTCACGGGTCAGCGACCAATGCCCGGGCGACGCTTCGTCGAAACGCGCGCCGTCGTCGACCAGCGCGCAAACTGCGCGGTAGCCGTCGGCCACGATCGAGCGCACCGCATCCGGATCGCATAGCCCAGCACCCGCGGCCAACGTGTCGGCGACATGCTGGTCGATCGAATCCTCGGTGTCCGGCAGCACCACCGCGATCCCGCCCTGCGCGTAAAAAGTCGCGGTATCACTGGCCTTGCTCAGCACCACCACTTTTCGGCCGCTGCGGTGCGCCGCCAACGCCGCGACCAGGCCGGCGACCCCGGTGCCGATAACAACGACATCGGCACGCTGCTGCCAGTAGCCGGCCAGACGACCTGAACCGCCGCATCCGTTTGATCTGGTCATTCGCCGCCGCCGGGCGTACCGATCTCGATCATCCGCTGCACGCTGGCGCTGGCAAGGCGGACGATTTCGGGACCGACGTCGACCTCGTCGGCGCCTTCCACCAGGCAGCGCAGCAGCGCGGCCGGCGTGATCATCTTCATGTACTTGCACGATGCGCGGTCGTTGACAGCGCGGAAGTCGACTTCCGGTGCGGCACGCCGCAATTGGTGCAACATGCCGACCTCGGTGGCGACCAAGACCTGACGGGCATGAGTCTCGCGAGCCGCGTCAAGCATGCCGCCGGTGGACAGGATCTTGACGCGGTCCTCGGGAAATGCGCCCTCACCGGCTAGATACAGAGCCGAAGTGGCGCAACCGCATTCGGGATGCACGTAGAGTTCGGCGTCCGGGTGGGTGCGAGCCTGATCGGCCAGCTCGTCGCCGTTGATGCCTGCGTGCACGTGGCATTCGCCGGCCCACACGTGCAGGTTCTTGCGGCCGGTGATCCTTCGCACGTGGGCGCCGAGGAACTGGTCCGGGCAGAACAGCACCTCGCGGTCCGCTGGGATCGACGCCACCACCTCGACGGCGTTCGACGACGTGCAGCAGATGTCGGTCTCGGCCTTGACCGCGGCCGTGGTGTTGACGTAGGAGACGACGACCGCCCCTGGATGCTCCGCCTTCCACGCGCGCAGGTCGTCGGCGGTGATCGAGTCGGCCAGCGAGCAGCCTGCCCGCTGATCCGGGATGAGCACCGTCTTGTCGGGGGACAGGATCTTCGCGGTCTCGGCCATGAAGTGCACACCGCAGAACACGATGGTGTCCTCGGGCGCCGCGGCCGCGATGCGCGACAGCGCCAGCGAGTCACCGACGTGGTCGGCGATATCCTGGATGGCCGGCAGCTGGTAGTTGTGCGCCAGCAGCGTCGCACCGCGCAGGTCGGCGAGGCGGCGGACCTCTGCGGCCCACTCCTCGTCGCCGTCGACGCCGGAATAGCCGGTCGGACCGGAGGTAATCCGGTTCATCAGATCGTCTGCGAGCATACGTTCAAGAACCGTCATGGCCGCCTCCTCACTCCCGTCCGAGGTTTTCGACTTATAATCGAAAACATGTCCCATATTAGCACCGCTCATGAGGTGCTTGCCGTCGTGTTCCAGGTTCGCGGCGTCGATTCCCGTAAACCGGCCCTTAACGTGCTGTTATGGCAGCGTGCACTCGAGCCGGAGCGCGGCAAGTGGTCGCTGCCTGGCGGCCGGCTCGGCGACGACGAGGACTTGACCAGCTCGGTTCGCCGCCAACTCGCCGAGAAGGTCGATCTGCGTGAACTTGCTCACCTCGAGCAGCTCGCTGTGTTCTCGGACCCGAACCGCGTCCCTGGCGTCCGCACAATCGCGTCGACGTTCCTCGGGCTGGTGCCCTCCCCCGCGACGCCAGAACTGCCGCCGGATACTCGTTGGCATCCAGTGAACGAGTTGCCGCCCGTTGCGTTCGATCACGGCCCCATGGTCGAGCACGCCCGCACCCGACTTGGCGCCAAGATGTCCTACACGAATATCGGATTCGCCTTGGCACCAAAGGAATTCGCACTCTCCACGCTGCGCGACATCTACAGCGCGGCGCTGGGGTATCAGGTCGACGCCACCAACCTGCAGCGTGTGCTGGAGCGTCGCAACGTGATCACCCGCACCGGCACCACCGCGCGCTCGGGACGCAGCGGAGGCCGTCCGGCCGCGCTGTACCGCTTCACGGACTCGCGATACCGGGTGACCGACGAATTCGCAGCGTTGCGCCCTCCTGGGTGAGTCGACTGGATTCTTAACGCCCTCTTAAGTAAGAATGCCCGGATGGACTTGGGCAGCGCGGCTCCAGCAAGAGGCGCCGAATGGATCGGGCAGCCGCAGCACGACGAACTGGACCGCGGCACCCGCCCTCAGCTTCCCGCCGACGACCCGTTCTATGACCCATCTGCAGGTTTCCAGCATGCCAAGCCCGGCACGCTACTGCGCAGCCGAGACGTCGAGCTGGCCTTTCTCGGTTTGATCCCGCAGCGCATCAAGGCCACCCAGCTGCTGTATCGGACCACCGACATGCACGGCCACGCGGAGGCCGCCGCCACCACGGTCATCGTGCCGGCCGAACGAGGCAAGGAGGCCGTCACCCCGCTGGTCTCCTACCAGTGCGCGATCGACGCGGTGACGTCCCGCTGCTTCCCGTCCTACGCCCTGCGGCGGCGTGCGATGGCGCCCGGCGCTATCGCGCAGTTCGAGTTGCTACTTATCGCCGCAGCTGTGGCCGAGGGCTGGGCCGTCTCCGTGCCCGACCACGAGGGCCGCAATGGGATGTGGGGGGCGCCCTACGAACCCGGTTACCACGTCCTCGACGGGGTGCGCGCCGCGCTGGGCTCGGAGCGGCTTGGACTTTCCGAGTCGGCACCGATCGGTCTCTGGGGCTATTCCGGCGGCGGCCTTGCCAGCGCATGGGCCGCCGAAATGAGCGGCTCGTACGCACCGGAGCTCAACATCGTCGGCGCGGTGCTCGGCTCGCCCGTCGGCGACCTCGGCCACACCTTCCGCCGGCTCAACGGCACCCACATGTCTGGGCTGCCCGCACTTGTGGTCGCCGCGCTGGCCGACATCTATCCCGAACTCAACCGCGTCATCCAGGCGCACACCACCGGAGAAGGCAAGGCGCTGCTGCAGCGGCTACACAAGATGACCACCGCCGAGGCGATCATCCGGATGGCCAAGAAGGACATGGGCGACATGCTCGACCGGCCGCTGGAGGAGATCCTCGACACCCCGGAGGTCAAGTACGTATTTAACGAAATCAAGCTCGGCGCGGCGGTGCCAACCCCGCCGGTGCTGATCGTCCAGGCGGTCCACGACCAGCTGATCTCCGTCGAGGACATCGACGAACTCGCCTACACCTATTCGGCAGGCGGCGCCGACGTCACCTACCACCGCGACCTGTTCAGCGAGCATCTGCTGCTGCACCCGCTATCGGCGCCGATGACGCTGCGCTGGCTGACCGACCGGTTCAACGGCAAGCCGCTCTCCGACCATCTGGTGCGGAGCAAATGGCCGACGCTTCTGAACCCGATGACCTACGTGGGGATGGCCCGGTTGGCTCGGATCGCCGCCAAGGTCATCACTGGGCGGACGGTAGAACACCGTCCGCTGTGACCGGCGGGTCGATCACCGGCTCTTCCACCGGCGGCCAGGCGTCGAGATCGTCACGCTGCGTCGACACCGCCATCAGTGCGTAGACCAGCGCCGCTAGCGCGGCCGGAAGAAGGACCGTCGCCGCGATCTGCAGCGGCGAGTGCCCGAAGAACACCGCGGGCCCCTCGATGATGTAGTGCACGCGATGTTCCGGCGACACCGGCGCCCCCGCGATGTCGATCGCGCCGTACCACAGGCGCACCAAGACGGCGCCGACGCCGGCGCCGGCCCCCGCCCCTGCCACCGCACCGATCGTCAGCGCGGCCATCGTCGCCGGGCCCCGATGGGCGCGCCACTGCCACAGCAACACGGCCGCGATTACCGCGAGCGCGCCGAGCATGCCCACGATCAGAAACGCCGCGACGAAGAAGTGGTCTGCCTCGTTGCCCAGGTAGGCCTTGACCCGATCGCCTTTGCGGGTCAGCGCGACAACGCCATGGATCGGTGGTGCCAGCCAGGCCCACAGCGCCCCGACGAGCGCGCCGGCCGCGGTCAGGCCGGCAACCGTGATCGCCACGGCCCTGCGCCGCGAAATGCGCGGAGGCACCACCTCGTTCATCGGACCTCGTTCATCGGACCTCGTTCATCGCTGTAATCGTCTCTTCGCGCAAGCGTTCATCGGAAGTCCTCAAGGTCCTTGGAGTCCAACTCCCCGTGGCGGGAGCAGCGGGCCGACCATCCGTCGGGGCGCACCTGCACCACCATCCGGCGACCGCACTCCGCGCAGAACCTTGGCGGTTCCAAGCCGAGTTGGGCCGCGGTCGGGACTGCGCCGCCGGCGGGCTCGCCAGTGTAGACGTTGAACTTGGCCATCGGGTTGGCCTACAGGCTGGCGTTGAGTGCCTTGATCGGCATCTGCAGATCGTCGAGCAGTTCCAGGTCGGCCTCGGCGGGCCGGCCGAGCGTGGTCAGGTAGTTGCCGACGATGACGGCGTTGATGCCGCCGAGGATGCCCTTCTTAGCACCCAGGTCGCCGAGCGTGATCTCGCGGCCGCCCGCGAATCGCAGCATCGTGCGCGGCAGCGCCAGGCGGAACGCGGCGACGGCCCTCAGTGCCTCCGACGCCGGCAGCACATCGAGGTCGCCGAAGGGGGTGCCCGGCCGCGGGTTAAGGAAGTTCAGCGGCACCTCGTGCGGATCCAGCTCGGCCAGGTTGGCGGCGAATTCGGCGCGCTGCGCCAGCGTTTCGCCCATACCGAGGATTCCGCCACAGCACACCTCCATGCCGGCCTCGCGGACCATCGACAGCGTCTCCCAGCGCTCCTCCCAGGTGTGGGTGGTGACGACGTTGGTGAAGAACGACCGCGCGGTCTCCAGGTTGTGGTTGTAGCGGTGCACGCCCATCGCAGAGAGGCGCTCGACCTGGTCGGCGGTCAGCATGCCCAGCGAGCAGGCGATCTGGATGTCGACCTCGTTGCGGATCGCCTCGATGCCCGCGGCGACCTGCGCCAGCAGCCGCTCGTCGGGTCCGCGCACGGCGGCGACGATGCAGAACTCGGTCGCGCCGGTCTTCGCGGTCTGCTTGGCGGCCTCAACCAGGCTCGGGATGTCCAGCCATGCGCTGCGCACGGGTGACGCGAAAAGCCCTGACTGCGAACAGAAGTGGCAGTCCTCCGGGCAGCCGCCGGTCTTGAGGCTGATGATGCCCTCGACCTCGACATCGGGGCCGCACCAGGCCATGCGCACCTCGTGCGCGAGCGCAAGCAGCTCGTCGAGCCGGTCGTCGGGCAGCTGCAGCACCTGCAGCGTCTGGTCCTGGTTCAGGCCCTCGCCGCGTTCCAGTACCTGCTCGCGAGCCTCCGCCAGAATGTCGCTCACCCGTCGCCCTCCTGCTGCACCATCTTCGCCCGCGGGCTCATCGCCAAACTTGAACGCCGTTCAGGTTAGGCTACCGGTGTGCAGCTCCACAAACGCGACCTGGTCGTCGCCGCGACCGCGCTGCTGGACACCTACGGAATCGCCGACCTGACGATGCGGCGGTTGGCCCGCGAGCTCGACGTCTCTCCGGGGGCGCTGTACTGGCATTTCGCCAACAAGCAGCAGCTACTCGGCGCCGTCGCGGACCGGATCCTTGAGTCGGTCGACGATGTCCCCGCCGGCTGGCGCGACCGCGTCGCAGGGATCTGCCGTCGGCTGCGGGATGCGCTGTTGTCGCACACCGACGGGGCGGAGCTGGTCTCGGCCAGCTTCGCTGCCGGACAGTCCGAGGCGATGGCGCAGATTCTGGCGCGGCTCACAACCGCAGCGGCCGACGCGGGCGTTGCCCCCACCCACGCCGGGCTGGCCGCCCGCACGGTCGTGTACTACGTGCTGGGGTTCACCGCCGACGAGCAGTCACGGCTGCAGCTCGACGCCGCTGGCGCCGAGCTGCCCGACGGCCAATCGATACTTTCCGAAGATCCCAGTGCGCGGTTCGCGTTCGGCCTTCGATTGCTTGTCGACGGCATCGCGGTGCACAGCGACACGGTTGTCGGGGGCCGCGACTAGCGTCGGCGACGTGATCACGGTCGAAGACGTGCGGCGCATCACCGCGTCATTGCCCAGGTCGTACGAAGTGGTGGTGCGCGACCAGATCAAGTTCCGGGTGGGTCGCATCGTCTTTGCGGCGTTCTCGCGCGACGAGACGGTGATGGGCGTCGGCTTCCCCAAAGAAGAACGGGCAGCGATGGTGGCCGCCGAGCCCGACAAGTTCATGCTGCCGCGCAAGTCGGACATGAGATACAACTGGATTCACGTCCGGCTTGCCGCGATCGACCTCGACGAGCTGCGTGAGTTGGTGATCGACGCCTGGCGGATGTGCGTACCGAAAAAGGTTGCGGCATCGATCAGTTGATCGGATACTCGCGCTTGGCGTTGCCGTCCCAGCGGCGCAACCCCACGATGCTGCCGACGATCTCCGTCGGCTTACCCGCGATCCGCCACGCCCGACCCAGCTGGCCAGGCACGACTCGTCGCGCCATCGTGACATGGGCGGTCCACCCGCCCGGCAGCGCGTTGGGCATCGGACCGGGATGTAGATACGGCAGGCACAACCGGTGCACGTCCGCGTGCACTGCCAGCAGCTCCGCGGTCGGCACCACCAGCCGGGCGAGCACCGCCTTGCTCCTGCCGAACAACAGCGGCACACCGATCCGGCATGCCAGCGGGAACCGCGCGACGAGCGGCCTCAGCAGCTCACCCACCTCGGGATCGATCCGCTCGGCAACCGTCAGCGTGGCGTGGGGCCTGCTCGCAGGCGCCTGACTGGGGATCGCGGCCTGGCGCAACCCGTCCCAAATGTGCCGGACCGCGGCCTCGGTATCCGGGTCGAAGACCAGCTCGACGGAGTGCACCATCAGCGGGCCAGGCTCGTGACCCAATGCGTGTCGAATGCGGCCGCGCTCATCGACTCGAACTCGGCCGCGCTCATCGTCCCCGCACCCGCTGGCAGCACTGCCCGCACCGGAGCCAGCAGACCGAGCGCGTCGCGATTGCCGGCCTCGGCCGCACCCGGTTCGCGCGGCCACGCTCCGATCACCAGTCCAGCACATGGAATCCCTTGGCCGGCAAGTGCTTCCAGTGTGAGTGTGGTGTGGTTCAGCGTGCCGAGTCCCGGCGAAACGACGACCAACACCGGCGCGGCCAGGTCGCGCGCGACGTCGCGTAGCGTCACCCCGCCGGCACCCAGTTCGACCACCAGCCCGCCCGCACCCTCGACCAGGGTCAGCGCGGCGTCGACCGACGCGATCGACGCCACCAGCTCGACACGCGTCGGCAGCGCCATGCCTGCGCGCTGGGCGGCCGCAGCGGGTGCCAGCGGTTCGGGATAACACCATGTGCCGTGCAGCGCGCTCACCCCGGACAGCCGCGCCACGTCGGCGAGGTCGTCGTCGCGGGGGCTGCCGGTCTGCACGGGTTTGCACACCGCGACGTCGACGCCGGCCAGCCGCGCATGACACGCCAGCGCCGCGGTCGCCACCGTCTTGCCGACGCCGGTGTCGGTGCCCGTGACGACCAGGACGCTCACTTGCGGACTGCGAGCACTTCGGTGAGCACCTCGCGGGCCAGCGCCATTTCGTCGTCGGACAATGACGCCCGCGCCGTCAGCCGCAGCCGCGACGTGCCGGCAGGGACGGTCGGCGGACGGAAGCAGCCGACCCGCACGCCCCGGTCTCCGCACGCCACCGCGGCGGCCAGCGCCACCTCGGGCTCGCCCAGAATGACCGACACCACCGCGGACTCGGGCCGGTCATCCACGTCGCACATCTCGGCAAGCGCCGACGCGTGATCCAGCACGGCCCGCGCGCGCCATGGCTCGTCGATGAGCACCCGCAGCGCGGCCCTCGCGGCGCCGACAGCGGCGGGGGCAAGCCCGGTGTCGAAGATGAACGGTCGCGCGGCGTCGATCAAGTGGGCACGCACCGCCGCGGGTCCGAGCACCACACCGCCCTGGCTGCCCAGCGCCTTGGACAGCGTCGTCGTCATCACCACGTCGGGAGCGCCGGCAAGGCCGACCTCGTGTAGCAGTCCGCGCCCGCCGCTCCCGCGCACACCGACGCCGTGCGCCTCGTCGACGATCAGCAGCGCGCCGTGCCGTCGGCACACGTCGTGCAGCGCCCGCAGCGGCGCGAGCACCCCGTCGGCGGAGAACACCGAGTCGGTCAGCACGACGGCGCGCTCTTCGTCGCGGGCGTCAAGCGCGGCCTCGACGGCGGGGACGTCGCGGTGCGGTGCCACGACGACGCGGGCGCGCGACAACCGGCAGGCGTCTACCAGCGACGCGTGCGTCAGCGCGTCCGAAACCAACAGCGATCCCGCCCCAGACAGCGATGCGACCGCGCCGAGGTTGGCGGTGTAGCCCGAGGAGAAAACCAGCGCCGACTCGGCGCCAACGAAATCCGCGAGGGCGGTCTCGAAGCCTTCGTGCAGTTCGGTGTTGCCGGTGACCAGCCGCGATCCCGTCGAGCCCGCGCCCCATGTACGCAGCGCTTCGACGCCGCCGGCGATCACCTCGGGGTGCTGCGACAGGCCGAGGTAGTCGTTGGAGGCCAGGTCGAGCTCGGCGCCGACGGGCGGGCGGGTGCGCAGCGACCGGCGCAGTCCGGCCGCGCGCCGCTGCTGTTCGACCTCGTCGAGCCAGGCCAGCGGGGAAAGACCGACGCGAGTCACCTGACCATCGCCCGTGCCGTCCGCTCCTCGCCCAACAGGCTCATCACCGTGCCGTCCGCTCCTCACCCAACAGGCTCATCGCGCCACTTGAACGGTGTTCAGGTTAACGCACGCGCGACGCCGACCATCGCCGAGGTGATCTGGTCGATCTCCTCAGGCGTGCAGATGTAGGGCGGCATCGCGTAGATGAGGTTGCGGAATGGCCGCAGCCACACCCCGCGCTGCAGCGCCGCAGGCGTCGCAACCCGCAAGTCGACTGGCTTGTCCATCTCGATCACGCCGATCGCGCCGAGTACCCGCACATCGGCGACACCCGGTAGCGAGCCGGCGGGCTCCAGCCCGGCGCGCAGGCCTGCCTCGATCGCCCGCACTCGCGACCGCCAATCCTGTTCCAACAGCAGCTCGACCGCCGCCACCCCCACCGCGCACGCCAGCGCGTTGGCCATGAACGTCGGGCCGTGCATCAGCGCGCCCGGCTCGTGCGTGCTGATGGTGTGCGCAATGTTGCGGCTGCACAACGTCGCGGCCAGCGTGATGTAACCGCCGGTAAGCGCCTTGCCGACGCACATGATGTCAGGGCTGACGCCGGCGTGCTCGGCAGCGAACAACGCGCCGGTGCGGCCGAACCCGGTGGCGATCTCGTCGAAGATCAGCAGCACACCGTGCCGGTCGCAGGCCTCCCGCAGATCAACGAGGTATCGCGGGTGGTGAAACCGCATGCCACCGGCGCCCTGCACGACGGGTTCCACGATCACGGCCGCTAGCTCGTCGGCGTGCTCAGACAGCTGCTTTTCGAACGCCTCGCTGTACGCCGCGTCGTAGTCCGTCGGGACTTGCGGCGCGAACTCCTGGCTGGCGATCACTGAGTTTTCGCCGGACCACAGCTCGTGCATACCGCCGTCGGGGTCGCACACGCTCATCGGAGTGAAGGTGTCGCCATGATAGCCACCGCGCCAGGTCATCAGCCGGTGCTTGTCACGGCGGCCGATGCTGCGCCAGTACTGCAACGCCATCTTGACCGCGACCTCCACCGAGACCGAGCCCGAGTCGCTGAAGAACACCGTGTCGAGTCCGTCGGGGGTGATCTGCACCAGCAGTTGCGCCAGCCGGGCGGCGGGTTCGTGCGTCAGCCCGCCGAACATGACGTGGTTCATGGTGGCCAGCTGGCCGGTGATCGCCGCGTCAAGCACTGGGTGTCCGTGGCCGTGGATCGCGGTCCACCACGACGCCATTCCATCGAGCACGTCGATCCGGCGCCCGTCAGCGATCAGCGTCAGCCAGGCGCCGTTCGCACCGACCGCCAGCACTGGAGGCAGCGCTTCGGGCCCGATGGTGCTGTACGGATGCCAGACGTGGGCGGCGTCGATCGCGCTGATCTCTTCAGGCGTCAACGCGGGCACTGAAGCCATCGTCTCTTCGCGAGCCGTCGTCTCTTCGCGCAAGCGCTCATCGAAGCACGAGCTTAATCCTTTGCTCACCGGCTGTGACGCGTCGCACGGGGCATGAGTCCACCCGCGATCTTCGGTAGATTGGCCGTCGACCATGATGACCCTCGCCCCTCCCCGGCCAGCGCCCGTCACCGATCCGGGTCCCGCACCGCGCGCGGCTAAAACGCCGAGAAGGTCGCACGCGTCGGGTTTCTACCGACACGATCTCGACGGCCTGCGCGGCCTCGCGATCGCCCTGGTCGCGGTGTTTCACGTGTGGTTTGGCCGGGTTTCGGGTGGCGTTGACGTCTTCTTGGCGTTGTCGGGCTTCTTCTTCGGCGGGCGTCTGCTGCGCACGGCGCTGACGCCGGGCGCGGCGCTGTTGCCCGTTCCCGAATTCACCCGACTGGTTCGCCGGCTGTTACCTGCGCTCGTCGTGGTGCTCGCCGCATCGGCGGTGCTGACGATCCTCATCCAACCGGAGACGCGCTGGGAGACGTTTGCTGACCAGAGCTTGGCAAGCCTCGGGTACTTCCAGAACTGGGAGCTCGCGAACACCGCATCGGACTACCTTCGCGCCGGTGAGGCGGTCAGTCCGCTGCAGCACATCTGGTCGATGTCCGTGCAGGGACAGTTCTACATCGCGTTTCTGGCACTGATCTTCTCGTTCGCTTATCTGTTCCGTGAGCGTCTCGGCAAGTCCATGCGGAATGCGTTCGTTGCGCTGCTGGGCTCGCTGACCATCGCGTCGTTCATCTACGCGATATTTGCTCACGACGCGGATCAGGCGACCGCCTACTACAACAGCTTCGCCAGGGCCTGGGAGCTGCTGCTTGGCGCCCTTGTCGGTGCCGTGGTGCCTTACGTGCGCTGGCCGATGTGGCTGCGCACGTCGGTCGCGGTGGTCGCGCTGGCAGCGATCCTGTCGTGTGGCGCGCTGATCGACGGCGTCAAGGAGTTTCCAGGGCCGTGGGCGCTGGTGCCCGTCGGCGCCACCATGCTGTTAATCCTGTCGGCCGCCAACCGGCAGGCCGACGCGAGCACGGCAGGCAGGCTGCCCGCCCCCAACCGGTTGCTGGCCACCGTGCCGTTCGCCTCGCTCGGGGCGATGGCGTACTCGCTGTACCTGTGGCACTGGCCGCTGCTGATCTTCTGGCTGTCGTACACCGGGCGCGCGCGGGTGAACTTCGTCGAAGGCGCCGTGGTGCTGCTGCTCTCCGGCCTGCTTGCCTGGCTGACGACGCGCTACGTGGAGAATCCGCTGCGGTACAAGACCTCCCCCGCCGAGCGGTCGGCGACGCGCACCCCGAAGGTCCCGCTGCGGGTTCGACTGCGAAGGCCCACCATCGTGCTGGGCTCGATAGTCGGGCTGCTTGGTGTGGCGCTGACGGCCACCTCGTTCACGTGGCGCGAGCACGTCACCGTGCAGCGCGCCAATGGTAAAGAGCTGGCGGGTCTTTCGGCACTCGACTATCCCGGCGCCAGGGCGCTGATCAACAACGTCAAGGTACCCAAGCTGCCGATGCGCCCGACGGTGCTGGAGGCCAGGGAGGACCTGCCTGAGACCACCACCGACGGCTGCATCAGCGATTTCGCCACTTCCGACGTCATCAACTGCACGTTCGGCGACAAGGCGGCACACCGGAGCATCGCACTGGCCGGCGGATCTCATGCCGAGCACTGGATCACTGCGCTCGATCTGTTGGGCCGGCTGTACCACTTCAAGGTGGTGACGTACATGAAAATGGGCTGCCCGCTGACCACGGAGCAAGTGCCTCTGGTGATGGGCGACAACCGCCCGTATCCGGGGTGCCACGAGTGGAATGAGCGCGTGATGCCCAGGCTCATCGCCGATCACCCGGACTTCGTGTTCACCACCTCGACCCGACCGTGGAACATCAAACCAGGCGATGTGATGCCAGCGACCTACACCGGCATCTGGCAAACGTTGTCGGACAACAACATTCCGATCCTTGCCATGCGGGACACCCCGTGGCTGGTACGCAACGGGCAGCCCTACTTCCCGGCCGACTGTCTGGCCGACGGCGGCAACGCGATCTCCTGCGGGATCAAGAGATCCGACGTACTGTCGGATCACAACCCGACATTGGATTTCGTCGCGCAGTTTCCGCTGCTGAAGCCGCTCGACATGAGTGATGCGGTGTGCCGCAAGGATCTGTGCCGCGCCGTGGAGGGAAACGTGTTGCTGTATCGCGACGCCCACCACATCTCGACCACCTACATGCGCACCATGGCAGGAGAGCTCGCACACCAGATCGCCGTTGCCACCGGCTGGCGGGTTGGCTGATGGCCTCCGCCGAGCCCGCGACCGTACCAACGGTCTGGCCGGGCACCAGCTACCCCCTTGGCGCCACGTACGACGGCGCGGGCACGAACTTCTCGCTGTTCTCCGAGGTGGCCGAACGCGTCGAGTTGTGCCTGATCGCCAAGGACGGTAGCGAGGAGCGGGTCAACCTCGACGAGGTCGACGGCTACGTGTGGCACTGCTATCTGCCCACCGTCACTCCCGGTCAGCGCTACGGCTTCCGGGTGTACGGGCCGTGGGATCCCACGGCGGGTCATCGCTGCGATCCGAGCAAGCTGCTGCTGGACCCATACGGCAAGTCGTTTCACGGCGACTTCGATTTCACTCAGGCGTTGTTCTCCTACGACCTGAAGGCCGACGACCTCGCCTCGGGCGGCACCCCGCCGATGATCGACTCGCTGGGGCACACGATGACCAGCGTGGTGATCAACCCGTTCTTCCAGTGGGCGTCCGACCGCACCCCGCGCACGCCCTACCACGAGACCGTCATCTATGAGGCCCACGTCAAGGGCATGACGCAGTCCCATCCCGGGATCCCCGAGGAACAGCGCGGCACCTACGCCGGGTTGGGTCACCCGGCGGTCATCGACCACCTCAAGTCGCTGAACGTGACCGCGATCGAACTGATGCCCGTGCACCAGTTCCTACACGACCACCGGCTGATCAACCTCGGGCTGCGAAACTACTGGGGGTACAACACTTTCGGCTTCTTCGCGCCCCACTATCAGTACGCCGCAAATCGGCACGCCGGCGGCGCGGTGGCCGAGTTCAAGACCATGGTCCGGTCGTTTCACGAAGCCGGAATCGAGGTCATCCTCGACGTGGTCTACAACCACACGGCCGAGGGCAACCACCTCGGCCCGACGATCAACTTCCGTGGCATCGACAACGCCGCCTACTACCGACTCCTCGACGGCGACCCCAAGTTTTACAAGGACTTCACCGGCACCGGCAACAGCCTCAACGCGCGGCACCCACACACCCTGCAGCTGATCATGGACTCGCTGCGGTACTGGGTGCTGGAGATGCACGTCGACGGGTTCCGGTTCGACCTCGCGTCCACCCTCGCGCGCGAGTTCTACGACGTCGACCGGCTATCGGTGTTCTTCGACCTCGTGCAGCAGGACCCGGTGATCAGCCAGGTCAAGCTGATCGCGGAGCCCTGGGACGTCGGCCCCGGCGGATACCAGGTCGGTAACTTCCCGCCGCTGTGGACGGAGTGGAACGGCAAGTACCGGGACACCGTCCGGGACTTCTGGCGCGGCGAGCCCGGCACGCTGGGCGAGTTCGCGTCCCGGATCACCGGCAGCTCGGACCTCTACCAGGACGACGGCCGGCGGCCCTACGCGTCGATCAACTTCGCCACCGCGCACGACGGTTTCACCCTGGCGGACCTGGTCTCATACAACGACAAGCACAACGACGCCAACGGCGAGGGCGGCAACGACGGCGAGAGCCATAACCGGTCCTGGAACTGCGGGGTAGAGGGTCCCACCGACG
>JAOPVX010000327.1 GCA_025965975.1 Mycobacterium sp. | reverse complement strand
GTTGCCGGGCCGCGAATGCGGAGCGAGCGGCGACTTTCCGGGCTATTCCAATATCCATGTTGGCGTGCTGCGCAAGAACCGCCGAGAGGAATTGTTGGATCTGCATCCAGGCGACGCCGCCACCGCGGTGTGGACCTTCGATTGTGCGGTGGACGGCACAGACGTGCGTGGGCCCTATGTGCAGGGGCCCCCGGGCGGGCGGATGATCTACCTGAGCTGGGGCACTGTCGATGGTGCCGGCCACTTCAGCCTGTTTCGGCGCGCGAAGCTGATGCTTGAGGACGTGCCCCCCGACGTCCTCGACTCGGCCGCGAAGTCCGGGCTGCTGGTGGGCCGCCTGGGTCTGACCGACGCCAAGGGCGATCCGGTATGCGCGCGTGTGCGGGCACCGCAGATCAGCTGGACCGCCGCGTAATCACCGCGGCGTCCGGCCCGCATCGGTCGCTGATGCTCAGCTTGGCTGTCCGCGGGTTGGCGTTTGGGTTAGTCGAGGAGCTGGTTGCTGATGGGGCGCAGTTGTGGGTGACTAGGCCCGCGGCAAGGGTTGCCTTGCTGATGGACTTCGACCAGGCCGCCGAAGTAATCGGGTCGGGCGGAAAGTTGTAGCGGTACGGGTGATATTCGGCCTCATCGGCCGGATCACCGAGCGGACTCGACGACCACGCGGACGCCGTTGTGACGTCGTCGGCGCGCGGTGAAAAGGTTGTCGGATCCTGGTCGTTCATGACGTTCATGGCGCGCTCCCCGCGGTGTGGGTCGCTGCCCGGTTGGCCGCTGTCGTAGGTAGGAGCGCGAAGCGTGTGTGGATCGGACACGTTTTTGAGAATTTCATTGCAGAGGTGCCACGGCGGGTCATGGTTTCGGTGTCGGGCCTGACACGTCAGGTCGACGCACCGGCCGTTTTACCACGTCGCAGTACGATGCCTGTGACATGAGGGGCACCCAGTGACGGCAGCCAAGACGGCGGGGCAGCGACGTGCCGACGAGGACAAGAGCAAATTCCGCCAACGTCTCCTCGATGCCCTGGAGGACGGCATCGCCGAGGACGGCTACCCCGGCACGACGGTCGCCGATATCGTGCGGCGGGCGCGCACGTCGCGGCGGACCTTCTACGAACACTTCGACAGCAGGGAAGCCTGCTTTGTCGCACTTCTCACCGACGCCAACGCCGAGCAGGTCAGGCAGATATCGGCCGCCGTCGACGCGAACGCGCCGTGGCGAAGCCAGGTGCGGCAGGCGATCGAGGCCTGGATCTCGTCCGGCGAATCCCGGTCCTCACTGATGCTGAGCTGGATCCGCGACGTGCCGTCACTGGGTGCCGCCGCCCGCCGGCTGCAACGCGATGCGATGGAGAACTTCATCGAGATGGTTCAGGCCTTGGGCGACACCGGCGAGTTCCGCGCCGCGGGCGTCGGTCCGGTCTCCCGTCAACGCATCATCATGCTGCTTGGTGGCCTGCAGGAACTCACCGCGATCACCGTCGAGGAGGGCGGCCGCATGAGCGACGTCACAGAGGAGGCGGTGCATGCATCGATTGCGCTGCTAGCTCCGCCCGTTCAGCCCGATTAGTCGGCTACGGTGATCGCCTGCGTCGGGCATGAGTCGGCGGCATCTTGAACCGCCTGCCGCTGCTCATCGTCGAGCTCGGTGCTGATGGCAAGCCGGGCGTCGTCATCGACTCGGAAGACATCGGGCGCCAACCCGGTGCACACCGCGGATAGGGCACAACGGTTTTCGTCCCATTCGAGCCGCATTACGCGATGCTCCTTGCCCGCTCTGGGACGGACGCGGCCGGTGTGAACACGACATCATCGTCGATCGGCCCCCGGCGCAGCAGCCGGACATCTTTGACGTAGTTCTGATGCAGCCGCCACGGCGCCTGATCGCCCTGCTTGGGCAGCTCTGCGAGGCTTCGCTTGACGTATCCCGATGCCAGGTCAAGGAACGGGCTGGCCGCGGTGGCACCTGTCGCGTCGGGGGTCACCGCCGCGTAGCCGTGCTCATCCATGTGCGTGAGCAGCCGGCACACATACTCGGCCACCAGGTCGGCCTTCAACGTCCACGACGCGTTCGTGTAGCCGATCGTCCACGCGAAGTTCGGTACGCCTGAGAGCATCATGCCCTTGTAGGACACCGTCTTTGACAGTTCCACGGCGTGCCCGTCGACCTCGAGCTGCATTCCCCCGATGGCAAGCAGGTTCAGCCCGGTGGCGCTGACGACGATGTCGGCCTCCAACTCGGCACCGGACTGCAGCCGGATGCCGGATTCGGTGAAGGTGTCGATGTGGTCGGTGACGACCGACGCGCACCCGTCGCGGATGGCCGCGAACAGGTCGCCGTCGGGGATCAGACACATCCGCTGATCCCACGGGTTGTACGAGGGCGCGAAATGGGTGTCGACGGCGTAGCCCTCCGGTAGCTGCTTGACCGCGGCCTTGCGCAGCATCGACTTCATCATTTCGGGACGGCGGCGGCTCAGGTTGAAGATCGTGATTGCCTGTAATGCGTTCTTCCACCTGACGATCGCGTAGGCGAGTTTCTGCGGCAGCCACGCCCGCAGCCGATCGGCGATCGCGTCACTGGCGGGGCGAGATGCGACATAGGTCGGCGAGCGCTGCAGCATCGTCACGTGCGCAGCCGATTCCGCCAGCGCGGGCACCAGTGTCACCGCGGTGGCGCCGCTGCCGATCACGACCACCCGCTTGCCCCGGTAGTCGAGGTCCTCCGGCCAGTGCTGTGGATGAATCACTGGTCCGCGGAAGCGGTCAACGCCAGGGAATTCCGGGCTGAAGCCCTCGTCGTAGCGGTAGTAGCCGGTACACACGTACAGAAACCGGCAGCTGATCGTGACCATCTCGTCGACGTCGGTGCGATGCACAACGACGGTCCAGCGCTCGTCATCGCTATCCCAATTGGCATTCACCACACGGTGATTCAGCCGAATGAGCCGGCTTACGTCGAATTCCGCAGCGGTGTCGTGGATGTAGCGCAGGATGCTTGGCCCATCCGCGATCGCTTTGGGGTCGGTCCACGGCTTGAACCGGTAGCCCAGCGTGAACATGTCCGAGTCCGACCGGATGCCCGGGTAGCGGAACAGGTCCCAGGTGCCGCCGATGGTGTCGCGCGCTTCGAGCACGATCACCGACTTGTCGGGGCACTCCCGGCGCAGCTGGCATGCAGCGCCAACGCCGGACAATCCCGCCCCGACGATCAACACGTCCGCAGTTTCCGCTGCTCGTGACATGTGCGCTGCCTCTCGTCCACATCGCCGGTACGGCTCAGTACCAGTCTCGGTACCCGACGGTACCACTATTGGACGCGTGTGGAAAGGGGGTTGTGAAGTTCGGTACTAAGGCATACCGTCACTGGTACCTTGGAGTACCACCATGGAGGTGAGGACATGGCTGTGGCCACCACGGACCCAGCGCGAATGCCACCGGCACCGCGGATACCGAAGCTCCTGCAAGGCGTTGGCTTCGTCGCCGCCCGCGAGAAATCGGTCGCCGCACTGGCCAAGCGATACGGCACGGCCTTCACGCTGCGCCTGCCGATCTTCGGGGAGACCGTCGTGGTCAGCGATCCGGCCTTGATCAAGGATCTGTTCACCACCAACACCGATCTCATTGCCAGGGCGGGCGTGCTCGGTGAGATGTTCGGTCCCGGCTCGACATTCAGCCTCGACGGCGCCGAGCACCGCGAACGTCGCAAGCTTCTCGTCCCGCCGCTCCACGGCAAGCGGATGGCCTCCTACGAAGGGATCATCGAAGAAGAGGTGTTGCGCGAGACCGCCTCGTGGCCCGAGGGCAGGGAGTTCGAAACCCTGCCTTCGATGATGCGCATCACCCTCAACGCGATCCTGCGGACGGTGTTCGGTGCCGAGGGTGCCGCGCTCGACGAACTGCGGCAGCTGCTGCCGCCGATGGTGCTGAACGCCTCGCGGCTGGCCGTGATGCCTCCGATCGTGCGCCGCGACTTCGGCGCGTGGAGCCCCGGCAGGAAGCTGACGGCGTATCGCCAGCGCTACGACCAGATAATCGGACGACTGATCTCTGTGATCCGCAACGACCCGAAGTTCGACGAACGCAACGATGTCCTCGCGTTGATGTTGCAGGCGCGCTATGAGGACGGCTCACCGATCACCGACGACCATGTCGCCGACGAGCTGCTGACCTTGCTCGCCGCCGGCCACGAAACCACCGCGACGACGTTGGCGTGGACCGTCGAGCGGCTGCGCCGCCACCCGAGCTTGCTCACGCGGCTGACCGCAGAAGTCGACGCTGGAGGTTCCGAGCTTGTGCAGGCCACGATCTGGGAGGTGCAGCGCACCCGTCCGGTGATCAACAGCACCGCTCGGATGACGAAGACCCGGATCAAGTTGGGGGAGTGGGTCATTCCGGAGCGCCGCGCCGTTCTTGCCAGCATCTCGCTTGCGCATGCCTCTGACGACAGCTTCACCGACGCCAAGACGTTCAATCCGGACCGATTTGTCGGCCACCCGCCGGACAACTACGCATGGATTCCCTACGGCGGCGGAGTCCGCCGCTGCATCGGTGCAGCGTTCGCCAACATGGAGATGAACGTCACGCTGCGCACATTGCTGCGCGAGTTCGAGTTCGGGGCGACATATGCCGCCGGTGAACGTTTGCACTCGCGCGGAGTCGCGACGGCACCCGCGCACGGCGGTCGCGCTGTGGTGTATCGGCGCACGATCAAGTCCGCATCGAACGCCGGTCAGACCCAGCGAGCCTCGGCATGACCGCGCGCGAGGAGGTGCTCGTCGACGTCGGCCGCGGCATCGAACTGTGCTACGACCAGACCGGCGACCGAGCCGACCAGCCGATCCTGCTGATCGCCGGCCTCGGGCAGCAGCTGCACTCATGGCCAACCGATTTCGTCACCGCCATGGCCGGACGCGGCTATCGAGTGACACGTTTCGACAACCGTGACGCAGGCCGGTCCACCCACATGAGCTATCCGCCGCCGAACCCGGTGTCGATATTTCGGGGTGGCGACCGCCGCAGGCAGTATCACCTCGGCGACATGACGCGCGACACCGTCGGACTGCTTGATGCGCTCGGCTACGCCGATGCCCATCTGGTCGGCATCTCGATGGGCGGGATGATCGCCCAGTCCGTCGCGGCGCACTATCCGGGCCGGGTTCGCACGTTGACGTCTATCATGTCGACCACCGGCGCGCCCCGTCTGGGCCGCCCTGCGCTATCGACCTGGCGGCGGATGTTTACCTCCCGCCCGCCGCGGACGCGGGCCGAGGCGATGGACCGCGCCGCGAAGATGTTCTCCCACATCGGGTCTCACGGCTTTCCGTTCGACGAGCAAGCGGTCCGGGAGTACGCCGGGGTGGCCTGGGACCGGGATTCCAGCCCTGGTGGCATCGTCCGTCAGCTGACAGGCATCTTCGCGTCGGGGGATCGCACCGCCGAACTTCGCCGCATTGACGTCCCTACCCTGGTCGTCCACGGCGACCGCGACCGGATGGTGCATCCAACGGGCGGCTCGGCAACCGCACAAGCGATCCCCGGTGCCCGCCTGCAGACCATCGCCGGCCTCGGCCACGATCTGCCCATCGGCGCGTGGGGCCGAATCATCGACCTCATCACCGAACATGCCACTTCTGTTGGATTCGCGGTTCACCGCGCCGCCCAAGTCACCCACGCCGAACTCGAGGAGCACGCATGAGCAAGCCCCAGGGCAGGACAATAAGCGGCCGTACGGTCGTCATCACCGGCGCGGCGTCCGGCATCGGCCGGGCTCTGGCGCAACGGCTTTCGGCGCATAGCTGCCCCGTCGCCATCGCCGACATCGACGAGAAGGGTCTCAAGGAGACCGAGGCTTCGCTGCGCGGACCGGCTCTGCTGCGGGTGCTCGACGTGAGCGACGCGGAAGCGCAGCGTGAGTTCGCAGGCCAGGTGCGCGACTGGGCGCCCCGGCCGATCGGCGCGGTGTTCAACAACGCCGGCGTGGCCGTGGCCTCCAGCGTGCTGGACGCCGTTGCCGAGGACGACAACTGGCTGTGGAACATCAACTTCCACGGTGTGGTCAACGGGACTCGCGCATTCCTGCCGATCCTCGTCGAGCAGGACGAAGGCGCGATCGTCAACACGTCGAGCGTATTCGGCCTGGTCGGCATGCCCAACCAAAGCGCTTACTGCTCCGCGAAATTCGCCGTCCGCGGCTTCACCGATTCGCTTCGCCAGGAGTTGCGCGGCACTGGCGTGACCGCCATCAATGTCCACCCCGGTGGCATCGACACCAACATCGTGCGCAACGCCCGCTTCCGCAAGGATCCCGATGGCCGCGGCCGCAGCCACGAACAGCTGGTGCAGGAGTTCGCCGCCATCACACTTACGCAGCCGGACAAGGCCGCCGAGATCATTCACCGCGGAGTGGAGCAGGGCAAGGCGCGCATCCTCGTCGGACCCGATGCCTATTTGTTCGACACTCTCGGGCGCCTGGCGCCGACGCGGTACTACGACCTGCTGGGCCGGCTCGAGTCGGTCCTACGGCGACGCAGTCAGGCCAGCGCCGCGGCCGAGGTGACCGTGTCATGACCGCGGCGGCGCACCTGCCCCGGGGCCACGGTGGCCGGTCCCCGTTCAGGGCCTCGCGTACCTGGCCTCGCGCCGACGGTTCATGCAGGCGTTGGGCAAACGCTACGGCAGCTCGTTCACCGTGAAGCTGCCGTTCTTCGGCCCGACGGTGATCATCAGCGATCCCGCGCTGGTGAAGCAGTTCTTTCAAACGCGGACCGACGTCGTGCGCAACGTGGAACCCAACCTCGATTTGGTGCTGGGTTCCGGCTCGACGTTCGGGTTGCAAGACGAGGAGCATCGCAGGCGTCGCAAGCTCCTGGTGCTGCCGTTTCACGGTAAGCGGATGCGAGCCTACGAGGACCTTGTCGAGGAGGAAACCCTCAAGGAGGTCGCTAGCTGGCCAGAAGGCCGGGAGTTCGCGGTGCTCCCCTCGACGATGCGGATCACCCTCAACGTGATCCTGCGCGCGGTGTTCGGCGCCGAGGGCAGCGAGTTCGATGCGTTGCGCAAGGTGATGCCGCCGTTGGTGACGATGGGATCGCAGTTGGTGTTTCTGCCGTGGCTGCACACCGATCTGGGCCGTTGGAGCCCGTTGGGCCGATTCCTCGCCCTGCGGCGCGAATTCGACGAGATCGTCGGGTCGCTCATCGATCGTGTCGCCGCCGATCCTAACCTCGGGCGGCGCGACGATGTGTTGTCGCTGATGCTGGAGTCCCGGTACGAAGACGGAACGGCGATGTCGCGCAGCGATGTCGCCGACGAGCTCTTCACCTTGCTCGCCGCCGGGCACGAAACCACCGCAACGCAATTGGCGTGGGCGGTCGAGCGGTTGCGCAGGCACCCTGGCGTGTTGGCCCGGTTGGTCGATGAGGTCGACTCGGGCGGCTCGGAACTGTTGCAGGCGACCATCAACGAGGTGCAGCGCAATCGACCGGTCATCGACGGCGCGGCCCGCCAGGTCATCGCGCCGACAATGCCGTTGGGGCAGTGGGTGATTCCGCATGGCTACACCGTTCAGGTCGACATCCCGCTGACACAGCAGAACGCCTACCCTGACCCGGACCGGTTCGACCCCGACCGCTTTCTGGGCGACGGCCCGGATCTGTACTCGTGGGTGCCGTTCGGCGGCGGAACACGGCGTTGCCTTGGCGCAGCGTTCGCGAACATGGAGATGAACGTCGTGCTGCGCACCATTCTTCGGGAGTTCGGGCTGGTGCCGACGAGTTCGCGGGGGGAGCGGTTACACAGCCGCGGCGTCGCATTCGCACCAAGCGGAGGCGGTCGCGCTGTCGTGTACCGGCGGGCTCGTACCGCCGGCTGGGACGGCCAGGCGCGGCTTCAGTCGGCCACAACGGCATGAGGATGGCATGAGGAATCAGTTTCCGCAGTGGGACGCGGATACTCTTCTGCTGAAGAGTGCAGGGTAGAAGCGGGGATCATGCGCGCGGTTGTCATCACCAAGCACGGTGACCTGTCGGTACTTCAGGTGCAGGAACGTCCGGATCCGCCGCCGCCCAGTCCCGGGCAGGTACGCATCGCGGTGCGCGCGGCGGGGGTCAACTTCGCCGACCACCTCGCCAGGGTCGGCCTCTACCCCGAGGCACCGAAGCCGCCCGCCGTCGTCGGCTACGAAGTGGCCGGGACCATCGAGGCCGTCGGTGACGGCGCATCTCCAGCACGGTTGGGGGAGCGGGTATTCGCCGGCACCCGGTTCGGCGGTTACGCGGAGATCGTCAACGTGGCGGCGGCCGACGCAGTGTCGCTGCCCGACGCGCTCAGCTTCGAGCAGGGGGCCGCGATACCGGTCAACTACGCCACCGCCTGGGCGGCGCTGCACGGCTATGGATCGCTGCGGTCCGGAGAGCGGGTGTTGATCCACGCGGCGGCCGGCGGCGTTGGCATCGCGGCAATCCAGCTGGCCAAGGCCGGCGGTGCGGAGATCCACGGCACGGCGTCGCCAGGCAAGCATCAGCGACTCGCCGAGTTGGGCGTCGACCGCGCCATCGACTATCGCCGCGACGGTTGGTGGAAAGACTTGCCGCCGTACGACATTGTGCTGGATGCCATCGGCGGCAAGTCCCTCAAGCGCTCATACGGCCTGCTTCGTCCGGGGGGCAGGCTCGTCGGTTATGGCGCTTCCGCCATGCAACAGGGTGAGAAGCGGTCGCTGCGCACTGCGCTACCGCAACTGTTGTCGATGCTGCGCGGTTTCAACCTGATCAAGCAACTCCAGGAGTCCAAGGCCGTGATCGGGCTGAACATGCTTGCGTTGTGGGACGATCGCGGCACGTTGCAACCGTGGATTGAGCCGCTGTCGAGCGCCATTTCCGACGGCGTCGTTAAGCCCGTCGTTCATGCGGCGGTGCCGTTCGCCAAAGCCGGTGAGGCCCACCGCATCCTGGCGGCGCGTGAGAACGTCGGCAAGGTCGTGTTGGTGCCTTAGGGCTCCTTCTCAAGCTGTCGCCCGCGCCTGTTCGAGAAGTGTCGGGTCATGTGCGCAGACGATGAGCAAATCGGGATCCTGGCGCTGGTACAGCTCGGCAAGCCGAGCGTGGTTGTCCTGCACCGTTTTTCGATCGAAGGCCACGAGGGTCTCCATCGCCGTCAGCGCCCGTGGCACGCGAGAGTGGCCGTCGAGGGTGCCGTAGTGATAGAACGCGTCGCCGGCGTGCAGCACCCACCGGTGGCCTGCGTCGACGGCCACACAGGTGTGGCCGCGGGTGTGACCCGGCAGTGAAACGAGCGCGATGCCTCGCGATATCTCCGCAAGCTCCTTGGCGGCGGCGAACCCCATCCACTTCTCGCCGTGCGGATGGTGTTCGACGATGTTGGGCCCATGTGCCCATTGCGCGGAACGGTAGCGGATCTTCTCGCGCCGGGACGGCGACCGGATCGCGCCGAGGGCTTCGGCGACGGTGACGTGGATGTGGGCGTCCGGGAAGTCAGAGAGCCCACCGATGTGGTCCACGTCGAGGTGGGTAATCACGATGTGGCGGACGTCTTCTCGGCGGAAGCCGAGGCGTTCGATCTGGTGTGCGGCGGTCTCCATGTGGTCGAACAGCGGCCGGACGACATGTCGCGTCGGCCCAACGCGGTTCGCTGAGTCCAGGCAGTCATGCGAGCCGAAGCCGGAGTCGACCAGCACCAGCCCGTTGTCGGTCTCGACCAGCAGCACATGACAGACCATGGGAGCCGTCGGCATGTTCATGGTGCCGCAGTTGAGGTGGTCAACCTTCATGCCAGCCCCCGTACCTCGAGGCGCGCGGTAAGCAGCTGTTCGATCTCGTGTCGCGCCGCACCGAGATCGACTTGGTCGTCGAGCACGCGTTGCAATGCGACTCCGCGCAGCATCGCGATGATCACTGTCGACAGACCATTTGGATCGACAGACACCGCGACATCACCGGAAGCGACCGCCAACCGGATGCGCTTTTCGATCTCCTCGCGGAACTCGCGGTCCGCGGAGATCATCTGCGGTCTGACGTCCTCGGACGGCCCGGCCACCGCATTGGCCCACAGCACCAGCCGTGCCCGGTTCACCGGCTGAAGGTCGGAGACCACGTGGAAGTAAAAGTCGATGAGTTGGCGCAGCTGATCGATCGGCGAATCCGATTGGCTCTCCTCGAACATCGCATCGCGGAACTGGCTGGTGACCGCGTCCACCAGACGTTGCATCAAGGCGCCCTTGGAGCCGAAGTGATGAGTCGCCAACCCGCGGCTGTAGCCGGCGCGCTCACCGACGTTGGCGAGGGTGACCCGGCCAGGGCCGACCTCCCCAACAAGCTCTGCGGCTGCCCGCACAAGTCGGCGTTCGGCTTCGATACGGCGCTGATCCTGCGTGCGGGGGAGGCTTGTTTCAGTCATCGACGTCACCTGCAAGGGCGAGCAGTTCGCCGCGGCCGATCTGGGTGACCAGGCTGGCCGTGTCGAAGTAGATGCGCTCGTTGATGATGCGGTCGCCATCGAAGAAGAACACCGCGATTATCGGTACTCGGAACGCCTTGCCCGTCGGTGGCATGCCGTAGAACTCGCCGAGATTCGTTCCCAGCAGATCGAATTCGACGATGACCGCGTCGTCGGAGACGTGAAAGCGGGCGTTGTCGTGCCGCTGGTCAGGGAACGCTGTTCGCGTCGTCAGGTAGTAGCCCATGACCTCGTCGTCGCCGTCGAAGATCTGGCCAGTGGCCATGATCTCGTAATGCGGATGGCCGTTGAACGTAGCCAGTGTGGCGTCGAACTCCTTGGTCACCTCGGTGTCCATGTGCTCGCGGATGATCGCGAGGCGACGTTGTCGCAGATCGTCGGTGATCATGAGCGCTCCTCCATCAACTTGTTTGTTGAGCAACAAGTTACGGTACCTGTCAGTACCAGGTCAAGCGCGCGCCTTAGTTCTTCTTCGTGGACGCGCGCGCCAGCAGGCGAAGCAGCACCTGACAGACCACCGCCAGGGGCGCCTTGACCAGCGGGAAGCTGGCGGTTGAGGAGATGGTGTAGTTAATGTGGGTGCCCGAACCGGCCGGAGTGAGCCGTACCTCGCCGGTGTAACCCGGAAAGGGTGTTCCGGAGAGGGCCTTGTAGCCGAGCACATGTGGGGCCTGGAAAGTCACGACTTCCTCGACGATGTCTGGACCAGGGCCGGGTGACGCAATGCGGCGTACCGCACCGACGCCGTTGGGGTCCGGCGTGCCGAGTTTGTCCATCGTCACGGTGAGCCCGGGAGCCCATGTGCTTATCCCGACGTGGTTGCTCAGTGTGTCCCGCACGATTTCGATCGGTGCGGCGACGGTGGTTTGCGATGTGGCGTGCATGGCGGCCTCTCTAGCCGGTGGCTTTGGCTTGCTCGTACAGAGTCCGGTCGTGTGAGCAGACCATGAACAGGTCGGGCTCACCGCGTCGATACAGCTCGGTGAGCCGAGTACGGTTCTGCTGCAACATCTTCCGATCGAATGCGACCAGCGAGTCCCAGATGGCAAGCGGACGCGGAATCGGCGAGATCCCGTCGATCGAGCCGCGGAGGTAGAAGGCGTCGCCGCATTGCAACACCCAGCGGTGCCCGGCGTCGACCGCCACGCAGGCGTGGCCGCGGGTATGCCCAGGCAGCGAGATCAGCACGATGCCAGGCGATATCTCGTCGAGCGCCTTGGCGGCGGCAAATCCCCGCCACTTCTCACCGTCCGCAGTGTGCTCGACCATCGTGGGCCCGTGCGCCCACAGGACCGGGCGGAAGCGGATCCGCTCGCCCATCGACGGGGCCCGCATCGCGCCGAACGCCTCAGTGGCGGTGACGTGTATTTGGGCGTCGGGGAAATCCGATATGCCGCCGATGTGGTCGCCGTCGAAGTGCGTGACGACAATATGGCGCACGTCGTCACGGCGGAAACCGAGCCGCTGGACCTGGTTGACGGCGGCTTCTTCACGGTCGAGCACCGGACGGATGATGCGTCGCGACGGTCCCACCCGCTGGCCGGGATCATCGCAGTCCTTCGTCCCGAAGCCGGTATCGATCAGTACCAGACCATTGTCGGCCTCGACGAGCAGCACGTGGCACACCAACACTCCCGACCCGAGCGGGTACATGGTTCCGCAGTTGAGGTGGTGAACCTTCACGTGTGCAGTCTGCCGGTACGTCTGACTCAGGCGCGAGACCCTACCGGTAGGTCCGACTGCTGGTGCCTGCGCTGCCGTTCCACGGTGGCCAGATAGAACGCCCACGCGAACGCGAAGCTGGTGAAAAAGCTGGAGATCAAGTACATCCAGGGCCGCCGAATGCCGCGACGCCTGCCGTCGATGATCGTGAAGAGCGGCAGCAGGATGACGTTGCCGATGGTGTAGTCGGCGCACTGCGAACTCGAGGCGGGATTCGCGAACCCCATTGCGATGAACTGCGACCAGTCGCCCTGACCCCAGAACGGGTTGGCGGCGTACTCGTAGACGAAACGGATGTTGAAGTACCAGCACAGTGGCAGCGACGCGATGCCGACGACCCAGTACACGATCTCCAATGTCGACAGCTGCGGGCCGTCTGGAACGCGTTTGAAGATAGCCGGGTTCATCTTGATGACCAGCGCGATGGTGATGATTCCGAGGATTGCGTGGACAAGGAGGGCAACCATGGTCGGAGTCTCGCTACTCTCTGAAGTTTTGTCAATATTGACATAACTCGTTGGGGTACTTTACGCACATGGTCCGGCCTGCTCAGACGGCTCGCAGCGAGCGCACGCGTGAAGCGCTGCGGCAGGCAGCGGTTGTCCGATTCCTCGCTCAGGGGGTGGAAGACACGTCGGCCCAGCAGATCGCGGCCGACGCCGGGGTGTCACTTCGGACGTTTTATCGCCACTTCGCGTCCAAGCACGATCTGTTGTTCGCCGACTACGCAGGCCTGCACTGGTTTAGGGCGGCGCTGGCGGCGCGGTCACCCGACGAGCCGATCATCGAGTCGGTGCACTCGGCGATCATGGCGCGGCCGTACGACGATTGGGCCGTCGCGCAGACCGCGGCACTACGGGCCCAGGAACTCGAACCGGGGCGGATCGTGCGGCACATGCGCCAGGTCGAGGCCGATTTCGCCGAGGCGATCGAGGATCATCTCACCCGCGACAATCGGCCGGAGCCGGGCACCGACGAACGGATGCACATCACCGTCACAGCCCGGTGCATCGCGGCCGCGGTCTTCGGCGCGATGGAGGTGTGGATGCTCGGTCGACAGCGTTCGTTGCCTGAGTTGTCGCGGCTGACCCAGGAGGCCCTGGATACGTTGGCCCAGGGGATCACCTGAGCAAGTTTCGTCAATATTGACAAAACTGCGCCATGCGTGTCAGCCTCAGCCGATGACGGACTTTGACGCGATTGTCGTGGGCGCGGGCCACAACGGGCTGACCGCCGCCGCACTGCTCCAGAAGGCCGGGCTTAACACGCTCTGCCTCGACTCCAAGCTGTACGCGGGCGGTATGGCGTCGACGGTGGAACTGTTCGACGGCTTCAAATTCGAGATCGCCGGCTCGGTGCAGATTCCGACGTCGGCGACGGTGAGCCGGGAGCTCGGGCTCGACGATCTGCCGACTGTCGATCTCGACGTGATGTCGGTATCCCTGCGCGGCGTCGGCGACGAACCCCTCGTCTACTACACCGACCCGATGAAGCTCCTGACGCACATCAACGAGGTGCACGGCGCGGAGGCCGTGAACGGGATGGCCGGGCTGATGGCCTGGTGCCAGGCGCCGACCCGAGCGCTTGGGCGTTTCGACGCGGGCAAGCCACCAAAGACACTCGATGAGATGTACGCCTGCGCGACAAGCGAATTCGAGCGATCAACGATCACCGATCTGCTGTTCGGGTCCGTCACCGATGTGCTTGACCGCTATCTGCCGGACAAGGAGAAGTACGGTGCGCTGCGGGGCATGTTGGCGCTCCTGGCATGCAACACCACCTATCGCGGGCCCGCGACTCCCGGTACCGCAGCGGCGTTGGCTTACGGGTTTGCGGTTCCGGATGAGAACGCGCTGCTCGTCAAGAAATTGCGGGGCGGCATCGGGGCACTCACTTCACATTTGTGCTACATCTTCACTTCCAGCGGCGGCGAACTGCGGCTGCGAAGCAAGGTCGATGAGATCACCGTCGCCGACGGCCGGGTCACCGGCGTCCGCCTCGAGGATGGCTCAACGGTGACCGCGCCGATCGTCATCTCCGGTGTCGCACCGGATCTCACGGTCAATGGGCTGGTCGACGCGAGCGCGGTGCGGCCAGACATTCGGGAGCGGTTCTCCCGCGTCGACCACCGGGGCAGCTACCTGCAGATGCACTTCGCGCTCGATGGCATACCGGAATTCGCGTCGCCCTACGAATTGCTCAATGATCCCGCCATGCAGTCGAATATCGGCATTTTCAGCACGCCGGAGGAACTGCAGCAGCAGTGGGAGAACTGCCGGCGCGGGATCGTGCCCGCCGACCCCGCGATCGCGCTGCAGATTCCGTCGGTCAACGATCCGGACCTCGCACCGCCAGGGAAGCACGCCGTGTCGGCCTTCTCACTGTGGTTCCCCGTCGAGGAGACCCAGTCGAGCTACGGCGAGATGAAGGTGGAGATGGGACGACGGGTGATCGAGAAGATCACCCGGCTCGCCCCGAATTTCGACGGCCTGATCATCCGGCACACCACCTTCACGCCCAAACACATGGGCACCATGTTCGGCGCACCCGGTGGCGACTACTGCCACGGGCTGATCCATCCCGACCAGATCGGCATCAACCGGCCAGGGCCGAAAGGCTATGTCGATCAACCGATTCCGATCGACGGGCTGTACCTGGCCAGCGCAGGCTGCCACGGCGGGCCTGGTATCACGTTCATTCCCGGCTACAACGCTGCGCAGGCGGTACTCGCCGGGGCTCGCTAGCCGCGAGTTGAGACGCAAAAGGCTCGCATTTTTGCTGCGTGTCGCAGGGCTGCTACGTCTGCTCGCGCTGGCGTAGCCGTGCCATCCAGTCGGTCGGCACTCTATCGGCGGGACCGGGAACCGCCTGATCTTTCGGATGACATTCCGGCGCAGCGAGTTCCGGTCCGTCGTAGTACTCATCGGTGTCGTAGTTCCAGAACCAGTCCTCGCCCGGCTCAAACGACCGGATGATGGGGTGTCCGGTTTCGCGCCAATGCGCCGACGCGTGCCGGGCCAACGAATCGTCGCAACACCCGATGTGCCCGCATGCCGCGCAGCGGCGCAAGTGCACCCACCAGCCGCCGATCGCTTCGCACTCGACGCATCCCGCGCCGCTGGGCGGAACCATGGGGTCGATGGCTGCACTCATGCAGGCGAGCCTACCGCTGCATGAACGGGATCCCCACAAGACTTTGAATCAATCCGATTCGATCGGACTGAGCGAAACCAAATGCGTTGGGGCAACCAGCCAATTGTGCTAATTGACGGTCTCTGTTGCGCATCGGGTCGCGTTGACAGCTAACCATTGCCCTCTTAGCGTGCGGCCCAGGCTTGACGACGATTGGAATGCATGTGGGATCCGTAGACGAGTGCTTGCGTACCGCGGCACTGACGCCGCTGTCGCGCCGCTCGTCATCACGCGTGTACGCCTCTCGGCGAACGGGGTAACCCGGTGCCTCAATCCCTTGGCAGTCGACCGTGACGGGGACCGCCTGGTCCAAGCCCGCCTTCGCCGTCGGGGACTTTGTCGTCCTCGCCGGCGAGACCTTCGCCGCGATGGTGCGTCCTCCTTTCGCCTGGCGCGAGCTGCTGGATCAGATCTGGTTCGTGGCCAGGGTGTCGATCGTCCCGACGCTCGTTCTGTCGATTCCCTACACGGTGCTCATCGTCTTCACGCTGAACATCGTGCTGCTGGAGGTCGGTGCCGGCGACCTGTCCGGTGCTGGTGCGGCGCTGGCGTCGGTCACGCAGGTGGGTCCGGTGGTGACCGCGATCGTCGTCTCCGGCGCTGGCGCCACCGCGATGTGCGCAGATCTGGGCGCCCGCACCATTCGCGAGGAGATCGACGCGATGAAGGTCATCGGCGTCAACCCCATCCAGGCTCTGGTGGTACCAAGGGTGATCGCGGCGACATCCGTTGCGCTGATGCTTTATTCGGTCGTCGCGGTCGTCGGACTCTCAGGAAGCTACTTCTTCGTGGTGTTCGTCCAGCACGTGACGCCCGGGGCCTTCGTCGCAGGGATGACACTGCTCACTGGTCTGCCGCAGGTGGTCGTTTCCCTCGTCAAGGCGCTGCTGTTCGGTCTGTCGGCCGGCTTGATCGCCTGCTACAAGGGCCTGCATGTCGGCGGCGGCCCGACGGCGGTCGGCAACGCCGTCAACGAAACCGTGGTGTTCGCCTTCATGGCACTGTTTCTCATCAACATTCTGGCCACGGCGTTCGGCGTGAAGGTGGCGCCATGACGGACACGCGAGACGTACCCGGCGCCGAGACCCTGAACAAGGTCGTCGACGCGACCCGCAGGCTGGGGGAGCAGACGGCCTTCTACGGCAATGCGCTCGCGGCCACCGCCGACGCCGTCCGGCGCTATCCGGCCGAGGTGCTGCGGTTGATCGCGGTCATGGGGATGGGCACAGGGGCGCTGGCCGTCATCGGCGGCACGGTGGTCATCGTCGGATTCCTGACGCTGTCCACCGGCGCGTTGATCGCTGTGCAGGGCTACAACACCCTGTCGAACGTCGGGATCGAAGCCCTCACCGGTTTCCTTGGGGCGTTTCTCAACGTCCGGTTCATCGCACCGGCGACCGCAGGCGTGGCATTGGCCGCGACCATCGGTGCCGGCGCGACCGCGCAGCTCGGCGCGATGCGCATCAACGAAGAGATCGACGCGCTGGAGGTGATGGGCATCCGGGCGATCACCTATCTGGCCTCCACCCGCATAGTGGCGGGGGTCCTCGCGGTCATCCCGATCTACACCATCGCCGTGTTGATGTCGTTTCTGGCGACCCGGTTCGGCACCACGATCATCTATGGGCAGTCGCGGGGCGTATACGACCACTACTTCTCGACGTTCCTGCAGCCGACGGACCTGTTGTGGTCCTTTGTGGAGGCGCTGGCGATGGCAGCCGCCGTGATGGCGGTGCACACCTACTACGGGTACACCGCGACCGGCGGGCCAGCCGGCGTCGGCGAGGCGGTCGGCCGTGCGGTGCGCACCTCGATTACCGCGGGGGTTTTCATTCTGTTGACCATCACGCTGTCGGTGTACGGGCAGTCCGGCAACTTCCACCTGTCGGGGTGACGGGAATGGAGAACGCACCAAGGCGTGGCCGGATCGATCCCATCTGGTGGGCACCCGTGCTGGTTCTTGTCGTCGCAGCACTATCCACGCTGACCGCCCTGCTGTTCTCCGGAACGCTGCGGAAAACCGTTCCCCTCACATTGGTCTCCGACCGGGCCGGCCTGGTCATGGAGAACGGCGCGAAGGTGAAGTTGCGCGGCGTTCAGGTAGGCGAAGTCGCATCCATCGGCGCGGACCCAGGTGCGGCAGGGACAGATCTTTCGAACCTGAATCTGAAGATTTACCCTGGGCCATTTCAGTACCTGCCGAGCAACGTCGAGGCGGAGATCAAGTCCAGCACCGCGTTCGGAGCCAAGTACGTCGATCTCATCGTGCCTGTAGACGCGAGTTCCGCGCTGCTCAAGCCGGGCGCCGTGCTGCACTCGCGCAACGTGACCGTCGAGGTCAATACCGTGTTCGAGAACCTGCAGTCAGTAGTCCACTCCATCGACCCGGCGAAGCTGAACTCGGTGCTGTCGGCGGTGGCCGAGTCGGTGCGCGGAAAGGGCGACCGCATCGGCCAGGCGATCACCGATGCAAACAACGTGCTGCTCGCGGTGAACCCGAGAATGCCGACTGTTCAGCAGGACTGGCAGCTGTTCGGCAAGACGGCACAGGCGTATTCGGATGCGGCGCAGAACATCCTGTCGATCCTCGATTCGTTCTCAGCGACCAGCCAGACCATCACCACACACGCCAACGCCCTCGACAACCTGCTCCTCTCTGCGGTCGGGTTCTCCCAGTCGGGTATCAACACGATTGGCGGAAACCAGTCAAACTTGGTGCGCGCGACGAACATCCTCGATCCGACGACCGCTCTGTTCATGAAGTATTCGCCGACCTACACGTGCCTTTTCCAGGGCGCCCAGTGGTTCCTGGATCACGGCGGTAGAGATGCGTTGGGCGGCAACGGCAAATCTGTGATCATGGATGCCGGGCTGTTGTTCGGCGACGACCCATATCGCTATCCCGACAACCTGCCGATCGTCAACGCCAAGGGCGGGCCAGGCGGCAAGCCGAGTTGCGGGTCGCTGCCCGATGTCAGCAAGAACTTCCCGGCGAAGTACCTCGTCACCGATACGGGGTTCGGCACTGGCCTCGATGTCCGCCCCAATCCCGGCATCGGCTTCCCCGGTTTTGCCAACTATTTCCCGGTCACCAAAGCAGTGCCTGAGCCGCCGAAGATCCGTTACCCCGGCGGCCCGGCACCGGGTCCGTTGCCGCCGCCGGGCGCGGCGCCGCCACCCGAAGCATCGCCGCCACCACAGGCGCCGGCCCCGTCGTCACCCTGACCACCGAGTGAGCAAGGAACAGCTATGAGATCCAGAACCGTCCGCGCCGTCACACGCGTGGTGCTGTTCGCTGCGATGTGCCTGGTCTTCATGTTCGTGCTGGTAACGGTGTTCGGGCAGTTCCGATTCGACGCGCGCGCCTCCTACGGCGCGGTGTTCACGAATGTGTCTGGCCTCAAAGGCGGCAACTTCGTCCGCATTGCCGGTGTCGAGGTCGGAAAGGTCAATGACCTGACCCTGCACAAGGACGGGACCGTGACGGTCGACTTCGCCATCGACAAGGGGCTCACGCTGACCGAGGGCACCGGGGCTGCGGTGCGCTACGAGAATCTCATCGGTGACCGCTATCTGTCCCTCGAAGAGGGTCCGGGCTCAGTACGCAAACTGCAACCGGGGCAGATGATCCCGTTGGCGCGGACCTCACCTGCGCTCGACGTCGACGCTCTCATCGGGGGCTTCCGGCCCCTGTTTCGTGCGTTGGATCCCGATCAAATCAACGCGCTGTCTGGCGAACTGCTGAAGGTGTTCCAGGGCCAGGGCGGCACCATCTCGTCGGTGCTGGCCCAGACCTCTGCACTCACCACGACGCTGGCGGGCCGCGATCAGTTGATCGGACAGGTCATCACCAACCTGAACACCGTGCTGGGCACCTTCGCCGCACGTGACGATCAGTTCTCGCAAGGTTTGGACAAGCTGTCAACCCTCGTGCAGGGGCTGGCCGACCGCAAGAGCGATATCGCGACAGGGACTGCCTACATCAACGCCGCAGCGGGATCCGTCGCCGACCTACTGACGGCCGCCCGCCAACCGATCAAAGACGCGGTGGCTCAGACGGATCGGTTCGCGGGCCAGGTCATGGCCGACCACGACTTCGTCGACAACCTCGTCAAGACGCTTCCCGACGCCTACCAGGTGCTGGCCAGGAACGGCCTTTACGGCGACTACTTCGGCTTCTATCTCTGCGATGCGATCCTCAAGCTCAACGGCAAAGGCGGCCAACCGGTGTTCGTCAAGGTCGCGGGCCAAGATTCGGGACGGTGCACACCCAAATGACGCGATCCACCGGGAAATTACCGAGGCGACCTAGAATCAAACCGCTGGCCGAGCGCAATCGGTTGGCCGTCGGTACCGTCGGAACCCTCATTCTCATCGCCCTGGTAATCGCGGTCTTCTCCTACGACAAGATTCCGTTCGTCAAGGGCACCTCCGACCACGCCGCCTATTTCGCTGAGGCCGGTGGCATCAAGCCCGATAGTGATGTGCGGGTGTCAGGCCTTTCGGTGGGCAGGGTCGCCGGCATCCATCTGGAAGGGACGAAGGTGCTGGTGGACTTCACGGTCCGCAATGGCATCGAACTGGGTGACCGGACCGAGGCGGCGATCAAGACCGAAACCGTGCTCGGCACGAAGTTTCTCGAACTGACCCCACGCGGTGACGGCAACCTCACCGGCATCATCCCGATTGAGCGGACCACTTCTCCCTACGACCTTCCTTCCGCTTTGGGCGACCTGACCACCACGATCAGCGCGCTGGACACCACGCAGCTGTCGTCGGCGCTCACGACATTGGCCGACACCTTCAAGGACACCCCACCCGACCTGAGGATCGCGCTGCAAACAGTGGCGCGGTTCTCCGACACCCTCAACAACCGCGACGCGCAACTCCGCAACTTGCTGGGCAATGCGAACAAGGTCACCGCTGTGCTGGCGAAGCGCAGCGATCAGATTGCCGGCCTGGTCGTCAATGCCAACACGCTATTGGCCGAGCTTCTGTCTCAACGAGATTCGGTCGATGCGTTGATGAACAACCTCACGGCGGTGTCACGGCAGATATCCGGCCTCGTCAGCGACAACCGGACGCAACTCAAACCCGCCGTCGACAAGCTCAACGGTGTGCTGGGGATACTGGACAACCGCAAGAAGGAACTGCAGCGCACGTTGTACCTGCTTCGGCGGTACGCGATGTCGTTCGGCGAAGTGCTTGGATCCGGGCCCTTCTTCAAAGCCTCACTGGTCAACCTCGCCCCTGGCCAGTTCGCCCAGCCGTTCATCGACTCCGCGTTCTCCGATCTGGGTCTTGACCCCAACGTGCTGCTGCCGTCGCAACTGGTCGATCCCGGGGTCGGCCAACCCGGCACCCCGGCACTGCCGGTGCCCTATCCGCGTACCGGGCAGGGCGGGGAGCCGAACTTGACGCTGCCCGAGGCCATTACGGGTAATGCCGACCCCAACTTGCCGGCACAGTTCCCCGGCCGTTACCCGTACCGCGAGCCCCTGCCCGCGCCCCCGCCGGGTGGGCCTCCGCCAGGGCCGCCCGCTCTTGGGCCCGCGCCAGCAGAACTGCCGCCGCCAACCATCGGCCCGCCGGTCCCGGCGCCTGCGGACGGGGGGCAGTAACCGTGACCAAACATCTACGCGCGGTGCGGATCGCGACCGCGATCAGCCTTGCCGTCATTCTTGCCGTCGCGATAACTGTGGTGGCCACACCATGGTTGGACCGCGTCAGCAGGAGTACCTACGTCGCCTACTTCGCCAATACCAACGGTCTGTACACCGGCGACGAGGTCCGCATCCTTGGTGTCGCTGTCGGAACCGTGGACGAGATCGACCCGCAGCCAAACGCGGCGAAGGTCACCTTCTCGGTGGACGGGCAGTACCCGCTGCCCGCCGATGTACAGGCCGCGATCCTGTCGCCGTCACTGGTCAGCGCACGCGCGATCCAGCTGGTCCCCGCGTACTCCAGCGGCCCGAAACTTGCTGACGGCGCAACCATTTCGCGGGACCGCACAGCGGTTCCCGTCGAGTGGGACGACCTGCGCCAGCAGCTGGAGAAGCTCACCGACTCGCTGCAGCCCACAACCCCCGGCGGGCCAAGCGCGGTGGGCGAATTCATCAACAGCGCCGCGGCAAACCTGCACGGAGAGGGTGACACCGCACGCGATACCGTAATCAAACTTTCCAAGGCGGTTTCGGCGCTCGGCGACCACAGCACAGACATCTTCAGCACAGTGCGCAACCTGCAGTTGCTGGTGGCGGCACTGTCCTCCAGCGGTGATCTGCTCGCCGCATTCAACACGAACCTGGCCGACGTGACCACCGTGTTGTCCAACACGCCCGACGAGGTGGCCGATGCGACGCGGGGCCTCGACGGCGCGGTGAACGACCTGCGCGGCTTCATCGCCGAGAACCGAGAGGGCCTCGGCGTCGCCTTCGACCACCTCAACGCGATAACCACGGCTCTCAACGACAACCGTGGTGACGTCAAGCAGGTCCTGCATATCGCGCCGACGGTGTTTCAGAATTTCATGAACATCTACCAACCGGCGCAGAGCGCGGTCACGGGCATTCTTGCGCCTGTCAACTTCGCTAACACCGTCCAATTCATCTGCAGCGCAATCCAAGCCGCGTCGCGTGAGAATTGGGAGCGATCGTCGAAGCTATGTGTCCAGTATCTCGCGCCGATCATCAAGAACCGCCAGTACAACTTTCCGCCGCTGGGTGTCAACCCGGTCGTTGGAGCGTCGGCGCGGCCCAACGAGATCACCTACAGCGAAGACCGGCTCCGTCCTGACGCGCCACCGCCGCCGGCGACGCCGACCGATCCCAGCCAGGGACTGCCCGGTCTGATGGTTGCTCCGGCCGACCAACCCGCCGCGCCACCCGGAGGCACACCGTGAGGCGCATGGTGGCCGCAGCACTCGTCGTCGCGTGCCTGTCCGCAATCCCGGGATGTGAGTGGCGAGGCCTCAATTCGCTGAGCCTGCCCGGAACCGAAGGCACCGGCGACGGCTCGTACACCATCCGGGCGCAGTTGCCCGACGTGGTGGTCATTCAGCAGAACACTCGGGTGCGGGTAGCCGACGTCAACGTCGGCAACGTCACCAAGATCGAGGTACAGGACTGGCATGCCCTGGTTACCATGCGCATCGACGGCAGTGTCCATCTACCGGCGAACAGCACCGCAAAGGTCGGGCAGACCAGCCTGCTTGGCTCCATGCACATCGAACTGGCACCGCCCACCGACGAACCGCCGCAGGGGGAACTCAAGGACGGCTCGGTGATTCCGTTATCAAGGGCCGGTACGTATCCGACCACCGAGCAGACATTGGCGTCGGTGTCCATTCTGCTCAACGGCGGCGGGCTCGGCCAGCTTCAGGAGATCAATCAAGCGTTCGCGAAGGCGTTGGTGGGCCGTGAGAACGACATGCGCAGTCTGCTGAATCAGTTGGATGCCTTCATATCTGCGCTCAACGCGCAGACCGACGACATCATCGCCGCCACCGAGCATCTCAACTCATTGGCCGGACAGGTCGCGGCGAAGGACCAGACCGTCGACAAGGCGCTCACCACCATCCCGCAGGCGCTGGCCGTGCTGTCGGATTCACGCACCAAACTGGCGGACGCGATCGACGCGCTTGGCAAGTTCAGCGCCATCGCGACGTCGACGGTCGATCAAACCAAAGAATCGCTCGTCGACAACCTGCGCAATGTCGCGCCGGTGTTTCGGGAACTGGCGAACGCGGGGCCGGCCCTCACCAAGGGGCTGGACTTCCTGTCGACGTACCCCTGGGTGAAGAGCACCCTCGCCAACTGGTTCCGTGGTGACTTCGCCAACATCACTCTCGTCATCGACCTGACGTTGAGCCGAATAGACAGCAGCTTGTTCACCGGAACGAGGTGGGAAGGCAACCTCACCGAACTCGAACTGCAGTGGGGCCGCACGATCGGCCAGATGCCGAGCCCGTATACCGCGGGCAACCCGCTGATCGCCGCCTATCACTTCGGGGGTTACTAGCATGCTGCGCTTGTCAAGGCCGGTATGGATACAGCTGGCGATACTGTTGGCGATCACCGTCATCGCCGTCGGTGTGATGGCGTTCGGCTTCGTGAAAGTACCCGCGTTGCTCGGAATAGGGCGATACACGGTGACGGTCGGCCTTCCCGCGTCCGGCGGGTTGTACCCGACGTCCGTGGTGACCTATCGCGGCACCGAGATCGGCAGGGTCAGTTCGATCGACGTCACCCGCGATGGCGTTCGTGCCGTCTTAACACTCAACTCGGACACCAAGATTCCGTCTGATGTTTCGGCGGCAGTGCACAGCCGATCCGCGGTCGGTGAACAGTTCCTCGAACTCACACCGGGTGCGGGCGCCAATGCGCCGCCGCTGCGCGACGGCGATGTCATCCCGGTCGGCAAGGCGCAGATTCCGGCCGATATCGGACGCCTGCTCGATGCCACCAACAAGGCACTTCAGGCGATCCCGCACGACAATCTGCGCACCGTCATCGACGAAGCGAGTAAGGCGGTCGGTGGGCTCGGACCGGAACTGTCACGCATCGTCGACGGATCGACGGCGCTGGCGATCGAGGGCGGCAAGTCGAAAGACCAGCTGACGCGGCTCATCGACCAGTCTCCGCCCGTGTTGAACTCCCAGGTGCAAACCGCGGATTCGATCGCTACGTGGGCGGCGAGGGCGGCGTCGATCACCGGTCAGGTCAAGGCACAGGACGCGGCCTTCGCGGATCTGCTCAACGTAGGCGGTCCGGCGCTGGGTGAAGGCAAGGCACTGTTCGACCGGGTCGCTCCCGTTGCGCCGGTGCTGCTGGCCAATCTGGTGAGTCTCGGCGATATCGCGGTGGCCTACCGCAACGATCTCGAGCAGCTGCTGGTTCTCTTCCCGCAGGGCACTGCCGTCATGTCGGCGATTGCCGTCGCGGATTCCGGTGTCAAACAGGCTTATCGGGGCATCTACCTCGACTTCAACCTCAACCTCAACCTTCCGCCCCCATGCAACACCGGATTCCTGCCGGTCCGGCAGCAGCGGTCGCCCAGCGACCAAGACTATCCCGAGCGGCCCGCCGGTGAGCTGTACTGCCGGGTGCCGCAGGACTCTGACCTCAATGTCCGTGGAGTGCGCAACATTCCGTGCGAGGCCAATCCCGCCAAGCGCGCCCCGACGGTCGAGCTGTGCGAAAGCGACGAGCAGTACGTCCCACTCAACGACGGCTACAACTGGAAGGGTGACCCAAACGCGACGCTGTCGGGTCAGGGCGTGCCCCAATATGCGCCACCGGCCCCGGTCGCCGTTGTTCCCTATGATCCGGCCACCGGCGACTACATCGGCCCGGACGGGAAGAGCTATACCCAGGCCGATCTCGCGCATCCCGGCAACAAGACGTGGCAGTCGATGCTGGCCCCTCCGACGCCCTAACGCGCCATGGTCGAGGCAGGCGCACTCCAGTCTGTCGAGACGAAGCGGTGGCGGATCAGCCAGTCGTCACCGACGGGAACGAAGACGTCTCGGTAGCGGCCGTAGTGGTCGAGACCGATCTCGGTGAACACCGTGAAGTAACAGGCGACCCTCGCCTCCTGCGTGCCTACTTCGGTGAAGCGGATGTTCGTCACGTTGTGCCGCACGATCCGCTTCGTGGCCGACGCCTGCGCGGTCGCGTTCGGTGAGGCCACGACACCGCCCAACAAACAGACGATCGCGGCCCGTCCGCGTACCGGCTCGGAGCCGCGCAGCTCGAGCGCGCCGTCCTCGCAAAAGGTTTGAGCGAGGTCGTCGAGACGAAGTGCGTCACCCGACCAGTTGTAGTGGGCCAGAGTATCTCTGATGCGTTCGCGAGCGGACAGCTCCCACAGCTCCATAACTGGAACCGTAAACGGTTCAAAGCCGTCCTAGGCGGATAGTCGCCAGCTATCGTCGCGCCATGGCTACCAGTGATTCCCGTGAGGTCGTGATCGAGGCGAGTCCAGAGGAGATCCTCGACGTCATCGCCGATGTCGAGTCGACACCCACCTGGTCCCCGCAGTATCAGAGCGCCGAGGTCCTCGAGGCTTACGACAATGGCAGGCCGCGCCGGGTCAAGATGAAGATCAAGACGGCAGGCATCTCGGACGAGCAGGTCGTCGACTACACCTGGGCCGGCGACCGCGTGAGTTGGACCCTGGTCAGCGCGGGTCAATTGAAGGCCCAAGATGCGTCCTACACGCTGACACCCGACGGCGACAAGACCCAGGTCAGGTTCGACATCACCATCGACCTGTCGATCCCGTTGCCGGGATTCGTGCTCAAGCGCGTGATGAAGGGTGCCATGGAAACCGCGACCGAAGGGCTGCGCAAGCAGGTGCTTAAGGTCAAGTCGGGCAGCTGAGTTACGTTGCATCGGTGACCAACGCGGGACCCCTTGCCGGGGTGAAAGTGATCGAACTCGGTGGTATCGGGCCGGGGCCGCACGCGGCCATGGTGCTCGCGGACCTCGGCGCTGACGTGGTGCGGGTGCGCAGGCCGGGCGGGTTGCAGATGCCCCAAGAAGACCTCGACCTGTTGCACCGCGGCAAACGGATCGTCGATCTGGACGTCAAGGGCGAGCCGGGCAAGCTGCTGGACCTGGTGACCAAGGCCGACGTGCTTCTCGACGGGTTCCGGCCCGGCACCTGCGAGCGGCTGGGGATCGGGCCCGACGACTGCGCGGCGGTCAACCCGCGGCTGATCTTCGCAAGGATCACCGGGTGGGGTCAGGATGGGCCGCTGGCGAAGGTCGCCGGCCACGACATCAACTATCTGTCGCAGACGGGGGCGCTGTCGGCCATCGGCTACCGCGACCGGCCGCCGGTCGCGCCCCTGAATCTGGTCGCCGACTTCGGCGGCGGGTCGATGTTCGTCCTGCTCGGTATCGTTGCCGCGCTCTATGAGCGGGAACGGTCGGGCAAGGGCCAGGTGATCGACGCCGCGATGGTCGACGGCGTATCGATCCTGTCGCAGATGGCGTGGACGATGAAGTCGACCGGCACGCTCACAGACCAGCGCGAATCGTTCATGCTCGACGGCGGCGCGCCGTTCTACCGCACGTACGAAACGTCGGACGCCAAGTACATGGCGGTCGGCGCGATCGAACCGCAGTTCTTCGCGCAGCTGCTGGCCGGTCTTGGCTTGTCGGCCTCCGACGTTCCGAACCAATTCAACGCCTCGGCTTTCCCCGAAGTGCATACGCTGTTCGCCGCGAAGTTTGCGAGCAAGACCCGCGACGAATGGACCGAGATCTTCGCCGGCACCGATGCCTGCGTCACACCCGTGCTCACCTGGACCGAAGCGGCGCAGAACGAGCACCTGCGGGCGCGGTCAACCATGGTGCAGGCCAACGGCGTCGATCAGGCCGCTCCGGCGCCGCGGTTCTCGCGGACACCGTCAGGTCCAGTCGGTGCGCCGCCGAAGAAAACCACCCCCATCGACGAAATCGACTGGTGAGACAAAATTAGCTACGGAATCCTCTGCGGGAGGACCGAATGTTAACTAGTATTTGCCATCATGGCTGTCCGAGCATCGAGGGAAGTCGTCTTCGAGGCGCCGCCCGAGGCGATTCTGGAAGCTCTCGCCGACATCGATGAGGTGCCGACGTGGTCGTCGTTGCACAAACACGCCGAGGTGGTAGACCGGCACCCCGATGGCAGGCCACGCCACGTCAAGGCGACGCTGAGGATCATGGGCATCACCGACAAGGAGGTGCTCGAGTACCACTGGGGCCACGACTGGATGGTCTGGGACGCCACCGACACCTTTCAGCAGCGCGGCCAGCACGGTGAGTACAACCTCACGCGGGAAGGCGTCGACAAGACCCGGGTGCGCTTCGACATCATCCTCGACCTCGCCGCGCCGATTCCCGAGTTTCTGATCAAGCGAGCCAAGAAGCTCGTGCTCGACGTCGCTACGGAAAGCCTGCGTAAGCGCGTCATGGAGAAATACGCCTCGTAGGTCTGGGCCGTGGCCGTCCGAACGTCACGCAAGATCGTGATCGAGGCTACCCCGGAAGCCATCATGGATGCGCTCGCCGACGTGCAGGCTTTTCCGTCCTACTCTCCGGCCTACAAGCGGGCCGAGGTACTCGACAGGTACGAAGACAACCGTCCGCACCATGTGCGCATCGCGGTCAAGGTGCTCGGGATTGTCGACGAAGAAGTTCTCGAATATCATTGGGGCCCAGACTGGTTGGTGTGGGATGCGGAGTGCACTACGCAGCAGTACGCCCAGCACGTCGAGTACACACTGAGACCCGATCACACGGGAAACTCGACTGTGGTGACGGTCGACATCACCGTGGAGCCCGATTCGCTCATCCCAGACTTCCTCATCAAGAGGGCAGGCAAAGACGCTGATCGATGCGGCAACCGAGGGGCTGCGCAATCGAGTACTGCGAGGCAGGTAATCGCGCCGAAATCAACGTTTTGCAGGAAAAGTGCGAGTGCAGGCCTGCAGAACGTTGATTTCGGCGCAGGTGTCGGTGGGGATAGCCGGTAGAGGTCCTTACCAGCCTTCCGGTGACCGTAGATGGGTGCCAGCGTCGACGAATTCGCTGGTTAAAGGCGGGATCCTAAGCGGGCAGTAACCCGCACGGCTATCTACCGATGAGAGCCACGGGGAACTAAGGAGTTTGAATCATGAAGCACCGTATCTCCGTCACTACGGCGACTTTCGGTCTTCTCGCGGCCGCCGCGCTTGGATTGGCGGGGGCGGCCGCAGCAGCACCGCTTGGTGAGCAAAATGCCCTCGACGCGGTCAATCAACTGAGAGGGCAGGGATATACCGTTTCGGTCAACCTAACCAACGGGTCGCGCGATGTTCCGTTGTCGGAGTGCACCGTGCTCGAAGTGTCGGGTTTGAACGGCACGAACGCCGCGGGCAAGCCGCTCACCCCCGCAGAGGCGGGCACTGTCTACGTCGACGCCAACTGCCCGAACGACGACCAGGATTAGCCGCGACACCGGCGAAGCTGTTGGTCGCAGCGGGCAGCTCGGCGTTCACGTCAACTGCTTTGCAGCACCGACAGCCGGCGGATCGCCTCATCGAGCGTCTCATCACGCTTGCAGAAAGCGAAGCGCACCAAGTGATTCCACGCGTCGGCGTGGTCGGCACCCGGATCACAGAACGCGGACATCGGGATCGCCGCCACGCCTGCGCGTGCTGGCAATTGAGCACAGAACGCCGTGCTGTCGTCGTACCCGAGCGGACGCGGATCGGCACACAAGAAGTAGGTGCCGAAACTGTCGTGCACTTCGAATCCCAGATCGGCCAGTGCGGAGCCCAGCTTGTCGCGCTTGGCCTGCAACGATTTCCGCAGCGTGGCTACCCATGCCTCCTCGGTGTTGAGTGCATGGGCCACGGCAGGCTGAAACGGTGCGCCGCCGACATAGGACAGGTATTGCTTGGCTGCGCGCACGCCCGAGATGAGTTCTGGTGCACCGCACGCCCATCCGATCTTCCAGCCGGTGCAGTTGAACATCTTGGCGGCGCTCGAAATCGTGACTGTGCGGCCCGACATCCCTGGATAGTTGGCCAGCGGGATGTGGCGGCGTCCCTCAGGATTTGAGAACACCAGGTGCTCGTACACCTCATCGGTGATCACCAGAAGGTCGGCGTCCACCGCGAGCTCGGCGAGCCCGCGCAGTTCGTCGTCGGATGCCACCATGCCGGTCGGGTTGTGTGGCGAGTTGACGATCAGCGCCTTGGTTCGCGGTGTGACCGCGCGTCGAAGCCCGTCGACGTCGATGGCGAAGCCACGGCCGTCGGGGACCAACGGTACGGCGCGTCGCTCGCAGCCGGCCATCGCGATGACGGGGGAGTACGAGTCGTAGAAGGGCTCGATCAACAACACCTCCGAGCCCGGCTCGACGAGCCCGAGGACCGCCGACGCGATCGCCTCGGTGGCGCCGACGGTCACAAGCACCTCGGCGTCGGGGTCGTAATCGGTGCCGAAGTGGCGCTTGCGCTGCGCGGCGATCGCTTCGCGCAGCGGCGCGATGCCAAGACCCGGCGGGTACTGGTTGACGCCCTCGGCGATGGCGTTCTCGGCAACCTTGAGCATCGCGGGCGGCCCGTCCTCGTCGGGGAAGCCCTGGCCGAGGTTCACCGCGCCGATGCGGGCGGCCAACGCCGACATCTCGGCGAAGATGGTGACCGCATAGGGCTCGAGGCGCCGCACCGTCATGGCTGCTGAGCCTAGTTCTCGCTAGAGGCCACGACCGCCAAGCCAGCCACAGATGCGATCCGCGACGTCGCGCCACCCCGGCTCGAGCATCATGTTGTGTCCCATTCTGGGAAGGAGCCTTGCCTGGGTCCCATATGCGCGCGCCGTTGCGTGAACCTCTCTGTTACTGATCGTGGCGTCGTCTCTGCCGCCGAGCACCAGCAGCGGCGTCGTCACCCGCCGGGGTTTCGGCCTGTGGAACAAGCCGTCCATGAACGCGGCGCGAAGGCTCTCCGGTTCAACGCGCGCCGCACAGGATTCAACGACGGCCTCGGGAGTATGCCCGCAGAACAGGAATTCGCGCGCCAGCGCCGGGGTGTTGAAGACGTCATGTGATTGCCCGAAGGTATTGGCCCGAAATCCGATCCACGGGTGCCTGCGCCAGACCGCCAGCGCAGAGAATATGACGCCGGTCCGCGGCGGCAGCGACGCCAGTAGGACTCCGGCCGGGGCGGGATGGATCTCGAGGTACCTCTGTACGACGAAGCCACCCAGCGAATGTCCGACGACAATCGGCTGTCCGCCGAGAACGTCCGCGGCGCAGCGCACATCCTCGACATAGTCGGCGACAGAGCAGGACTGCAGCGGCTTTGATGCAGCGCTGCGTCCGTGGCAGCGCCAGCTCACCGCGACGGCCCGGAAGCCGTGTCGCGCGAAGTAGTCGAGAAAATGTTCATCCCAGCACCACGCCGCGTGGCACCCGCCGTGGACGAACAGCAACGGCACGGGATGGGTGTCTGTGCAGCTTCCCTTGTCGATCACTTCCAACATCGGCATGCCGATCCGTGTTCAGAGTTGACGGCGGGAATCGTAGGTCACAGCCCGACGCGGGGTGGCACGACGGCGCAGACCACCCAACCAACAGGTTGGCCGAGGCTGTTAGGCTGCATGGCAGAGGACTACCGCCCATGCGGGCAGGGCTCCCACAACCCCACCTGAACAGGAAATATCTTCATGTCTGAAGAAGCCTTCATCTACGAGGCGATTCGCACGCCTCGCGGCAAGCAGCGCAACGGGTCGTTGAACGAGGTCAAGCCGCTGAACCTGGTCGTCGGCCTGGTCGACGAGCTTCGCCAGCGCCACCCCGATCTCGACGAAACCCTGATCAGCGACATGATCCTTGGCGTCGTGTCACCCGTCGGCGACCAGGGCGGCGACATCGCCCGCACCGCGGTGCTGGCCGCGGGCCTGCCCGAGACCACCGGCGGTGTGCAGCTCAACCGGTTCTGCGCCTCGGGCCTTGAGGCCGTCAACACCGCCGCGCAGAAGGTGCGCTCGGGCTGGGACGACCTGGTGCTGGCCGGCGGCGTCGAGTCGATGAGCCGGGTTCCGATGGGCTCCGACGGCGGTGCCTGGGCGACCGACCCCGAGACCAACTACCAGATCGGTTTCGTGCCGCAGGGCATCGGCGCCGACCTCATCGCGACGATCGAGGGCTTCTCGCGTGAGGACGTCGACCGCTACGCGTTGCGGTCGCAGGAGAAGGCCGCCGAGGCGTGGTCGGGCGGCTACTTCGCCAAGTCGGTGGTGCCTGTGCGCGACCAGAACGGTCTGACCATCCTCGACCACGACGAGCACATGCGCCCCGACACCACGCTCGAGGGCCTCGGCAAGCTGAAAACCGCATTCGACGGCATCGGCGAGATGGGCGGCTTCGACGACGTGGCGCTGCAGAAGTACCACTGGGTCGAGAAGATCAACCACGTCCACACCGGCGGCAACAGCTCGGGCATCGTGGACGGTGCCGCGCTGGTGCTCGTCGGCAGTGAAAGTGCTGGGATGTCTCAAAATCTGACCCCGCGGGCGCGCATCGTGGCCACCGCCACCAGCGGTGCGGACCCGGTCATCATGCTCACCGGCCCGACCCCTGCCACCCGCAAGGTGCTCGACCGTGCCGGGCTGACGGTCGACGACATCGACCTGTTCGAGCTGAACGAGGCGTTCGCGTCGGTGGTGCTGAAGTTCCAGAAGGACCTCGACATCCCCGACGAGAAGCTCAACGTCAACGGCGGCGCCATCGCGATGGGCCACCCGCTTGGCGCCACGGGCGCCATGATCACCGGCACGATGGTCGACGAGCTCGAGCGCCGCAACGCGCGTCGCGCGCTGATCACGTTGTGCATCGGCGGCGGCATGGGCGTGGCCACCATCATCGAGCGAGTCTGAGGCTCGAGGGTCTAGGAGAAAAGCAATGGCAGAGAACACGATTCAGTGGGATAAGGACGCGGACGGCATCGTCACGCTGACGATGGACGACCCCACCGGGTCGGCGAACGTGATGAACGAGCACTACGCCGAGTCGATGCACAACGCCGTCGAACACCTTGTCGCCGAAAAGGATTCGATCGCCGGTGTGGTCATCACCAGCGCGAAGAAGACCTTCTTCGCGGGCGGTGACCTCAAGGGGATGATCAAACTCGGTCCTGAGAATGCCGGCGAGGCGTTCGACACCGTCGAGGCGGTCAAGCGGGATCTGCGCGCGCTGGAAACGCTGGGCAAGCCGGTGGTTGCGGCGATCAACGGCGCCGCGCTCGGCGGCGGCCTGGAGATCGCGCTTGCGTGTCACCACCGCATTGCCGCCGACGTCAAGGGCCTTGTGGTCGGCCTCCCCGAGGCGACGCTGGGCCTGCTGCCCGGCGGCGGCGGTGTCACCCGCGCCGTGCGGATGTTCGGCATCCAGAACGCGTTCATGAATATCTTGTCTCAGGGCACCCGGTTCAAGCCGGCCCAGGCCACGGAGATCGGCCTGGTCGACGAGGTGTTGCCGACCGTCGAGGAGCTGGTGCCCGCCGCCAAGGCGTGGATCAAGGCGAACCCCGACAGCCACGCCCAGCCGTGGGATGCCAAGGGCTACAAGATGCCAGGCGGCACGCCGTCGTCGCCTGGACTGGCCGCCATCCTGCCGTCGTTCCCTGCGCTGCTGCGCAAGCAGCTCAAGGGCGCGCCGATGCCCGCGCCGCGCAAGATCCTCGACGCGGCCGTCGAGGGCGCGCAGGTCGACTTCGACACCGCAAGCCGCATCGAGAGCCGCTACTTCACCGAGCTGGTCACCGGCCAGGTCGCCAAGAACATGATCCAGGCGTTCTTCTTCGACCTGCAGACCATCAACGGCGGCGGCTCGCGGCCCGAGGGCATCGGCAAGACCCCGATCAACAAGATCGGCGTGCTGGGCGCGGGCATGATGGGCGCCGGAATCGCCTACGTCTCGGCCAAGGCCGGATTCGACGTGGTGCTCAAGGACGTCAGCATCGAGGCCGCGCAGAAGGGCAAGGGCTACTCCGAAGGTCTGGAAGCCAAGGCGCTCAAGCGCGGCAAGACCACCCAGGAAAAATCCAGTGAAGTCCTCGCTCGGATCACGCCGACGGCCGACGCCGCCGACTTCGCCGGTGTCGACTTCGTCGTCGAGGCGGTCTTCGAGAGCCAGGAACTCAAGCACAAGGTGTTTCAGGAGATCGAAGACATCGTCGAGCCCAACGCGCTGCTCGGGTCGAACACCTCCACGCTGCCGATCACCGGCCTGGCGACCGGGGTGAAACGGCAGGAGGACTTCATCGGGATCCACTTCTTCTCACCGGTCGACAAGATGCCGCTTGTCGAAATCATCAAGGGCGAGAAGACTTCTGACGAGGCGCTGGCCCGGGTGTTCGACTACACGCTGGCGATCGGCAAGACCCCGATCGTGGTCAACGACAGCCGCGGCTTCTTCACCAGCCGCGTAATCGGCACCTTCGTCAACGAGGCGCTCGCCATGCTTGGCGAGGGTGTGGAGCCGGCCAGCATCGAGCATGCCGGTTCGCAGGCCGGCTACCCGGCACCGCCGCTGCAGCTGTCCGACGAGCTCAACCTCGAGCTGATGCACAAGATCGCGACGGCGACCCGCAAGGGTGTCGAGGATGCGGGCGGCAGCTACGAGCCGCACCCCGCGGAGGCGGTCGTCGAGAAGATGATCGAGCTCGGACGGCCGTCGCGGCTGAAGGGCGCCGGCTTCTATGAGTACGTCGACGGCAAGCGGACCCAGCTGTGGCCCGGCCTGCGCGAGGCGTTCAAGTCAGGAGCGTCGACCCCGCCGCTGCAGGACATGATCGACCGGATGCTGTTCGCCGAGGCGCTCGAGACGCAGAAGTGCCTCGACGAGGGCGTGCTCACGTCGACCGCCGACGCCAACATCGGCTCGATCATGGGCATCGGCTTCCCCCCGTGGACGGGTGGCTCGGCGCAGTACATCGTCGGCTACCCCGGCGGCAGGGCCGGTTTCGTGGCGCGCGCCAAGGAGCTGGCCGCCAAGTACGGCGACCGCTTCGTGCCGCCGGACTCGCTGACAAGCTAGCAGTGGTACGTGAGGCCCCCGAGACAACGGCGTTTCGGGGGTCTCTGCTATGCGGTCAGTTCTTCGCTCCGCAGCGGATGAACCTGGGGATTGGCCTGCGGATTGCTCGACACGGCGTTCAGAACGACGGATCACACCTGTGGGCTCGAGACCACGCCAAGGTGCCCTGCTGGGACTCCGGGATACAGATCCTGAAGGACGATGTTGGTCACGTTGGGGCCGTTGAGCGCCTGCTGGGTGTACGGGGTTACCACCTTGTCATTCGTCGAGGCGATCGTGGTGCAGGACGCCGGGCCGGGTGTCGCCGTTGCCGTACACCTCCTGCTGGAATGGGGAACCTAGCGTCTGCTGTTCCAAGCCCTGCCCGAACATGTTCGCCGTAGCGGTGAGCAGCGGCCCAAGGATCGGCAGATGCTGCACGCCGATTAGGTTATCGACATTGGTGCCGTGATTACTCGGGGCGATACCAATGAGCTGCGACACCTTGTCGGCGCCGCCCAGATTATTGATCCAGATTATTGATGTAGTACACAGGCAGTATCCCGCCGCCCTGCGAATGGCCGATCAGTATCACCTTGGGTGCGCCCGTTTCGGCGAGGACCTTGTCGACTTCGGCGGCAAGCTCGACGCCGGACTTCCTGATGTCATCCGTGGCCTGGATCGGGAAGTTAGGATCCTGGCCGATATTGCCGTAGTTGAACGTGTAGACCTTGTACCCGGCATCGGCGAGGACCGGCGCTCCGACTCCCCAGTTGGTGCCCTGAGTTGCCGTCGTTCCATTGATCAGAATTATCGGGAGCGGATGCTCGGCGGTGACCGTAATCGACGGGTCATTTGCGCCGGGCGGCGGCTGCTGCTGGTTGAAGAGGGTCAGCCCGTTAATGATCCCGTAGTTGACCGGGAAGGGTCCTGTGCCGGCGGAATTGAACGGCGCACCGATCAGTGTCCTGCTGGCGGCCGCGGCCGAATTCGCCAGCGCGGTGGCCAGTGCATACGGCACACCTAGGAAGCTGTGCGGTCCGAAGGCCTGAGCGAAGGTGTTAGCCGCGGTGTACACCGCTGACGCCGCTACCGTCCCTACGTCGGACACCAGCCCGATCATTTGCCGGCCGAGCTGTCCGATGTTCACCGCGCTCGCGCCCGATTGATTGCTCGACGCCGAGGGGGCGGTCGGCGCGATGTTCGCCACCACCGGCTGTTGGCCAGAAACCTGCTTTGGAAGTTGTTGTATGGGTGCAACAGCGCTTCGACGACTCGTCGCGATTGGCTCGGCCGGCTTTGTCGATGCGCTGGTCAAGCCGGGTTGTCGTGAACTGTGCCGCACATGCGGCTCGCTACCGCGCACCGTCTTCTCAGTGGTTGCCGTGCTCGCGCGGGGCGACGATTCGGTGGTGGTGTCAGCTGTCGTGACGGGGTTGGTAGCGCGATCGGGGTTTGCGGTGTGCGGGTCGCGTGCCGGCGGGTTACGACGGGCCAACGGAGTCGTCGGCTGCGGGACGGCGCCCGGTGCGCCCGCCGTCGCGGCCGAACCTACGTGCCGGCCGGGCGAACCCTCCGAACTCGAATCACCACCCGAGGGTGACGGGCCATCGGCACGGGCGATACCGCTTGCGAACCCGACCGTCACCCAGACTGAGAGCAGTAATGCGGCAAGCGTCAATCCCAACCACCAGCAGGAGGACGACCTGCCGGTATTCAGCAGCCACATGCGCTTCGTGAACGATCGCACACCTCTCGCGCGGTCGGCATGCACGGTAACCAGCTAACGGTCGGGGTGGTTCTGATATCGACAATGCTCGGGGTCCTCGAGCGCGGCGTGGGGCAGGACGGGGACTGACCGCAGTGACGGCTTTCGTTATCGTCTAGGCGTGCCAGAAAGCTTTACCGAAACGTTCGCGGCAGGGCTGGCGAGCTACGGCGACCGGCAGTGCATCGAGTTAGACGGCCGCTGGTACTCCGGCAACGACATCACGGGATACGCCGATGCCATCGCACACATGCTGCGTGACGCGGGCGTCGAGGACCCTGCGCCGGTCGGGCTGGTGGTCCGCAACCGGCTTCCGCACGCCGCCGCGATCATCGGCTTTCTGGCCGCCGGCCGCGCCGTCTCGATGATCTACTCCTTCCAGTCGCCCGAAGCGATCGGCCGCGACATCGAGACGCTCGAGTTGTCGGCCATCGTCGCCGATGGTGAGGACTGGACCGACGAGGTCATTACTGCCGCCAAGCGCACGGGCAGCGCCGGGGTGGCGATCTCGCTGACGATGCCGACCGTTGCGGCCGTTCCGGGGCTCGAGCGTCGCGACGAATCGCGTCCGCACGCCGAAGCTGAACCCGATGTGGCCCTTCACATTCTGACGAGCGGCACCACCGGCCCGCCGAAGCGACAGGCGATCAAGACGGCCGTGCTTGAGCGAACGGTGTTCAGCGTGACCAGCGGGGAGAAGGCGCCGCCGGGTGCGCCGCCGGAGTTCGCCTACTGGCAGTTCGGCGGCATCGGGGTGTGTCAATTGGTCGCCGGTGTCTACAACGCGCGGCGGATCGTGATGCTCGAGCGGTTCACTGTCGACGGGTTTGTTCGCGCGGTCAAGACGCACCGGGTCACCCGCTCGGGTGTGCAGCCTGCCGTCTTTCGCATGCTGCTCGACGCCGACGTGCCCAAGGAAGACCTGGCGTCGCTTGAATTTCTGATCAGCGCTTCGGGCCCCCTGGATCCCGAGACTCGCGACGAGTTCGAGAAGCATTACCACATCCCGGTCCGGTTGGCCTATGGGGCAACGGAATTCGCCGGCTCGCTCTGCGCGTGGACGTCCGACCTCATCGATGAATTCGGACAGAGCAAGCGCAACAGCGTTGGCAGACCACTGCCCGATACCCGACTTCGCATCGTCGACCCGAACTCCGGAGCCGAGCTGCCCGCCGGCGAGCAGGGGTTGCTGGAAGCCAAGGTTGAACCCATCAGCCCCGACTGGATCCGGACCACCGACATCGCCTCGGTCGACACCGACGGGTTCGTCACATTGCACGGAAGGGCCGACGGCGCCATCAACCGTGGCGGATTCAAGATTTTGCCGGAAACTGTTCGGCGCGTGCTGATCTCACATGCGTCGGTGCGCGACGCGTGCGTGGTGGGTGTGCCGGACAAGCGGCTCGGCCAGGTGCCGTTCGCCGCCATCGAAGTAACGCCGGGCATGCCGATTCCGTCTAAGGACGAACTGAAGGACCTTGTCCGCCAGGCGCTGCCCGTATACAACGTGCCGGTCGCGTTCGCCGTGGTCGACGACCTGCCGCGCAACCCGGCGCTGAAGGTCAGCCTGCCAGCTGTGGCCGCGCTCTACGACGCCCGCGCGAACAAGTAGAACCGCGCGGGGTCCTTGCCGTTGTGGTCCATCGCAGGCTCACTCCCCGACGCCAGCGGCATCCAGCTGACCGCGAACCGCCGCTCAACCTCGGCCGGATCGATTCCTGGCACGCCGAACGTGCCGCCAGGGATGAACTCGCAGAGCAACAGCCGCGCGTCCGGTGCCGCCACGGCGGTGACCTCGCGCACGTAGGCATCGCGGGCCTCGGCGCTCATGCCGTGCAGGCAGCCGTTGTCGACGATCAGACCGAAGTTCGACCCGACGCCCTCGGAGGACAGCCGCGTCACGTCGGCCATGGCGAAGTTCACCGCGACCTTGTCGGCCTCGGCCTTGGCGCGGGCCTTGTCCACTGCCTTGCCGACGAAGTCCACACCGGTGACCTGCCAGCCGTGTTTGGCCAGATAGATGGAGGTGTCGCCGGTGCCGCAACCGAGGTCCAACGCGGTGCCAGGCGCCAAGGCACCGTCGCCCTCGATCAGGTCAGTGAGGCTGTTCGCCAACGGGTGGCCGTCCCACGGCGCGAAACCGAGCCGATAGAACGTCTTGAAGAGCAGTTGCCGTGACGACATCGCTCAGATCGCCCCCAGGTCGGCCGAAAGCCAGTGCTCCGGCTTCATGAAGATGGCCACACTCTCACCCTGCTCACGACGCGCGAACTCGAGGTAGGCGTCGACCTTGTCCGGCGGAAGATAGCGTTTGGTCATCTCGACGAGCTGCTCATCGGTACCCGGCTCGATGCGGCTGATCCGGCCGTCGACCGCGACATAGCGCACCGTCGGCTCGAGGCGATCGACCATCAGCGTGAACTCGCCCTGCGTCTCGATGAGGCGGTGCTTGCGTGAGCCGGCTCCGGTGATCAGCCACGGCTCGTCACCGGGCGCGTACTGGTACCAGATCGGCACGGTCAGTGGTCCACGCTTGTCGCCCGCGCTCACCGACAGCGCCGCGATGTGAGGTTCGGCCAGAAACTGTTCGCGTTCTTCCTTGGAAAGGGCCATGCTCGCCAGGCTAGTCATCTCCCGCGGCGCATAGAGTCGAGAGTCATGCGCTTTGGACTATTCATCCCGCAAGGCTGGCGACTCGATCTCGTCGACATTCCCACCGACAAACACTGGCAGGTGATGCGCGACCTCGCGGCCTACGCCGACGACGGCGCGTGGGACTCGCTGTGGGTCTACGACCACTTCCACACCGTGCCGATGCCGACGCACGAGGCCACCCACGAGGCGTGGTCGCTGATGTCGGCGTACGCGGCGACGACGTCGCGGATCAAGCTCGGCCAGATGTGCACGGCGATGAGCTACCGCAACCCGGTCTATCTGGCGAAGGTCGCCGCCACCGCCGACATCATCTCCGGCGGGCGGATCCAGATGGGCATCGGCGGCGGCTGGTATGAGCACGAGTGGCGCGCTTACGGATACGGGTTCCCGTCTGCCGGGGTGCGGCTAGGGCGTCTCGACGAAGGCGTGCAGATCATGCGCGGCGCCTGGCGCGACGGCGAGGTCAGCTTCGACGGCAAGCATTATCAGGTCGACGGTGCAATCGTGGAGCCAAAGCCTTTGCAGGACGGCGGTATTCCGCTGTGGATCGCAGGCGGCGGCGAGAAAGTGACGCTGCGCATCGCCGCCAAGTACGCCCAGTACACCAACTTCACCTCCGAGCCGGAGGGATTCGCACACAAGTCGCAGGTGCTGGCGGATCATTGCCGCGATGCCGGCACCGACTACGGCGCGATCGTGCGGTCGGCCAACTTCAACGCCGTGATCGGCGAGTCGGACGCCGACGTCGCGGAGCGAGTCGGCCGGTTGCGCACCAGGCTGGTGGCCAAGGCCAACGAGGCCGTCGTCGACGCCATGCTGGCCATGGCCACCGCCCCCGAATCCGCAGGCGGCACACCGGAACAGGTCGTCGAGAAGCTGAAACGGATGCGCGAACTCGGCTGTGAGTACGCGATCCTGTACTTCCCCGAGGCCGCCTACGACCGGTCCGGTATCGAGCTGTTCGAGCGAGAGGTGATCCCGGCGCTGAGCTAATCGAGCTTGGACGCCTGGTAGTGGACGATGCGCCAGCCGTCGTCGGTGTGTTTGACCAGCACGCCGAGATACACGCGCACCGTCGGCCGGTCGGGAAACGAGAAGTCGGCGGCGACGTAGCCGAGCACCAGACCGGCCGCTGGCTGGCGGCCTTCCAGTATCCGGTAGGTGACCGTCATTCCGGGCGGTTGACTGGCGTAGTAGTCGATCACGCCTTGGCGCCCAACGCTATACGGGTGCAGACCCTGGAAGATGGCGTCCTCGGTGAACACCTCGGCCACCCGCTCGGGCAGTTGCGCGTCGATGCTCGCCTTCCACCGGTCAAGGACGTCGCGCAGAACCTCAGTGCCCGACACTTTGACCACCATCCACATGCAGGATCTCGCCGGTGACGAACGACGCGTTCTCCAGATAGACAACTGCGTCGACGACGTCATCGATCTCGCCGAGACGACCGACCGGATGCAGTTTCGCCAGAGTGTCGTAAGAGGCCGGATCGTGCATCGGTGTGCGGATGACCCCGAGCGCGACGGCTTTCGCCCGCATACCGCCTCCGGCGTACTCGTTCGCCAGCGCCTTGGTGACCGCGTTGAGCCCGCCCTTCGTCAGCGACGCTGATGCGGAGGGCACCTGCGAGTTGGCATGGTCGACCAGGCTGGTCGAGATGTTCACCACGTGGCCGCCACCGTCACCCGACAGCATCGCGGCCACCGCGGCGCGGGACACCTCGAAGAATCCACGCAGGTTCACTCCGGTGACTGTGTCATAGTCGTCGTCGGTGTAGTCCGTGAACGGCTTGGCAACGAAGATCCCGGCATTGTTGACCACCGTGTCGACCCGGCCGAACCGCTCAAGGGCGGCGTCGACGATGCGCTGTCCAACGCCCGCTGCCGATGTCGCCGGGTACCGTCAACACCATCGTGTCGTCGCTCTCGGTGATGGTGCGGGAGTTGGCCACCACCGCATAGCCGAGCTTGCGATATGCCGACACCAGGCTCGCACCGTGCCCTGAGTCGCCGCCGACACCGGCGCGCGCATCGTGCGGGTGGACGACGGAGGAGTCACCGGCCCAACATTTTTCGAGCATGTACGCAGGCTGCGCGGACCAGTGCTGAACAACCCGAAGCGGCAGAGCATGCAGGAGCCCAGCGGGCTGGTGCGGCGTTCGGTGGTCCACCCAACACCGCTGTGGACGTGGTCGCTGGTCTGGCGAAACGGAGAAGACAATCCCGCGGTGCGTGCCGTGATCGACGAATTCACCCGCGATGCTCGGGAGCTGGGATGGATGACGAGGGGGCGTGGCTGCCGGCCACAGATCCGCATCGGCGCACGGGAATCCGCACCAAAGCAGACCGGCCACCATCGCCGACAACAGCACCGCCGCCTACCTCACAGGCGGCCCAGCCTCAAAGTGAACGAACGGTAACGCCCAGCCATCGAAACTTAACCGGCCGGTGAACCTGTGGGGTCGCTGATGCGACGCTCCTCGGAGAGGATCTGTGGGTGTTATCGATATCACCCGACTTAGGGCTCCAGCCGCGGGAACCGATGGGGGTGCCGCAACCGCGCATCGCGCCGGCCGCCGTCCGCCACCGCGCCGACGCGTTGGCACGTCCCGCGCACCCCGCGGATGTGGCGCAAGCGCGGATGTTCGACGCCATCATGCAAGGTGAGATCGCGGAATTGGAGGAGGTTGCGGCCTCGATGGAGAAGCGTTGGCTGCTGCGGTGTGAGCGTGGCATCGACGACGAGAATCGGCCGCCGGAGAGCCTGGTGCGGATGCGCGGGCGCGTGTGGGAGGCGCAGCACCTGCTGGATGCGTTGCGCGCCCGGTTTCCGTCGGAGTGAGCGGATCCCCGCCATTCGACGGAGATCCGCTCACCGAGATTCAAACTGACGGCGTCCACACTCCGGTCGTTGCGGTCTCGCGGGCGTAGTCGGCGAAGTCCTTGGGCTCGCGCCCCAGTGCCCGCTGCACTCCGTCGGCCAGCTGCGCCTTGCTGCCGAGCACCTCGGTGAACAGGTGGTTCAACAGCCAGATAAACTCTTGCGGCAGACCGTATTCCGTGAGCATCGCGGTGTAATCCTCGATCGGTACCGACACGAAGCTGATGTCCCGGCCGGTGGCCGCGCCGATCTGCGCCACGGCGTCGCGGAAACTGAGCAGCCGCGGACCGGTCAGCTCGTAGAGCTGGCCGACGTGGCGGTCGTCGGTCAGCGCCGCCACCGCGACGTCGGCGATGTCGTCGGCATCCACGAACGGCTCCTGCACATGGTCGACCGGCAGCGACACAGTGCATGCGAGCACCTCGTCGAGCCACGCGCCCTCGCTGAAGTTCTGCGCGAAGAACGCGCAGCGCACGATCGTCCACTCCAGCCCGGACGCCATGACGATGCGCTCGGCCCGCTCGGCCTCGGCTTCGTTGCGGCCGGACAGCAGCACCAGACGGCTGACACCGGCGCACTTGGCCAGCTCGGTGAGCTTGGCGACGGCGTCGACCGAGCCGGGCACGGCCAGATCCGGGTAGTAGGTGATGTAGACCCTGTCGACACCGGCCAACGCGGGCGCCCAGGTCTGCGGGCTGTCCCAGTCGAACGGGATATCGGCCGAGCGCGACCCGTGCCGGATCGGGATGCCGCGCTTTTCGAGTCGATCTGCGACGCGCTTTCCGGTCTTGCCGGTGCTGCCGATGACGAGAATGGTGTTGTTGGTTGTGTTGGTCATATCTCGAATTCAACGGCCCGGATTCGAGACGATCCATCGTCTAAACGCTCGATGTCATGTCCGATCGTCTGGAAGGGAACACCGGCGATGAACAAGGTTTCACTTACCGCGCTTGCGCGCGAGCATCTCGAAACGGCCCGCGCCACCAGCAGCGGCCGCAGCGCACACACCGTCTACGGGGGCCATGAGCATTCGCTGCGCCAGACCCTGATCGCGTTGACGGCGGGCACCGAACTCGACGAACACGAAGGCCACGGCGAAGCTACCCTGCAGGTGCTGAACGGCAGGGTACGGCTCACCAATGCTCAGGCACACTGGGAGGGTGCGAGCGGCGATCACATCGTCATCCCGGAGTCTCGCCACGGCCTGCATGCGCTCGAGGATTCCGCGGTGTTACTAACCGTCGCGAAAGCCGTTGGACCCCACGTCTAAATGGTGGGCCCCAGCAGGTCGTCGGCGTCCTTGATGACATAGCCGTAGCCCTGCTCGGCCAGGAAGCGCTGCCTGTGTGCGGCGTATTCGGCGTCCAGGCTGTCGCGGGACACCACCGAATAGAAAATCGCGCCGCCACCGTCGGACTTCGGGCGCAGCAACCTGCCCAGCCGTTGCGCCTCTTCCTGGCGTGACCCGAACGTGCCCGAAACCTGCACCGCCACATTGGCTTCCGGCAGGTCGATGGAGAAGTTCGCCACCTTCGACACCACCAGCGTTGACACCTCGCCGCGACGGAACGCGTCGAACAACTCCTCGCGTTCGGCCGTCTTGGTTGAGCCCTGAATCACCGGGGCGTTCAGCTCCTGGCCCAGTTCGTCGAGCTGGTCGAGGTACGCGCCGATCACCAGCGTCTGGTCGCCGGGATGCCGCTCGAGGATCGACTTCACCACCGCGATCTTGCTGTGCACCGTCGAACAGAGTTTGTAGCGCTCGTCGGGTTCGGCAACGGCATAGAGCATCCGCTCGTTGTCGGTCATCGTCACCCGCACCTCGATACACTCGGCGGGCGCGATCCAGCCCTGTGCCTCGATGTCCTTCCACGGCGCGTCGTAGCGCTTCGGCCCGATCAAGCTGAACACGTCGCCCTCGCGGCCGTCCTCGCGGATCAGCGTGGCGGTCAGCCCGAGTCGTCGCCGCGACTGCAGATCCGCGGTCATCCGGAACACCGGCGCAGGCAACAGGTGCACCTCGTCGTAGATGATCAGGCCCCAGTCGCGGCTGTCGAACAGTTCCAGGTGCCGATATTCGCCCTTGGTGCGCCGGGTCATGACCTGATACGTGGCGATGGTGACGGGCCGGATCTCCTTGCGTTCCCCGGAGTACTCACCGATCTCCTCGTCGGTCAGCGACGTGCGGGCGATCAGTTCACGTTTCCACTGCCGGCCCGCGACGGTGTTGGTGACCAGGATCAGCGTCGTTGCACCGGCCTTGGCCATCGCGGCAGCGCCGACCATCGTCTTGCCCGCACCGCAGGGCAACACCACCACGCCAGAACCGCCCGCCCAGAACGACTCCGCGGCCATCTCCTGGTAGTCGCGCAGGTGCCAGTTCCTCTGATCGAGGCTGATCGGGTGTGCCTCGCCGTCGACATAGCCGGCCAGGTCCTCGACGGGCCAGCCGATCTTCAGCAGCATCTGTTTGATGTGGCCGCGTTCACTGGGATGGACGATCACGGTGTCGTCGTCGATGCGGGCACCCAGCATCGGCGCGATCTTCTTGTGCCGTAGCACCTCCTCGAGCACCGCGCGGTCGAGGCTGACCAAAATCAGGCCGTGCACCGGGCTTTTGACCAGCTGCAGCCTGCCGTAGCGGGCCATGGTGTCGACGATGTCGACCAGCAGCGGCTGCGGCACCGCGTAGCGGGAGAACGACACCAGCGCATCGACCACCTGCTCGGCGTCGTGGCCGGCCGCACGCGCATTCCACAGCGCCAGCGGGGTGATGCGGTAGGTGTGGATGTGTTCGGGCGCGCGCTCCAGCTCCGCGAACGGGGCGATCGCGGCGCGCGCCAAGCCGGCCTGCTCATGGTCGACTTCGAGCAGCACCGTCTTGTCGGACTGCACGATCAGTGGGCCGTCGGTCATGCGCGATCCCGCCGCGCTTCTCGCTCGTCGGTCATGCGCGATCCCGCCGCGCTTCTCGCTCGTCAGTCATTCTGTCCATTATCCCGACGCGGCGGACACCCGGCGTTTCAGTGCCTCGCGGCGGGCAGTGGCGCTGCTGATGGGCCAGGCGGTGCGCCTGCGCCGGGCAGGGGAACCCGCGGGACGCCGGGTGTGCCGATCTGGCCGGCCAGCCATGGTAGTGAGGAGGTGAGTACGTCCATTGCGAACGGCCAGTCGTGCTTGCCCGGTGTGGCGATCACCGCGCAGCTGATGCCGTTGGCGCGGCCCAGCGGGCACAGCAAGTTGGCGGCGTCGGTCTGATCACCTGGGTTGCCCGCGGCGTCCTGACCGCCGAGGCCGACCGCGTTGGGGTTGCCGTAGCCGCCCTTCCGCTGCGTGGGGGCGTCGGAGGAGATCGCGTACCACCCCGAGACACCCTGGTAGGGGCCGTGCTTGGTGATCACCGTGGTGGGGTCGAAGGTCGCCAAGGCGGCGGCGTCATTGCCGTAGATCCGCGCGATCGTCTGCTCCTTCGTGCCTGCGTTGGGCCCCATGTCCCCTGCGATGTCGACGAAGGTGCTGAACAACTCCGGATGCGTCACGGTCAAGTCGACCGCACACGTGCCACCCATCGACCAGCCAAGGACCCCCCAGTTGGCGCTGTTGACGCCAAAGGTGCTCGTGACGTACGGCGGCACGTCCTTGGTCAAGTGGTCGGCGACGTTGCCCCTGGGACCATTGACGCATTCGGTGTCGTTGTTGAATGACCCACCGACGTCGACGAAGACGAACACCGGCGCGTTGCCGCCGTGCGAGGCGGCGAAGTTGTCGATGGTGGCTATCGCGTTCCCGGTCCGCGGCCAGTCCGATGGGGTGTTGAATTCGCCCGCGATCATCACGACTACAGGCAGCTTGGGCGCTGGACCGGACGCGAACCATGCCGGTGGTAGATACACCAGCTCAGTGCGGTGTTTGAAGTGCGACGCGTCGTCGGGAATGGTCACAGGCACGAGCGCACCGTGCCCGGGAACGCCGTTGCCCCGCATCGCCATGACGGTGGCCAGATCGGTCTCGTCGGGCAGCGGGCCGGCGGTCAACTCGTTCCAGGCGGCCTGAACCGACGGAAAGTAGCCGACCCACAGGTTCAGCGCCACGCCCGCGCTGAGCAGGCACAGCGGCACCGCCAGCAGCGATGCCGTCCGGCGGCGCCAGCGACTGCCGCGCCAACCGAGCACCGCGACGGCCAGCGCAAGGCCGGTCAGACCGACCCACACCCACAGCGACGACGGCGCGGGATCTCCCGCCAGGCCCTGCGAAGCGACATACCAGTGCGTCCACATCGCCAGGATCAGGCCGACGACGATCGCCACCGGCAGCCACACCAGTCGCCACCGTCGCGAACGCCAACCAATCGCCACCACCAGCACCACAGCGGCCACCGCCTGCACCGTCGGCGGCAGCCAACCGTGCAACAACGAAAGGCCGTGGCGTCCTGGCGCCTGTGCAGCCGCGTTTAACACCGTTGTCACACAGATATATTCGTGAATGGTTCTGTGAATTCGCTGTCTTGCCGCTGTTGGCCAGGTTGATTATCCGGCATCGGCCGACACCACCGAGGTGACACGGTGGATGGCGAACTCGCGGACCCGGCCGGATGCCGGATCGTAAGCCGTCAGCTGGCCGCCGCGCACGTTGATCGGCGCCACCACCCGCTGCGTGGCCACCCCGGCCGGGTCGACGTAGCCGATCACCACCGACGCCTGCAGGTGGGCGGCCTCCTGTAGCTGCGATATCGCGACGGCGGGGTCGAGCCGCATGCTGGAGAACGGTGTTGCCGCCACCTTGCGCAGCACGGCGACGATCGCGCCAAGCGTCTGGGCGGTCGGGCTTGGCATGCGCCGGTGGAGGCGCCGGGCCGGCGGCGCGGGCACCCTGGCGCCGCGGGCGCGGATGTCGACGATGGTGCCGGTGGAGTCCTCGGCCGCCGGCACGAAACCGGCGTCGCGCAGCGCGGCGAGCACGTCGGAGATCGGCGCCTGCGATACCGCGACGGTCGGCGCGAGCAGCCGCATCTCCAGCTGCGCGGCGGCCGGCGCCGCGACCGCCTGGGCCAGCAGCGCCGTGTCCTCGCACCGCACGAACGACGCCGCCATGCCGACGCGCAGCTGCCCGTGCCGACGCGCGACGTCGTCAATCAGATATGTCAGACCTTGCGGCACAGGCGTTTTCGAATGCCTGTTGAACAACGCATGCAGCTCGCTTGCGGTTCGCCCTTTGTCAAGTGCGCGCCTGATCGAGGCCTCGCTGATGCGGTACACCATCGCCGCACCAGCCGATTCCACCGTCGCCACAGACGCGAGCTGCTCGGCAAGGCCGCGTTCCAGCGGTCCCGGCACGATGACCGTCAGGTCGGCCTGCAGCAGGAAGTGGTCGATCGGCTCGGGCAGCACCTTGTCCATCGCGGCGGCGACGTCGTCGGCCGGGACGCCGGCCAGCATCTTTCGCGCCGGCGACGCGATCGCGCCGCGACCCACCACGCCAAGCGCGTGCGCCTCGGTCAGCAGGTCACCGACGGGGCCGGGCTGCAGCCGCGCCGCCCAGCGGGGGCGCCGCCAGATCATCGCGCGTGACGCGGAGGTGGCGTCGACACCGGCGCCAGGCGGCAGGTCGGCGAGCACGTCCAGAAGCAGTTGCCGGTCCAGTGGCGCCGCCGTCGAGAACAGCGAATCCGACAGCGCCGCATAGGGTTTGCCGTCGGGTCCGCGGCTGCCGATCAGACTCGGCCTGCCGGGCAGGTCCAGCCACGTCGATGCAAGCAGCTGCCATTTGGAGGCCGTTGAAGATTCGACGAACCGGTCGGTGGCCACCGTCGGCGCCCAGTACGGTCCGACGCCGTCGTGCCGGTCGGGTTCAGGAAGCCCGGCCGCGATCAGCCCCGCGGCCGACGACATTTCGAGGATCAGCCCGAGCCGGGCCTCGTCGATACCGGTGACCTTGGTCAGTCGCTTGACGTCACGCACGCCAAGCCCGCCGCTGCGCAGCTCGGGAATCGGTGTGGCGCTGAGGGTTTCAAGCACCAACTCGACCTCACGGAGCAGGTCGATCACCGCCCCGGCGGCCACGGCGTCGACGCCGGCGACGGTGGTGGTCGACACCGCCGGATCGGGTTGGGTCAGCTGCACAGGGCCGGGGAGCTCGCCGCGCATCACCTGACCGACCAGCCGGGGCAGGATCACCGTCTCGGTGTCCACCTGACGCAGCAAGCCGGCCGCGAGCAGCCGCTGCACCGGCCGGTCCGGCGGGGTGCCTGGCGCGGCGTCGCGGGTCCGGCCCATCGGCGAGCCCTCGAGCAGCTTCTGCAGCAGCTCGAGCTGGGCACGGTCGAGCGCTTCCAGCCGGCCTGCGGTGTCGGTCTGCTCGGTGTCCTCGACGGCGGCCTGACCCGGATACCAGGGCAGGCCGGCGGCCGCATCGGCTGCCACCCGCACCGTGGCGTCGCCCCACACCAGCGCGCGCTCACGCAAGTCTTCGACGGCCGTGGTGACGGTGTCCTCGCTCGCCCGGTCGCCGATCAGCGCCAGCAGCTTGGTCAGCGGGACGGCCGCGGTGTCCGCGTGAAGGACCAGCAGCGCGTCAAGCACCGCAAGCCGCAGAAAGTCGAGCTCATCGGTGGCGGCCTTGACCGATTGGCGGGCCTGCGCGCGGGCCGCCAGCGCAGCGATGGTGCCCGGCGGCGGTTGTGTCAGGTCGGGCCGCAGCTCCAGCAGCCGGATCAGCCGCTCGTCATCAAGCTCGGCCAGCCAGGCACCCATGGGTACGCCAGGAGCAATTTCGGTCATTGCTGACCAGCGTAAAGCAGCCCGCCGGTGTCGCCACTGCTCGCGGCGCCTGCCACAATGTGCACGTGGCAGACAACAAGGGGCAGAAGAGCCGATACGTCGACCCGGGATGGCCCGCGACCGACGGCGATGACGATCACGCGATCAGCGAGCTGGCCGCCGACCGCACCGGCGCGCTGTCGCCCTACGGCGACCTGACGTTCCCGCTGCCGGCCGACGACCTTCCGTACACCCACCCGATCACGGTCGTCAACAAGTAGCGGTGACCGACCCCGCTGCGGCTGGATCGCCGGGCTCCGCCCGGCACGCGCTTTCGCACCTCGACGAGTCGGGCGCGGCGCACATGGTCGACGTGACCGGCAAGGACGCCACCAGGCGCACGGCCGTCGCTGCCGGGACACTGCACACGACACCCGAGGTCGTCGCCCTGATTGCCTCGGGCGGGCTGCCAAAGGGCGACGCCCTTGCGACGGCGCGGGTGGCCGGCATCCTTGCCGCCAAACGCACCAGCGACCTCATCCCGCTCTGCCACCAGCTCGCCCTTACCGGAGTCGACGTCGACTTCGAGGCCGGCGACGAAGCAGTCGGCATCACGGCGACCGTGCGCAGCACCGACCGCACCGGCGTCGAGATGGAGGCGCTGACGGCCGTCAGCGTCGCCGCGCTCACGCTCTACGACATGATCAAGGCCGTCGACCCCGCCGCCCGCATCGACGACATCCGGGTGCTGCGCAAAGAGGGTGGCAAGACCGGCGTATGGACACGGGGATGACGCGGTCGGGCCGGGTGGTGATCGCCTCAACACGGGCGGCGGCCGGTGCATACGAGGACCGCTGCGGGCCGATCATCGTCGACTGGCTCAACGCACGCGGCATCTCCGCTCCTGCGGCGATTGTGGTGGCCGACGGCGTCGACGTGAGCCGGGCGCTGGTCGCCGCGATCGGTGAAAACGTCGACGTGATAGTCACTTCCGGCGGCACCGGAATCTCGCCGACCGACGCCACCGCCGAGGCCACCGCGAATCTGCTCGACTATCAGATCCCCGGCCTTGCCGACGCGATCCGGCGCTCCGGCCTGCCGAAGGTTCCGACGTCGGTGTTGTCCCGCGGGGTATGCGGCGTGCGGGGGCGGACCTTGATCGTGAATCTTCCCGGTTCCCCCGGTGGCGTCGAGGACGGCCTCGGGGTGCTCCACGACGTGCTCGAGCATGCGCTTGATCAACTCAGCGGCAAGGACCACACGCTATGACCGCCGTCGTACTGCGCGCCGAACTGACCGATCAGCCGATCGAGCTGTCCGAGTACGAGGCGCTGGTGGCACACGAGTCGGCAGGGGCCGTCGTGGGATTCGCCGGCGTGGTTCGCGATCACGACGACGGGCGCACCGTCATCCGGCTGGAGTATTCCGCGCATCCTTCGGCGCAGCAGACTCTGGCAGACGTGGCCGCCGAGATCGCGGCCGACTGTCCCGGTGTGCGGGCCATCGCGGTAAGCCACCGCATCGGCACGCTGCAAATCGGTGACGCGGCCTTGGTGGCGGCGGTCGCCGCGGACCACCGAGCGGCCGCATTCGAGACGTGCGCGCGGCTGGTTGACACCGTCAAGGGCCGACTACCGGTGTGGAAGCACCAGTTCTTCGCCGACGGCTCCGACGAGTGGGTGGGATCCGCCTGACCCGTTAGCCGGGGGGCAGGATCGGCGCTGGGCCGGGTGCCGGCGGCGCGGCCGGATCGGCAGGGACCACGGGAAGGTTCGGCGACGGGCCACCCGGACTGTCCGGTGTGGTCAGCGGACGCTGCGTGAGTGCCAGCAGCGCATCCTTGCCGCTGATGTCCTGCGTCTGGATCGCGTGCCAGATTTCATGGAGGTACGTGACGTTCGGGCTGCTGGATCCCGGCACGTCCGACGGGTTAACAGTGGTGCCTGGCGGCAGGTTGTTCGGGCTCGACAGGTGCGGCATGCCGTTAGGCGGCACCGGAAGGGCGGCGGCGGGATCGGTCATCGCCTGGTTGCCAGCGTCAAGCGCAGGGCCCGGGATGTTGACGCCGTTGAGCGGGGCCAACGGGTCCGGCGCGGGCGCCGCGACGGCCCCCGGCGCGGGCGGCGCCGGGGCGGGCGGGAGCGGCGGCTGTACGGGGTCGAGCGGCACTGGGGCATGCAGCGCCCAGACTTCCGGCTGATCGACGGGTTGCGGGGCGACGTCCCAGTTGTCGGCGGCCGCCACGACCGGAGCGTCAGGCGGCAGCGGCGCGTCGAGCGCGGTGTCGACGATGGGTGCCTCGGCCGGCGGAGGCGGAGGCGCATCCAGCGGAGCGGGATCCGGCGCGGGTGCGTCGGGCATTGGCGCCGACATCTGGTCGAACGGCGCGGGAGCGAACGGATCGGGCGGGGGCGGCAGTTCGCCGTTGACATCGGTGGCGTCGAGGGCCTTCGGCTGCTCGATGACGTTGCGCGGCGTCGAGCGGGACAGCGGACCACCGCACACCGGCCATGCGCCCTTGCCCTGGCTGGCGAGCACCCGTTCGGCGATCGCGATCTGCTCGTCCTTGGTGGCCATGTGCGCGGACGGGGCGTACTGGCTGCCGCCGTGCGCTGCCCAGGTGCCTGCGGTGAACTGCAGCCCGCCCTGATAGCCGTTGCCGGTGTTGATGGCCCAGTTGCCGCCGGATTCGCAGCGTGCGACCTGGTCCCATTCGCCATCGGTGGCGGCGCCAGCTTGCCCGGCGAGGGCGAGGCTTCCGCTCCCGAGGACCGCGCCGGTGAAGGCGATCTTCGCGACGCTTACTGTCGATGTAGTGGGCTTGCGGTGCCGTCCACTCATAGGTGCGTTGGATCCTCTCTTAAGCGCCCGCGAGGTCAGCTGTCGGGTTCGGGCTGGAGAGGTCGCCCGGCCGTCATCGCCCAAGACGACGACGGCTTCACCCCAAGGAGCCGCACGCGGCTCCTGGTCCTGATTGTTCGGTGGACCGGTGGGTCCCCCGCCTCCATCCAAATTGTTTGTCGTTGGCCATGTCCGAACGGATGGAGCTCGGCGCGATCAGGCACGGCGGGCCACCCGATTAGGGTCGAGGGGCTTGGGAGATGAACCTAACGGGTCTCGTTGGTCACGTCACCTTTTAACGGCCTCGGCGATTCGACTTCGGGCAAATCCTAAAAAGGCTCTAAATCCCCAGGACGCCAATGTGTTTCCGCAGGTGCAGTCGCGAAGATCACAGCCCGTGGCCAGCTTGTGACCATTTTGTTATGTGACGTAAATCACGGTTATCCGCCGGCGAATGGGGGAAGAAGATCGACGGTCGCAGCGTCGCCCAGCGTCATCCCCAAGTCCCGCACCGCAATTCCGTCGCAGAGGTATGAGCATCGGCTCAGCACTTTCGCCAGTTCGGGGTTCCGCTCACCGAGGCTGTGCAGCAGCGCGGCGACGGTGGTGCCCGGCGCGACGGCGACGATCTCGTCGTCGAAGCCCGCCGCCGCACGAGCGGCCGCGAAGTAGCGGATGGTCACCTTCACCGCCACGTCAGCCGCCGATCGCGCTCATCGGGCGGTCCGGCTGCACGAAGCCCGGGTCATTGATGCCGTGCCCCGCCGCCTTGACCCACATGGTGGCCCGCCAGGCGGCTGCCAACGCGTCGTCGTCGGCACCCGCACGCATGAGGCGCCGAAGGTCGGTCTCGTGACGGGCGAACAGGCAGTTGCGGATCTGGCCGTCGGCAGTGAGCCGGGTGCGGTCACACGCCGAGCAGAACGCGTGTGAGACCGAGGCGATGATGCCGACCTTGCCGCGACCGCCGTCGACCTCCCACAGCTCGGCAGGCGCCGAACCGCGCGGCACCCGGTCCGGTCGTAGATCGAAGTGACGGCGCAGGACCGCAAGCACGTCGTCGGCGGCGATGGCCTTGCCCCGGTTCCATTCGTGGCCCGCGTCCAGCGGCATCTGTTCGATGATGCGCAGCTGGTATCCGTTCTCCAGGCAGAAGCCAAGCAGCGCGACGGCGTCGTCCAGCCCGGTCACCGGATCCAGCACCGCATTCACCTTCACCGGGCTGAGCCCGGCCGCCTTCGCGGCCTCGAGGCCCGCCAGCACGTCGTGCAGCCGGTCGCGGCGGGTGATGTGGGCGAAGTGTGCGGCGTCGACGGTGTCCAGCGAGACGTTGATCCGGTCAAGCCCGGCCCGCTTGAGCTTGGCGGCCCGCTTGTCCAGCCCAATGCCGTTGGTGGTCAACGTGATTTCGGGGCGGGGCCGCAGCGCGGCGGTGGCGGCAACGACGTCCTCGAGGTGCTTGGCCACCAACGGCTCGCCGCCGGTGAACCGGACGCTGGTGATGCCGAGCCTGGTGACCGCGATGCGCAGCAGCCGGGTCAGCTCGTCGGTGCCAAGCAGCTGCTCAACCGGCAACCAGTCCAGCCCTTCGGCGGGCATGCAGTACGTGCAGCGCAGGTTGCAGCGATCGGTCAGCGACACCCGCAGGTCGGTGGCGACGCGGCCGAACGTGTCGACCATTGGGCCATCGGTGGGCATCCCCTCGACGGGGCGCTGCACCGACGGCACGCCAAGCTCGATGATGGTCATCCGACGGCTCGCGAGGAATTGGACAGCGAGCGCGCCTGATCAATGGGCACGATCTCCTTGCCCAGCGGGAAGAGCGACACCGGGATGAGTTTGAGGTTGGCGAGCGCCAGCGGGATGCCGATGATCGTGATGGCCATTGCCACGGCGCTGATGACGTGGCCGATGGCCAGCCAGATGCCGAACAGGATCACCCAGATGACGTTGCCGATCAGCGCGCCGGGACGCGGACCCGGCTTCTCGACGATGGTGCGGCCGAAGGGCCACAACGCATAGGAGGCGATGCGCAGCGCTGCGAAACCGAACGGAATCGTGATGATCAAGACGAAGCAGATGAGCGCTGCCAACAGGTAACCCAGAGCGAGCCATAGGCCGCCGAAGATCAACCAGATGATATTCAGGATCAGGCGCATCTTTCCTCCAGCGGTCGTTCCAGACTACCGAGTAAAGGGGGTGATGGCCGAGGCGGCCTCCGAGTAGGATCACGACCACGCGTCCCGACGCAGGCGGGACGCTTTCTTTGTGAACGGTTCGAGAGACAAGCGGGTGAGACCAGTGCCGACCGGCAGGGTTAAGTGGTACGACGCCGAGAAGGGCTTCGGCTTTCTGTCGCAGGAGGAGGGCGAGGACGTCTACGTCCGCTCCTCGGCGTTGCCCGCCGGTGTCGAGGGCCTCAAGGCGGGGCAGAAGGTCGAGTTCGGCATGGCCGCCGGTCGCCGCGGCCCGCAGGCGTTGAGCCTCAAGATCATCGACGCCCCCCCGAGCCTGACCCGGACCCGTCGCGAATCCGCCACCGCCGAGCACAAGCACACTCCCGACGAATTGCACGGCATGGTCGAGGACATGATCACGCTGCTGGAGAGCGCGGTTCAGCCCGAGCTGCGCAAGGGCCGCTACCCCGACCGCAAGGTCGCGCGCCGGGTGTCCGACGTGGTTCGGGCCGTTGCCAGCGAGCTCGACGCCTAGGCGGCGAAACAGGGCATCCTGGACGCATGGCCTATGTCGCAGGCGGTGGCGAGTTCAATCGCGATACCAAATACATCACCACCCGAATCACGGCCGACGGGCGCGACGGCTATCCCGTCGAACCGGATCGCTATCGGCTCATCGTCGCGCGCGCGTGCCCGTGGGCCAACCGCACGATCATCGTGCGTCGCCTGCTCGGTCTGGAAGACGTGCTCTCCATTGGCTTTTGCGGCCCCACCCACGACGAGGACAGCTGGACGTTCGACCTCGACCCCGGTGGCGTCGACCCGGTGCTGAAGATTCCCCGGCTCAAGGACGCGTACCTCAAGCGCTTCCCCCACTACGAGAAGGGCATCACGGTGCCCGCGATCGTCGACGTGCCGACGGGTGAGGTCGTCACCAACGACTTCCCGCAGATGACGCTCGACTTCTCCTCCGAGTGGGTCAAATTCCACCGTGAAGGCGCCCCGCGGCTGTACCCCGAGGAGCTGCGCGGCGAGATCGACGAGGTCGCCAAGCGCATCTACAGCGAGGTCAACAACGGCGTGTACCGGTGTGGTTTCGCGGGGTCGCAGGAGGCCTACGACAAGGCCTACGACCGGTTGTTCACCGCCCTCGACTGGCTTTCTGAGCGGCTGCGCAATCAGCGCTATCTGGTCGGCGACACCATCACCGAGGCCGATGTCCGGCTGTTCACCACGCTGGCCCGTTTCGACCCCGTCTACCACGGGCACTTCAAATGCAACCGGCAGAAGCTGTCCGAGATGCCGGTGCTGTGGGCCTACGCGCGCGATCTGTTCCAAACGCCGGGCTTCGGCGACACCATCGACTTCGTGCAGATCAAGCGGCACTACTACATCGTGCACAAGGACATCAACCCGACACAGATCGTGCCAAAGGGGCCCGATCTGTCCAACTGGCTGACGCCGCATGGCCGCGAAGCGTTGGGCGGCAAGCCGTTTGGGGACGGGACACCACCAGGCCCGACGCCCGAGGATGAACGCGTCCCGCCGGGACACCGAGCGGGCTAGGACCAGACCGTCCGCACCGACCACTCCGCATGCGGCACCGGAAACTCGTTTCCGGCCTCGTCGCGGACCAGGGTCGGCAGTTGCACCGCAACGCCAAACAGCTTGCCTCGGTGCGGATCCACGGTCGGGATGGTGACCGCAAGCTTCGTGTTCGGACGGAATTCGTCGACGACGTCGGCACTCTCGTAGGACCGCACCAAGATCCACGGAGCGCGGGCAATCGCGGGGGGCACAGACAATTGCACGGGGTGGCGCGGGTCGACGGTGAGTTGGCCGTCGGTGTGCGGGGTTTGACAGTCGGTGGGGTTGAGCACCTCGCAATACCGGTAGGGCCCCACCCGCACCAGCTGCCCGCGCGAATAGGCGCTGATCTCGGGACGTTCCGGTGCATGGCCGCGCGACAGCCGCCAGATCAGCACGCCGGTCAGCCCAGACGCCACGACCACCACCACCGCCAGCGCGGCGACGACGCGTTTCACTCCTGCGCCACCGCCGCCCTGTCCGGCCTGCCGCCCTCCTGCTCGGCGAGCACCGGACGATTGCCGCCGAAGCCGGGTATCAGCGACTCGCCGAAATAGCTCACCACCGTCTGCGCCAGTCCGACGATCAGCACCGCGGAGATCCCCGTGAAGCCCACCCACAAATCGGTGTACACCAGCACACCCATGGCGCCGCCGGCCACCCAGGCCAACTGCAGCACGGACTCTGAGCGTCCGAACGCCGACGCGCGCGACTTCTCCGGCAGGTCGTCCTGCAGCGACGCGTCCAGCGAGGCTTTCGCGATCGCGCTCGCCCCCGAGGTGACCAGCGTCGCGATCGCGGCCACCAGCAGCTTGCCGGTCAGCGCCGTGGCAAGGGCGACGGTGGTCACCGCGATCGTGCAACGCACGACAAGCAATGCCGGATGGCCGAGCCGCAGGCGGGCGCTGGTGAAGTTGCCCGCGAAGTTGCCGATCGCCGCCGCTGCGCCGATCACCCCGAGGATGCGCATCTGCTCCCAGCCGCTGGCGTCGTGGGACTTGGCCACAAACGCGGGGTATAGGAACAGAAATCCGACCATCACCTTGATCGTGCAGTTGCCCCACAGCGCGGTAATGATGTTGCGGCCCAACGGTTGTCGTGCTGCGCCGGACATGTTGTGCTGGTCGGGGTGGCGGCGCAATTCCCCGCTGCGGCCGTGGTAGGACAGCGTGGCGGGGACCTCGCCCGCGGTCACCTCGACCCACTTCGGGATCCGCATTGACAGCGCCGCGCCGACGACCGTGGCCGCGACGATGACGTACAACGCGCCGGGCAGATGGAACAGGTTGAACGCCCATTCGGCGCCTGCGGCGATCGCGCCGCCGACCATCGTTCCGCCGAGCAACCCGAAGGTCGTCAGCCGCGAGTTCACCCGTACCAGGTCGATCGTCGGCGGCAGCACACGAGGGGTGACCGCACTGCGCAGCACGCTAAATGACTTGGACAGCACCATCATTCCCAGTGCGCACGGATACAGCACCCAGGACGGGAAGCTGCCGCTGGCGCCGTCGTAGTTGGCGATGAGCACCACGGCCAGCACGGTGCGCAACATGAACGAGGTGGCAAGCGCCACCCGCCGACCGTGCTGCAGCCGGTCAAGCGCGGGCCCGATCAGCGGGGCGATGACGGCGAACGGCGCGATGGTGATCAACAGGTACAGCGCGACCTTGCTCTTGCTCGCTCCGCTGGCCGCGGCAAAGAACAGGGTGTTGGCCAGTGCGACGCCCATCGCGGCGTCGACGGCGAAGTTCGCCACCACCGGCCAGGTCAGCGCGGTAAGACCGGACTTGTCGGCGCCATCGGCGGTGGCGGCACGGTGCACCAGACCGTACATCCTGGAACCCATTTCGCGGCTGCGCTGCGCGGCCGCCCTTGTGACGGTGACCTTCTGGCCCGCGCCGGCGCCGACGGTTGGTGGCGGCGGGTCCGAGGGGTGCTCACGGGCAGAGCGATCGCCGAGCGGCGGCAGCCACCGGTTCGCGCTCGGCACCGACGAGGAGCGACGGGGCCGTCGATAGCCGTCGCCGACGTCGGGGTCGCTGGGGTAGTTCGCCATGCCGGGATGCTCCCCGTCTGCATCGGTTGGCGGACGCGGTGGGTAGTAGCGATCCTCCCGCCGACCTCGAGGGTCTCGGTGGTCACGCCGCGATCCGGTCACGCCACGATTCTCCCCCATCGCGGCGGTAGCGGGCGTGCAGGCGACCGGTGTGGCTCGACGTTCGCGGCTCAGGCACTATTGATGACGATGGACAGCGTTGACACCGACGATCGCCCCGACCTGGAGGCGGTGCTGATGGGCGCCGTCGAGCAGGCGCGCGCCGCGATCATCGAGTTCAGCGGCGAGGGCACCCTGGGTGAGTACCTCGGCGCCAGCTTCGAGGACCCGACCGCCGCGACGCATCGGTTCCTGGCCGACATGCCTGGTTACCGAGGCTGGCAGTGGGCCGTCGTGGTCGCGGCCTGTCCGGGCGCATCCCAAGCCACGATTAGCGAACTCGTATTGGTTCCAGGTCCGACCGCGTTGCTAGCGCCAAAGTGGGTGCCGTGGCAGGAGCGCGTCAAACCCGGCGACCTTGGCCCCGGCGACCTGCTGGCGCCGCTGGCCAACGACCCCCGGCTGGTGGCCGGCTACATGGCCAGCGGTGACCCGCAGGTCGACGAGGTCGCCGTCGAGGTCGGGCTGGGTCGCCGCCAGGTGCTCGGCGAGTTCGGCCGCAGCGACGCCGCCCAACGCTGGCATGACGGGGACTTCGGTCCCGGATCGGCGATGGCCCGGTCCACCCGCCGCGTGTGCCGCGACTGCGGCTTCTACATTCCGCTCGCCGGGGCACTGGGCACGATGTTCGGGGTGTGCGCCAACGAGCTGGCCGCCGACGGGCAAGTCGTCGAGTCCGAATACGGTTGCGGCGCGCACTCGGACACACCGCAGCCGGCCGGCACCGGCTCCCCGCTTTTCGACCCGTACGACGACGGCGTCCTCGACGTCGCCGAGCCTGCGGACTAGCTTTCTGCGGCGGCCTTGATGCGCGACAGTGATGCGTTCATGCCGTCGACGAGCTCCCGCTCGAAATTCGGCACGCCGCCGAACATGGCGTTCACGCTCATGTTGGAGAATGCCGTCACGCCGTTCTCAGCGTGGCGGGTCTCCACCAGGCGCGTGCCTGCATCGGTCGGCTCCAGCTCGTAGCTCCAGATCGTCCCGTTCTGGTTCACCCGGAACGCCACCTTCTGCTCCGGAATGACCTCGGTGACGACGCACGTCGTCGGCCAGAACATGTTGTTGCGGCGGTTGAGATTGATCGTTCGGGTGCCTTGACGTACCGGACCCAACGACTTCATCAGCCGACATTGTGGACTCCACTGCGGCATCCGGCCGAGATCGGACACCAAAGCCCACACCTTGGCCACCGGCGCATCGATATCGATCTGTGCTTGCAATAGCGGCGCTGCCATTGCGTCCTCCTTTGGTCGAATGCAGCTGGTCGAATTCAGCTGAGCCCGCTCTGCGCTCCGCGAGACCCGCGGCGCACCGCGTGACGTTGCCACAGAAAGATCGATGTGCCCAGCACGCCGACGGCAAGGCCGGCGACCGTGAAGGGCCGCCACTCGTATAGGCCGGGCACCGTGACCGCCAAGACGCCGGCGATCAGCCAACCTGCGGTGATCACCACGATGACCGGCCACGGCTTGAGCAAGATGGCAGGCAGAGCGGGTGGTTCAGGTGCCACGCTCACAACGTAGCCGACAATGGCCGTCTCAGAACTGGACTTTGGTTTCCACGGCTTTCCCGAGACGTGCTAGGTACTCTTTGCCTTGTGAAAGACGTCGACGCCCGTCTTGTGAGTGATCTGTCGCTGGCAGTGATCCGTCTGGCTCGTCAATTGCGGTTCCGGCGTCCGAATTCCCCTGGTTCGCTCTCGCAGCTGTCGGCGTTGTCGACGCTTGCCAAGGAGGGCCCAATGACGACGGGGGCATTAGCCACGCGCGAGCGGGTCCGCCCGCCGTCCATGACGCGGGTGATCGCCTCGTTGGCCGAGCTGGGTTTCGTCGCACGCACCGCGCATCCAGCCGACGGCCGTCAGGTGCTGGTGTCGGTATCGCGCGCCGGCGTCGACCTGATCGAGGCCGAGCGCCGCGCCAGCCAGGAGTGGCTCAGGCAACGCCTTGACCGACTCGAGCCCGATCAGCGCAAGACCCTCTTGGTCGCCGCCGATCTGATGTCGGGCGTCGTCGACGAAAGCGCATGAGCGCCGTCGGGCGGGCACGAGCGAAGCGAGCGGGGGATTGGCAGCAGTAATCGACGTCGCCGATCCTGCGGATCCCAGACTCGACGACTTCCGCGATCTCAACAGCGTGGACCGCAGGCCCGATCTGCCCAGTGGCAGGGGTCTGGTGATCGCCGAGGGGGTGGTGGTGGTGCAGCGCATGCTGGCCTCCCGCTTCCGCCCAAGGGCCCTGCTTGGCACCGACCGGCGGCTGGGCGAACTCGAGGCGGATCTGGCTGACGCGGAGGCGCCGTACTACCGGGTGGACGCCGACGTGATGGCCGAAGTGGTCGGATTCCATCTCAACCGCGGGGTGCTGGCGTCGTCGCCGCGCCCGCCCGAGCTGACCGTGGCGCAGGTGCTTGACGGTGCCCGCACCGTAGCGGTGCTCGAAGGCGTCAACGACCACGAGAACCTCGGGTCGATCTTCCGCAACGCCGCGGGCCTTGGCGTCGACGCCGTCGTGTTTGGCGTCGGCTGCGCCGACCCGCTGTACCGGCGCGCCGTTCGGGTGTCGATGGGACATGCCTTGCTGGTGCCGTACGCGTGGACCGAGGCCTGGCCGAAAGACTTGGAACTGCTGCGGGACAACGGCTTTCGCCTGCTGGCCATGACGCCCGACCCCTCCGCCCGCACATTGCCGGAGGCGATCACCGACGTGGCCGACGAAAAGGCGGCGATTCTCGTCGGCGCAGAGGGGTCCGGGTTGACCGAACACGCGATGCGCGCGAGCGACGTGCGGGTGCGGATTCCGATGTCGCGCGGCACCGATTCGCTCAACGTCGCCACCGCCGCCGCCCTCGCGTTCTACGAACGGGCGAAATTGGCAGACTAGATTGACTTGGGTGACCGACGACTCCACCCCATGGGCGACGGGTCTGACGGTGGCCGCGTTCGTCGCCGCGGTGACGGCCGCAGCGATCGTGGTTTTGAGCATGGGATTGACCCGGGTGCATCCGCTGCTGGCCGTCGGGCTCAACCTGGTGGCCGTCGGTGGGCTGGCCCCGACGGTGTGGGGATGGCGCAAGCTGCCCGTGTGGCGGTGGTTCGTCTTGGGATCCGGCGTCGGCGTCGCAGGCGCGTGGCTGGCCCTGCTGGCGATGGCTCTCGGGCATCTCACCCGATGAGCACCTCGGCCAGTCTGGCCTGCCATGCCTGCTCGGCGTCGGCGCCGAGGATCCGCAGCACCACCTGATCGGCACCGGCGGCGCGGTACTCCGCGACGCGCGCCGCGATCGAATCGAGCGCGCCCCATGCGGTGATGCCGTCCAGCAACCGGTCACTCACGTCGCCGATGTCAGACTCAGAAAAGCCTTGCCGCAACAGGTTCCGGCGGTATCCGCCCACGTTGGTCAGGAAGCCAAGTGGTACGGCCGCTGTCTGTCGCGCGGCCTCGCGGTCGGTTGTCGGCGTGACCATCAACAGCACCGCCAGCGTCTTGTCGGCGCCGAGCGCGGCGCGCGCATCCGCCACATACGCCGGTGTCACCAGAAACGGATAGGCGCCGCTGGCCCGGTCCCGCGCCAACGCCAGCATGTTCGGGCCGAGCGCGGCCAGCATCCGGGAGTCGGCGGCCAGACCCGCGGCGTCCAGCGTGTCGAGGTAGGCGTTGAGCGTCTCAAGCGGCCGCGCCCCGTGCGCGCCGCCAAGGCCGACGATGAAGCGGCCAGGGTGATCGCGCTGCAGGGATCGATACGTCGCGATGACGTCCGCGGTGGGTACCGAATCCACGGGGATGATGCCGGTGGCCACCGGCATGCTCGCGGTGGCCCGCACCGCCGCGTCGAGCATCGGCAGGTTGCCGGATCGCCACAGCGTGGAGAAGCCGAGGCTCTCGACGCGGCGGGCTTCTTCGGCGACGACGACCGCGTCATCGGTGTACGGATTGCTGCTGGCGAGGCCTATCGGCCCGAGAGTGGTCACCATGAGGTCGAAGCTAGGACCTCAACGGCACTTCAGGTCAAGGCGTCATCGCTGTTGTCGGCTCGCCGCGGGAGCGCTCATCGCTGCCCGCCGGAGCGAACGCCGAGAAGCACGTCCTCCCACGCGGGGACGGCCGGCTTGCCCTTGCGGGCCCGCGGCGGCTTCGGCGCCGGCGGCGGCTCGGCTGCGGCGACCAGCGGTTGGGGCTCCTCGAAGTCGAGTTGAGCAACGGGGGCCAGCGGCCGCAGCGGCCGGGCGAAGTCGGGGTCGATCAGCCCGCATGCCGCGTCGTCGAACGAGGTCACGGTGCCGCCGTGCGCGCCAGGTGTGAATCGGAAGTGCGCGACGTTGTCGGACATGCCGGCCTTCCAGCCCATCTGCACCGTCCAGCGGCCGTCCTCGTTGCGCCATGCGTCCCAGCTGGTGTCCTCCGGATCCAGGCCGCGGGCAACCAGCGCCGACGTCACGGTCTCCAACAACGTGAGCACCGATGGACCGTCGGCAAGCACAGGATGTGCGGCGGTTGCCAGCTCGGCCGCGCGTGAGCGCTCAAGCAACACCGGATGGGCAAACCTTTCGACCCGCTCGATATCGACACCGGCAGCAGAGGCGATCTGTTCGACCGAGGCGCCCGCCCTGATCTTGGCTTGAATCTCCTTGGGACGCAGCACGCTTGGGACCTCGGCATCGATTTGGCGTTGACTCGAGACGGTCTTGTCACCACGCACCGCGGCCCGCAACCGGTCGTCGGAGAGCAGAATGAACTTCTCGCCTGAGGGATCGCACTCGCAGATGATTCGTTTGCCGTCGATGTCGAGCCCGACGACTTTGAGTTCCCGCATGCCGACCTCCTCCGGGCGAGACGACAAGCCCGATCAGCTGGACCCTACTGCGTTATCTGCTCCTTACCCGGCAGACACGCCCGAGGTCAGAGGCGTTCTACCACCCAGTCGACGCACTGGGTCAGCGCGCTGACGTCGTCGGGCTCAACGGCGGGGAACATGCCGACCCGCAGTTGGTTGCGGCCGAGTTTGCGGTATGGCTCGGTGTCGACGATGCCGTTGGCCCGCAGCGCCTTGGCGACCGCTGCCGCATCCACGTCGTCGGAGAAGTCGACGGTGCCGACCACCTGCGACCGCAATTCGGGATCGGTCACAAACGGCGTGGCGAATTTCGACGCCTCAGCCCAGGAATACAGCCGCTGCGACGAGTCCGCGGTGCGCTTGACGGCCCAGTCAAGACCTCCGTTGCCCAGCAACCAATCGATCTGCTCGGCGAGCAGGATGAGCGTGCCGATGGCCGGGGTGTTGTACGTCTGGTTCTTTGTGCTGTTCTCGACCGCGATCGGCAGCGAAAGGAAGTCGGGCACCCAGCGTCCGGAGCCGGCGATCGCGTCGATGCGGGCCAGTGCCGCTGGCGAGAGCAGCGCGATCCACAGCCCGCCATCGCCGGCGAAGTTCTTCTGCGGCGCGAAGTAGTACGCGTCGGCGTCACCGATGTCGACGGGCAGTCCGCCCGCCGCTGACGTGGCGTCGATGGCGATCAACGCGTCACCGGACCCGTCGGGCCGCTGAACCGGCACCGCGACCCCGGTCGAGGTCTCGTTGTGCGCCCAGGCGATGAGGTCGACGGACGGCTCCGACTGGGGCTTGGGAGCGCTGCCTGCATCGGCCTTGACGATGACGGGGTCGCCGACGAACGGGTTCTTGACGACGCACGAGGCGAACTTCGAACTGAACTCGCCGTAGGTCAGATGCAGCGAGCGCTTGTCGATCAGGCCGAACGCCGCGGCATCCCAGAACGCGGTCGAGCCACCGTTGCCCAAGATGACCTCGTAGCCGTCGGGCAGCGAGAACAGCTGGCGCAGCCCGTCACGGACACGGCCGACGAGGTTCTTGACCGGGGCCTGCCGGTGCGATGTTCCGAACAGGTCGCCCGCGGCAGCCAGCGCCTGCAGTTGCTCCGGCCGTACCTTGGACGGCCCGCATCCGAAGCGACCGTCGTTGGGCTTGATGTCGGCGGGAAGAGTCAATTCGGCCATGCCCCAAGCCTAGAGAGCCGTGGCAACATGGCGACAAGCGAGTCTCGAGGAGGCCGTCATTCTGCGGTTCCAGCGCCGAGATCGACGCCAGGGTTGTGCGAAGGGCTGCAGGAGTGCGCAGCGACAGCCATGGTGCACAAGTCGGCACAGGGGCCGGACATCGGACTATCCCCGGGCCGGCGCCCGCGTTGCGTATCAGTTGGTGAGAATCCGGGCTCCGTCGGCGGTGACCGCGACGGTGTGCTCGCTATGCGCGGCGCGGGCACCCGACGCGGTGCGCAGCGTCGACCCGTCCGGGTCGTGGCTGTAGTCGTCGCTACCGTCGGCGAGCAGCATCGGCTCGATCGCGATCACCAGGCCGGGCCGCAGCCGCAAGCCCTTGCCGGGGCGGCCTTCGTTGGGCACGTGCGGATCCTCATGCATGGTGCGGCCGATGCCGTGGCCGCCGTGGTCGGCCAGCAGGCCGTACCCCGCGCCGCGGGCAACCGCGGCGATCGCGTGCCCGACGTCGCCAAGCGTATTGCCGGGCCGTACCGCGGCGATGCCCGCGGCCAGCGCCGCCTCCGTCGCCTCGATCAGCGCGGCGTCCTGCGTGCGGGGCGTACCCACGATGAAGCTGCGCGCCGCATCGCCGCACCACCCGCGCAGCGTCGCGCCGAAGTCGACCGACACCAGGTCGCCGTCGGCGAGCACTTGGCCATTGGGGATTCCGTGCACGACGGCGTCGTTGACAGACACGCACAGCACCGCCGGGAAGGGGCTGGGCGCCCACCGCGGGTGGTAGTTGAGGAACGGCGAGCCCGCGCCGTGTCGGGCCAGCACGTCGGCAGCAACCTTGTCGAGCTCGGCGGTGGGTTGGCCGGGGGCGGCGTGCTCGACGACCGCGTGCAGCGCTTCGGTCACCACAGCGCCCGCTGCGGCCATCGCCTCGATCTCTGCTTCGGTCTTCAACTCGACCATCGTGTGTGTCCTCCGTCACATCTTCGACCTGTGACTCCGCCCAACACATCTCCGGAAGGGGGTCTGTTCATTAGGCGATACCTGCGGTACCGTTGGTGGACATCAAGTACCCAAATGTAAACCTCATGGGAGGGCTTCAAATGGCTCGGACGCGCATCGTCAACCGCTGGCGTCGCAACATGGAAGTCCGCAACGACACCGAGTACGTAGACATGCTCACCACACTGTCCGAGGGGTCAGTGCGGCGCAACTTCAATCCGTACACGGACATCGACTGGGACTCGCCGGAGTTCGCCGTGGTCGACAACGACCCGCGGTGGGTCCTTCCTGCCACCGACCCGTTGGGTCGCCATCCCTGGTATCAGTCACAACCGGTTGAGCGGCAGATCGAGATCGGGATGTGGCGACAGGCCAATGTCGCCAAGGTCGGCCTGCACTTCGAGTCGATTCTGATCCGCGGGCTGATGGAGTACTCGTTCTGGACGCCCAACGGCTCGCCGGAATACCGCTACTGCCTGCACGAGGCCGTCGAAGAGTGCAACCACACCATGATGTTTCAGGAGATGGTGAACCGCATCGGTGCCGACGTGCCGGGTATGCCGCGGCTGCTGAAGTGGGTCCAGCCGTTGATCCCGCTGGTCGCCGGTCCGCTGCCGATCCCATTCTGGTTCGGCATTCTCGCGGGCGAGGAGCCCATCGATCACACACAGAAGAATGTCCTGCGCGAGGGCAAGACGCTACACCCGATCATGGAGCGGGTGATGGCCATCCACGTCGCCGAGGAGGCGCGGCACATCTCATTCGCGCACGAGTACCTGCGCAAGCGGCTTCCGCACCTGCCGCGGCGGAAGCGGTTCTGGTTGTCGCTCTACGTCCCGCTGACTATGCGGATCCTGTGTTCGGCCATCATCGTTCCGCCGCGGGCGTTCTGGAAGGAATTCGACATCCCGCGCTCGGTGCGCAAGGAAGTGTTCTTCCGTTCGCCGGAGTCCCGGCAGATGCTGCGCGACATGTTCGCCGATGTCCGGATGCTGTGCCACGACACCGGTCTGATCAACCCGATCGCCAAGATCTTTTGGCGGATCTGCAAGATCGATGGCCGGCCGAGTCGCTACCGCAGCGAGCCGCAACGCCGGCACGTGCTGACCGCCGCGTAGGCAGAGCCGACGCACGGCTATGCCCCATGTGATTACCCAGTCGTGTTGTAGCGACGGGTCCTGTGTGTACGCCTGCCCGGTGAACTGCATTCATCCGTCACCGGACGAGCCGGGCTTCGCCACCGCCGAGATGCTCTACATCGACCCGGCGGCGTGCGTTGACTGCGGCGCATGTGTCAGCGCCTGCCCCGTCGGCGCCATCGCGCCCGATAACCGGCTTGAGCCCAAACAGCTGCCGTTCGTAGCGCTCAATGCCGCGTTCTACCCGGAGCGCGGGCCGGACGAGAAGGTCCCACCGACCTCCAAGCTGGCACCGGTCATCGAGGCGCCGATGGTGCATCCGCGGGCCGGTAATCCGCTGACCGTGGCGATCGTCGGGTCCGGACCCGCGGCCATGTATGCCGCCGACGAACTGCTCACCCAGCATGGGGTTCGGGTCAACGTCTTCGAACGGCTGCCAACCCCATACGGGCTGGTGCGCGCCGGGGTCGCCCCCGACCATCAGACCACCAAGCGGGTCACCAAGCTGTTCGACAAAGTGACGCGGCTGGCTGGATTTACGTTCTATCTCAACGTCGAGGTGGGATCGGACCTGACCCACGACGAACTGCTGGCGCACCACCACGCGGTGCTATACGCCGTTGGCGCGCCCAACGACCGTCGACTAGACATCGACGGGATGGAGCTGCCCGGCACCGGCACCGCGACCGAAGTGGTGGCGTGGATCAACGGCCATCCCGAATACACGGATCTGCCAGTCGATTTGGGCCACCAGCGGGTGGTCATCGTCGGCAACGGCAACGTCGCGTTTGACGTCGCGCGCATCTTGACGACCGACCCGGACGCGCTGGGCCGCACTGACATCTCCGATCACGCGCTTGCCGCGCTGCGCAACTCGCGCGTGACCGAGGTCGTGATCGCCGCCCGGCGCGGACCTGCCCAGTCGGCGTTCACGCTGTCCGAACTGATCGGCCTCACGTCGACGTGCGATGTGGTTATCGACGCTGCCGATCACGAACTGGTCGTCCGCGATCTTGCCGAGGCCTCCGATCCGCTCACCCGCGCCAAACTGGAGATTCTGGACAAGCTGGGCGACGCGTCGGCGCGTGCGACCCGGCCACGTATCCGGCTTGCGTACCAGCTGACCCCGAAACGCGTTGTGGGGGACGCGCGAGCCGATGGCGTGGAGTTCAGCGTGACAGGCACCGACGAGGTGCGTCAGCTCTCGGCAGGGTTGGTGCTGACCTCAATTGGCTACCGTGCCAAGCCGATTCATGGGCTGCCGTTCGACGAGTCCGCGGCGGTGGTGCCGAACGACGGCGGCCGTGTCGTCGACCCCGAAACGGGTGCACCGGTGCGCGGCAGATATGTCGCAGGTTGGATCAAACGTGGCCCGACCGGCTTCATCGGAACCAACAAGTCGTGCGCGGCACAGACCGTGCACAACCTGGTCGCCGACTACAACCACGGTCTGCTGACCGACCCGGTCGGCAAGCCGGCCGCACTGGACAAACTGGTGCGCAGCCGTCAACCCGCAGTCATCGACACACCGGGCTGGACGGCCATCGATGCCGCAGAGATCGCTCGCGGCGGCGAGGCACGTCCCCGTGCCAAGTTCACCGTGATCGCCGACATGCTGGCCGCCGCCGCCGCGCCAACGCCAACGGTGCGCCAGCGGCTGCTCGCGGGCTTGCGTCGATAAGGACCAAGCAGCCACATCCGCCACGTCGGCCATGACGTAAGTCTTCGAGAGATCTACCCTCCTCGGCCTCAACTTCCACTGGGGTGTGGCGACGGCAGGGTTCCAGGCCGAGGGCGGCCCCGGCAATCAGGCGGCACCGTCAGCCTCGCCGACCTCTGGAACCGCTGATCGCGGTCAACCACTTCACGTTGCCGACCTGGGTCAACGACCCGACCACAACCAGGACGCTGGCCCAGCACGGGTCGCCCGCGCCGGACGCGGGGTGGGTGTGTACATCCCGAGCGCCGTCTAGCGCTACTGCTGCTGTTTCATCGCCTGCTCGATTTCATCGATGCTGACCTCGCGCACCGGTTGCCCCAGTGACCACTGATGGCCGAACGGGTCACGCACGACGCCATAGCGATCGCCCCAGAACTGGTCCTCGAGCGGTGCGATCACCGTCGCACCCGCGTCGACGGCTTTCTGGTACTTGGCATCGACGTCGGTGACGGTCAGATGGATGGTCACCGGCGTGCCGCCAAGCGCTCTCGGAGTCATCGACTTGCCGCCGCTGTGCTCCGGAAAGTCGTCGTTAAGCAACACCATGGAGCCGTTGACGTTCAGCGCCGCATGGATGAGCCTCCCGTCGGGGCCGGGAACCCTGCCGTACTCAACGGCGTCGAACGCCTTCACGTAGAAGTCGATTGCGGCTGCGGCGTCGTCGACGACCAGGTGCGGGGACACGGCGGGCTGAACTTCGATTGCCATGGCGATCTCCTTGGAATAGTTGGGCTAGCCGATCAGATACGCGTACAGACCCGCCGCGCGGGCGAATCTCATCGCGGCGCTGCCCATGCAACCACGCGCCACCGACAAGTGGCGCCGACTAGACAACAGAGAACGAAGGTGGCAACCCTGCGCGGCCGGTCAACGCAAGCAGCACTGTCTCGCCGTGCCCCTCGGCGACCGCGATGCGGGCCGCCAATCCCGTCGCCTCCGCGAGCACATCGGCCGGCAGTGCGAACGAAATGCCAACGACGCGAGCAATATCCAGCTCGTGAACCGCCAGCTCGAATGTCCGCGTCGGCAAGTAGGTGTGCAGCCGAATACCCGCTCCGCCGATGACCTGGATGAGCGGGTTCCCAGCACCAGAAAGCTCATCGAGCACCCGCGAAACCAGCTCGTCGACCGTCGCGGCCGGATCGTCTCCCAGGTCCCTGCCGGCCTGCCTGCCGCGCTCGGCGATCCCGGCCGGGGCGATACCGAGCGCCGCGGGGTTCACCTTCGCGTAGTACTCCTGCGGCGTGGTGATGTCCTCCCGCTCGGCGGCCTGCTGCAGATACGTGCTGACCGTGATGAGCGAGCGCGACGTGTGCCCGACCAGTGAGCGCAGATCCCATTCACTCAGGCCTGGGCCGTCCCACCGATCACAGGGGATGTCATGCACCAGCGCGGCGAAACTGCGTGCCGCCGAAGTGAATGTAGCGATGGGGTCAGAAGGCGCAGTCACGACTTGGCGACGTGGTCCCAACCCTCGACGGATTCGGGGCCACGTGGGGCGGGGCCGACATAGATGGCCGACGGGCGGACCAACTTGCCCAGCCGCTTCTGCTCCAGGATGTGCGCGCTCCACCCGGCGGTGCGCCCGCAGGTGAACATGGCCGGCATCATCTTGACCGGCACCTGCGCGAAGTCCAGGATGACGGCCGCCCAGAACTCGACGTTGGTTTCGATCGCGTGGTCCGGGCGGCGTTCCCTCAACTCGGCCAGCGCGGCCTGCTCCAGCGCGGCGGCCACTTCGTAACGCGGCGCTTCCAGCCGCTTGGCGGCGGCGCGCAGCACCCGGGCCCGCGGATCCTCCGCGCGGTACACGCGGTGACCGAAGCCCATCAGCTTCTCGTTGCGGTCAAGGATGCCCTTGACCACCGCGCGAGCGTCGCCGGTCTTCTCGGCCTCCTCGATCATCGGGATGACGCGCGCAGGGGCGCCGCCGTGCAGTGGGCCGCTCATCGCGCCGATCGCGCCCGACAGCGCCGCCGCCACGTCGGCGCCGGTTGAGGCGATGACCCGCGCGGTGAACGTCGAGGCATTCATGCCATGCTCGGCGGCGGTCACCCAGTAGGCGTCGATGGCCTTGACATGCTTCGGGTCGGGGTCACCCTGCCAGCGCGTCATGAATCGCGCTGTGACAGTGGAACACTCGTCGATCATGCGCTGTGGGACCGCCGGCTGGTATATGCCGCGCGCGGACTGAGCGACATACGACAGCGCCATCACCGACGCCCGCGCCAGCTGCTCGCGGGCGGTCAGGTCGTCGATGTCGAGGATCGGCGGGTAGCCCCAGATGGGGGCCAGCATGGCCAGCCCGGCCTGCACGTCGACGCGGACGTCGCCGCTGTGGATGGGCAGCGGGAACGGCTCGGCGGGCGGCAGGCTGTGCCCGAACCTGCCGTCGACCAGCAGCGCCCACACGTCACCGAACGTGACCTGACGGTTGACCAGATCTTCGATGTCTACCCCGCGATACCGCAGCGCACCGCCGTCCTTGTCGGGCTCGGCGATCTCGGTGGTGAAGGCTACGACGCCCTGAAGTCCCTCGACGAAGTCTTCCGGTACAGCAGTCATGCGCCGATTCTCGCACCCGGGTTTGCGGCCCCCTCTACCGGTCGGTAACCAGTCGGCGAACAGGCGGAGCGTAGCGTTGTCGCGTGGCAACACGCGACGACGAGCACCTGACCAGAATGCGTGTCGAGTACGGATCCGTCGAGAAGGACGGCAGCGGTGACCTTGACGTCGACTGGCTCGCCGACGGCTGGGTCGTGCTGCTGCGCAAGTGGTTAGCGGACGCCGAGCGTGCCGGTGTCGCCGAGCCGAACGCGATGGTGGTGGGCACTGTCGACCAGAGGGGAAGGCCGGTCACGCGGGCCGTGTTGTGCAAGAGCGTTGACGAAACCGGCATCACCTTCTTCACCAACTATGACTCCGCCAAGGGCGAGGAGCTGGCCGCGTCCCCGTACGCGTCGGCGACGTTTCCGTGGTTCCTGCTCGGCCGCCAGGTGCACGTGCGCGGCCCGGTGACCAAGGTCTCCGCAGAGGCGACCGCCGATTACTGGTCCAAACGCCCCCGCGGTTCGCAGCTGGGCGCCTGGGCGTCGCACCAGTCAAAACCGATTGCCTCGCGGGCCGCCCTGCTGGAACAGTTGGCCGACGTGACGCAACGATTCGCCGATCTCGACGCGGTGCCGGTGCCGCCGAACTGGGGCGGATACCTCATCGCGCCGGAGGTTGTCGAATTCTGGCAGGGCCGGGAAGACCGGGTGCACAACCGGATTCGCGTTGCAAAGGGCAGCATCGAGCGGCTCCAGCCGTAGTGCGGAAGCTTTTCGCCGACACCACACCGCTACGGACACAGGACTTCCGGCGGTTGTGGCTGGCAGGCATCGTCACGGTCATTGGCGCCAACCTGACGATCTTCGCGGTGCCGGTGCAGCTGTACGCGCTTACCCAAAACTCAGCGTATGTCGGGCTTTCCGGGCTGTTTGCATTGGTGCCGCTGGTCGTGTTCGGTCTGTGGGGTGGGGCGTGGGCCGACGCGATGGACCGGCGGCTGCTGCTGATCATCGCCTCCTGCGGGCTGGCGGCTGCCTCGGTGCTGCTGTGGCTGCAGGCCGCATTCGCGCTCAACAACGTCTGGGTGGTGCTGTGCCTTCTGTCGCTGCAGCAGGCGTTCTATGCGATCGACAGCCCGACCAGGGCGGCGGCCATTCCGCGCATGCTGCCCGGCCACCAGCTGCCAGCGGCCAACTCGCTGAACATGACGGTGATGCAGTTCGGCGCCATCGTTGGGCCGCTGCTGGCCGGCGTGATGCTGCGCTGGATCGACCTGTCCACGCTGTATCTGATCGACGCGATCACCTGCCTTGCACCGATCTGGGCGACGTTCCGCCTCGCCCCAATGCCACCAACCAATGGCGGGCATGGCGCCGCAGGATGGGGGTTCATGGCGGTGCTCGACGGCTTCCGCTACCTGGCCGGAAACCGGGTGGTGCTGATGTCGTTCGTCGTCGACCTGATCGCGATGATCTTCGGCATGCCCCGCGCGCTCTTCCCGCAAATGGCGCACGAAAGTTTCGGCGGGCCGATCGAGGGCGGCACCACGATGGCACTGCTGGCCGCGGCGATGTCGGCGGGCGCGGTCGCGGGAGGGGTTTTCTCGGGCTGGCTGCCGCGGATCCGGCGCCAGGGTTTGGCCGTCGTGATCGCGATCGTGGCGTGGGGCGCGGCGATGATCGGGTTCGGGGTGGTCAGCGGGCTGGCGCATGGATCGACTGGCGCGCTGCTGTGGATTGCGTTGGCATTCTTGGCCATTGGCGGTACCGCCGACATGGTGTCGGCGGCGTTCCGGTCGACGATCCTGCAACAGGTGGCGTCCGACGAACTGCGCGGCCGGTTGCAGGGCGTGTTCACCGTCGTGGTCGCAGGCGGGCCGCGGCTGGCCGACGCGGTGCACGGCGCCGCCGCGGCGGCGGTCGGCACGACGGTGGCTGCCGCGGGCGGTGGTGTATTGGTGGTGGTCGGCGTCGTGATCGCCGCATTGGTCGTGCCAGCGTTCGTCCGCTACCGGGTGGCCGAAGACGACAAAGTGTGAGCTACGCCAAATGTCGTCCGTTGTCATTTCTCTAAGTCAATTCATAACTTGCCGCGTTAGCATCCTGGCGTGGTTGAAGTAAGGGGGGAGCCAGCCCTCGGTCTGCGTGAACGCAAGAAACAGCGCACCCGCGCCACCTTGATCGACGCGGCCGTCGAACTGTGTGAACGGCAGGGTTTCGAGCGCACGACCGTCGACCAGATTGCGGCCATCGCCGACGTCTCGCCCCGCACGTTCAGCCGGTACTTCGCGACCAAGGACGCCATCGCGCTCGCTCTCATCGATGACGCGATCGACGTGGCCGCCGTCGAATTGGCCCGCCAGCCAAGCGACATCGGTCATTTCGAGGCGCTGCGTCGCTCCTACGTCACGATGTGGAACAGCACGAAGTCCGCTCCGCCAGCAGCGCTCTCCGCCGACCGGATAATGTGCACCGTGCGGATCATCATGACGTCGCCGACGTTGAGACAGGCCGCCCTCGAGTACCGCCCCCATGCAGTCAACGTCGAGCTGGCCAAGCGGTTGGGCGTCGATCTCGAAAATCGCAGGCTGAAGCTGCTCGCCGCGGTATGGGGATCGATCATCATGACCGCGATGGCCGACCTGTCCGAGCGAGGCGTGGACTGGGGCCGCGTCGGGATCGACGACATCGTAGCGCGACTGGAAGCCACGTTCGCCGAGTTCATCGACGAAATCGGGGATGTTCGGCAGCAGGTCTAACCAACTGGCTGCCCCCCCGCGGGCACGGCCGCTGGAATGGGACTACCTTTTTAAGGGCAGACTCCGCATTCCCGGCAGCGAAGAAGGGATCCCCGTGGCCGATAACCCGTCCTCTGGGCAAGAACAAGCCACCCTCAAGTACCCGGGTGGCGAGCTTGACTTGGACATCGTCCCCGCCACCGAGGGCGCCGACGGCATCGCGCTGGGATCGCTGCTCGCCAAGACCGGCTACACCACCTACGACGGTGGCTTCGTCAACACCGCCTCCACCAAGAGCGCCATCACCTACATCGACGGCGACGCAGGCATCCTGCGCTACCGCGGATACCCAATCGAGCAGCTCGCCGAGAAGTCGACGTTCATCGAGGTCAGCTATCTGCTCATCTACGGCGAGCTGCCGACGACCGAACAGCTGGAGAAGTTCACCACCCAGATCCAGCGCCATACGTTGCTGCATGAAGACCTGAAGCGGTTCTTCGACGGCTTCCCGCGCAATGCGCATCCGATGCCGGTGCTCTCCAGCGCGGTCAATGCGCTGTCGGCGTACTACCAGGACTCGCTGGACCCGTTCGATGACGCCCAGGTGGAACTCTCCACCATCAGGCTGCTCGCCAAGCTGCCGACAATCGCGGCCTATGCGTACAAGAAGTCGGTCGGCCAGCCGTTCCTCTATCCGGACAACTCGCTGACGCTGGTCGAGAACTTCCTCCGGATGACGTTCGGTTTCCCCGCCGAGCCCTATCAAGTGGACCCCGAGGTCGTGCGGGCCCTCGACATGCTGCTGATCCTGCACGCCGATCACGAGCAGAACTGCTCGACGTCGACGGTGCGGCTGGTCGGGTCGTCGCAGGCCAACCTGTTCACGTCGATCTCCGGCGGCATCAATGCGCTGTGGGGCCCGCTGCACGGTGGAGCCAACCAGGCCGTGCTGGAGATGCTCGAAGACATCCGCCAGCAGGGAGGCGACGTCCACGAGTTCGTCCGCAAGGTCAAGAACAAGGAAGACAACTTCAAGCTGATGGGCTTCGGCCTCCGGGTCTTCTTGAACTACGACCCGCGGGCACGCTTCGTCAAGGAACAGGCCGA
>JAOPVX010000290.1 GCA_025965975.1 Mycobacterium sp. | reverse complement strand
GCCCAATGTCCTCGACGAGCTCACGCACGTCCTCGGTCACGTAGAAGTGCTCACCCGGTACCACACGAACAGCGAACTCTGACGTCGTGAAGTCTGACCACGCCAACACACTGTCGTAGTTAACGGCGGCATCGTCTGCTGCCGCGTATGCATAGATTGGGCAGGAAACTGTTGTTCCAGCTGGGCAGCTGTAGTTGGTGATGACTCCGTAGTTTCGCAATGTCCGGAGGATCGTTTCGCCAAATCGGTCTCCGATGAATTGAGAGTTCGTACCGGTCAACTCGGTCACGATCTGCAAGAGCTCATCATCTGACCCCTGAAGATGTTCATATCCGCCATGTCCTGGCGCTGCGGACGCTGATACGAAAAGGGCCGCAATGGGTTTGCCTGCCGATTCAAATTTGCGGGCCACTTCGAATGCGACCAGCCCGCCCATGCTGTGGCCGAAGAAAGCGACGCGTGCATCGGGCCCATTTGTGGGTGCCAACATCTCGTAGACGTCATTTGCTAGCGCCGGAATGCTCGTTAGGTCTGGTACGTCATGTCCACCAGGGCGACCGGGATACTGGACCGCGACCCGTTTCATGTCTGTGGAGAAGGCCCGGGCAAACGGAACATAGGAGGCTACAGATCCGCCGGCATGCGGGAAAATGTACAGCGTCTGGACCGCGGGCGTCGGTCCGGCTGGATTCTGCCGTATCCCCCCGTTCATATCGATCCTTCGCCGCCGCGCGAGCTTGATCTCGCCGGTCTCTGCATAGTCATCCGCTTCAGCAGCCGGCGTCGCGGTGGATTCATCAGCACACGTCAATCATCGCCGATCTGGACGATTTGCTCACCGCAATCGCGAAACGTCAGAACGATTCTGCGAACTAAATCTCGGTGCCGCGGCCGCCGGGTGCAACGCAGTACACCGTCCCCACCGTGCGGATCGAAAACGCCTAAGTGGCAGTTTTTTTGGTGTCCGCGGCCGCGGCCGGGAAAGTGGTTGTGGTCCGAAACTGATGTCGACGCTAGCCTGGATCGTGCACGGCTGATCGGTGTTGACCGCGGGTAGATGCACGGAAGTGCCTGTCCGGCAAGGGAAACTTGGGGTTGCAACCTCTCAAGATCCTCGAACTGGAAGGCACTCCGTAGGTGGAGCGTACTCCGTGGTCGGCTGGCTTGTCGGTAACCGGTGATGGGACCGGCGCGGTGGCTCACGCAGCACGTCGATATCGGCCAGACGGCGCGGGCGCGGGCGCGCCGCCACGTGTGGTCGGTACTGCCCGATGGGCTGCCCACCAGCAAGGTCGCCGACACCGAGCTGGGCGAGGTGTCGTGCTCGACGTCGACGCGATGATCGTGGTCTCCCACAGCGAGAAACAGAACGCGGCGCCAACATTCAAGGGCACCTTTGGGTTTCATCCGCTGGGGGCGTGGTGTCACAACACCACCGAGCTGCTGGCCGCGGTCCTGCGGCCGGGCAACGCCGGCGCCAACACCGCTGCTGAGCTCATCGAGGTCCTCGGTGCGGCGATCGAGCAGATCCCCGCCACCCACCGCAACAGATTGTTGATCCGCGCCGATGGTGCCGGCGCCTCCCATCGGCTGCTGCAGTGGCTGACCGACCAGAACCAGGTCCGCGGCCGCCGGGTCGAGTACTCGGTGGGATATGCGATCGCCGAGAAGATCCGCCAAGCCATCACGCTGGTCCCCGAGACGGTGTGGACTCCCGCGCTCGACGCTGACGGCGGTGTGCGAGCCGGTGGGGATGTCGCCGAGCTGACCGGGCTGCTCGACCTGTCCGGCTGCCTGCGGGGATGCGGGTCATCGTGCGCCGCGAACGCCCCCACCCCGGTGTCCAGCTGTCGCTGTTCGAGCAGGCTGACGGGTGGCGCTACCAGGCGTTTACCACCAACACCAGCACCGGGCAGCTGGCATTTTGGAAGCCCGCCACCGAGCCCATGCCCGCGTCGAGGACCGCATCCGCCACGCCAAAGACAGCGGCCTGGGCCGATTCCCCTCCCGAGAATTCAGCATCAACCAAGCCTGGCTGATGACCACCGCGATCGCCGCCGATCTCGTTGCCTGGCTGCGGCTGCTGGCCCTGACCGGCCAGCTGGCCACCGCAGAGCCCAAAGCCCTGCGCTACCGGCTGCTGCACGAGCCCGCCCGGCTCACCCACAGCGCCCGACGACGACACCTTCGGATTCCCCCATCCTGGCCCTGGGTCGATGGGATCGTCGCCGTCTTCGCTCGCGTCGCGGCCATTCCGCTTCCAGCCTGACCACCACCCGTCCACCCACGACCCAGGAACCCGGAGAACCGCAGCCCGGCAGCGCCAGCCGGCCATTCATCATGCGCGCCAACGAAATCAACCCGAACTCTCCAAAAGCGGCCACCATTCGGAAACCTCATGAATGACAGGGACTAGTGCTTGTCTATCGCCTCGTTACGGGCACTGGTGGAGCGGCCGAGCGCGGCGACCTCGGCGTCCATCCGAGACAACAGACCGTCGGGAGTGGACTTGAGGAGCGGGGCCTCACCAACGCGACTCGACAGCAGCGGGCGCAGCCAGCGGAAAAAACCGACCCACCGCGGGCAATTCACGCGGTGTTTACGACCTTCGATGCCCCTGACGAACGCGTCGGCGCACTTGTCCACCGAGGTGGTCTTACTCACCGGGCCGGGCGACGTGGTCAAGAGTTCCTGGAATGTCGATAAATCGGCTTTGACGTCTTGAATCATGGGCGTGTCGATCCAGGACATATGCGCCGAGCCGACGTCGACACGAAGGGGTGCGAGCTCGAGCCGCAGCACATTCGCGAACTGCTCGATGCCGGCCTTGGCCGCGGCATAAGGCGCCATGCCGGGAGCCGCGGCGTAGGCGGCGAGCGACGAGACGACGAGCACGTAGCCGCGCCGATCGATCACAGCCGGCAGCGCGGCCCGCACCGTATTGAATACGCCGACCACGTTGACGTCAATCACGCGCTTGAATGCCTCCGGGTCGACCTGCAGCACCGATCCGTAGCTCACGATTCCCGCATTGGCCACCACGATGTCGATGCCGCCGAAGCGTTCGGCGGCGTTATCGGCCGCATGCTGCATGGCCGCGAGGTCGCGGACGTCGGCGATGGCGGTCATGACATTGTCCTCGCCCAGTTCGGCCGCCAACTCCTTCAGCGGCGCCTCGTCAACGTCGATCAGCACGAGCTTGGCACCCTTGCCGTGCAGGCGCCGCGCGACCCCGGCACCGATCCCGCGGGCGCCACCGGTGATGAGGGCAACTTTGCCGTTCACTGAACCCATGGCCGAAAAGTACCGCCGCGGCGACCACACGTCCACCGTTACCGGTGAACGAACTCGACTGGATCGGCATTGCGGTTTGCGTGCGGGGAGCGATGGGATTTGGTCGCCCAGCAGTATACCCAGCTCAGCGGCGGCAGCCCTGGCCTAGCGCGAGGCGTCGAGCAGGCGCAGCGCGCCGCGGGCGAACTCGTCCCGGCACTTCCACCTGCGGATGGTGACCCACGGGGGCCAACTCGATGACCTCACCGCCAGGCTGCAGTGGATAGGACCGAGCGGGTCTGCACGCCAACATCTTTGGCGTTTCAGCCCAAGGGGTTGAGGCCATCTTTCCGTCCAGGCACAGCCAGTTCAGGGACCGCCACGCCCCGACTTGTTCAGGTCGAAGTAACTATCTGTCTAGCGCCAGATCCTTGCGGAACTTGCGCATGCCGTCGATCTTCTCGGCGAGCGAAGCCTGCGGGCCGGTGTAGAACATCCACGGCATCGTGATGATCCCGGTGATGCCGCTCGCCTCGGCACGATCGTAATTCTCGGGCGTGAACGCGTCGGTCAGCGGCGTCAGGATGGTGAAATCGTTCATCGATAACCCGCTTTCGGCGCGCAGTTCGCGCAGCCGATCGACGCGTTCGATGGCCCGGTCGGTGGTGATCAGGTCGCCGATCCAGCCGTCGTTGCGCGCTGCCCGGCGCAACGCAATGTCGCTGAGGCCGCCGACATAGATGGGAATGTGTGGCGGGGTGGGTTCCATTTCCAGCCGCGGTGCCGAGTAGAACTCACCTTCGAACTCGATCCAGCCCGGCTGCCACAGCGCCTTCATCAACTCGAGCATCTCGTCGGTGCGCTTACCGCGGCGGTCGAAGCGCTGACCCATCAAGTTGAACTCTTCCTCGCACCAGCCAACACCGATACCGAGCTCCAGTCGACCCCCAGCCAGACATGCTGCCGTGCCAATGGATTTCGCGGCTGAGTATGGATCGCGCATGGCAGGCAGGTACACCGTCGTCACGAAGTGCAGTCGCGTCGTGGCAAGCGCTATGGCACCGATCATCACCCACGGATCGGGCCAGTCGGTGAACGCCTCCCAGCGACGCTTACCGTCCTTGGTGTACGGATACGGCGTCTTCAAGGTTTCGAGATTGATGACGTGGTCAGGGATGCCCATGCCGTCGTAACCGAGATCATCTGCGGCCTTGGCGATCTCGACGACCTCGCTGGTTTCGAGGAACGCCGCGCTCACGTAATACTTCATCCGGCGTCCCTCGCCCATGCCGGTTGGATGAAGACCCCTTCTGCCTCGACGGTCACACCGTCGGCGTCGGAAAGCTCGCCTCGCGCATAGGTCTTGAAGCCGTCCACCCGCTCGATCCACGCCGCGGCCCGCAGCGGCCCCAACGGGGTGCCGCGCAGGTACTTCACCGTGATGGTTCCGGTGAACTTCGGCTGCGTCAGGCCGTCGCTGGCCGCCTCGCCGAGGATGTGGTCGAGCACCAAGGCGCAGATGCCGCCGTGCACCCACCCCGGCGGCCCCTCGTATGCACCGCTGAGGCTGAACTCGCTGGCACATCGGCCATCGGCCTCGTGGTGAATGATCATCGGCGGGGCGATCGCATTGCGCAGCCCGACAGCGGGATTGGCCCACACCAGCGGACGCCCGGTGCCCTCATGGCGCTGGGTCGACGTCACGGTGCGCTGCTTTCGCTCGAGCGTCTCGGTCACCGCCTCGATCGCTGACTGGGCCTGGCGAACGGTGTCCTCGTCGACCTCCGTGCGGATGCCCGCGCCGATGAGTTTGCGCATCGCCTCGGTCAGCGGGCCATAGAGCGCATGCTGGCGCTCGTACTCCTCCGCGCTGATGACGTCCAACCCAAAGTCCATGCTCACGAACCAAACACCTTCCTTACCACTGCCTTTGCCCGACGGGTCACCCGCAGATAGTTGTCGAGGAACTCGCCGCCGTCGTCCGAGTCCCAGCCCGCTGCTAACGCCACGGCGTTGAGCTGTCGGCCGGGGCCCGGCAGCTGGTCGGTGGGCTTGCCGCGGACCAACACCAACGCGTTGCGGGCCCTGGTCGCCGTCAGCCACGCCTGCCGCAACAGCTCGACGTCCCCCTCGGCGATCAGCTCTGCCGCACCGATCGCATCGAGCGACTCCAGCGTCGAAGTATTGTGCAGCGCAGGCACTTTGTGCGCATGTCGCAGCGCAAGCAGCTGCACCGTCCACTCGATGTCGGCCAGCCCGCCGCGGCCCAGCTTGGTGTGCGTGTTGGGATCCGCGCCGCGTGGGAGCCGCTCCGCTTCGATACGCGCCTTGATGCGCCTGATCTCCTGCACCGCTTCGGCGGACACGCCACCCGGCGGGTAACGCGTTTTGTCGACCATCAGCAAGAACTGCTCACCGAGCTCCCGATCACCTGCCACTCGGTGCGCCCGCAACAGCGCCTGAATCTCCCACGGCTGCGCCCATTGCGCGTAGTAGGCCTCATACGAGGCGAGCGTGCGCACCAGCGGGCCGCTGCGCCCTTCCGGGCGCAGGTTCGCGTCCACCTCGAGCGGCGGGTCGGCGCTCGGCGTGCCAAGCAGCGCGCGCACCTGCTCCGCGATGCTCACCGACCAGCGCACCGCCACGGACTCGTCGACCCCTTCTTCGGGATCGCACACGAACATCACGTCGGCGTCCGATCCGTATCCCAGCTCCCCGCCACCGAGCCGGCCCATCCCGATCACCGCGATGCGGGCGGGCACTCCGCCGTCCCTTGTGTTGGCCCGGACGACGGCGTCCAGCGCCGCCTGCAGCACCGCAACCCACACGGCCGTCAGCGCCTTGCACACGTCGGTCACCTCGAGCATGCCGAGCAGGTCGGCCGATGCGATGCGGGCCAGCTCAGGGCGCCGCAGCGTGCGCGCCGCGGCGATCGCCCTTACCGGGTCGGCGTGCCTGCCCGCCGAGGCGACCAACGCCCGCGCCACACCGTCGGGCTCGACGTCGAGCAGCTTGGGGCCGTTCGGCCCGTCCGCGTAGAGCTGGATCACCTCCGGTGCCCGCATCAGCAGGTCGGGCACGTAGGCAGAGGTACCCAGCACCTGCATCAGCCGCTTGGCCACCGCGCCTTCGTCGCGCAGCGTCGACAGATACCACCGCTGATCGGCCAGCGCCTCGCTGATCCGCCGATACGCCAAGAGGCCGGAGTCCGGATCCGGCGTATCGGACAGCCAGTCAAGCAGCGTCGGCAGCAGCACCTGCTGCACCCGGCCCCGCCTGCCGCCGTGACCGGTGAGCGCGGCGAGGTGGGTCAGCGCGCTCTGCGGGCCCTCGTAACCCAGCGCGGCGAGCTGACGTTCGGCGGCCTCCGGCGTCATGCCTTCCGAAATGCCAAGCGCCGGTTGGCCAACCGACTCCAGCAGCGGTTGGTAGAACAGCTTGGCGTGCAGCCGCGACACCCGAAGGCTCTGGCGCTTGAGCTCCTCGCGCAGCACACCGAGCGCGTCGTGCCGACCGTCGGGGCGCACATGTGCCGCACGCGCCAGCCAGCGCAGCGCCTCTTCGTCGTCGGCCTCGGGCAGCATGTGCGTGCGCTTGAGCCGCTGCAGCTGCAGCCGGTGTTCGAGCAGCCGCAGGAACTCGTAGGAGGCGGTCATGTTGGCGGCGTCGTCGCGGCCGATGTAGCCACCCTCGCCAAGCGCGGCCAGCGCGTCGACCGTCGAGGCCACATGCAGTGATTCGTCGTTGCGCCCGTGCACCAGCTGCAGCAGCTGCACGGCGAACTCGACGTCGCGCAGCCCGCCCGTGCCGAGCTTGATCTCGCGGGCCCGCACCCCCGCGGGCACATGTTCCTCGACGCGCCTTCGCATCGCCTGCACCTCGGGCACGAAGTCCTCCCGCTGGCTGGCCGTCCAGACCATCGGGATCAGCGCCTCGATGTACTGCCTGCCGAGTTCGGCATCACCGGCGGCGGGCCGCGCCTTCATCAGCGCCTGGAACTCCCACGTCTTGGCCCACCGCTGGTAGTACGCGACGTGGGAGTCCAGCGTGCGCACCAGCTGGCCGTGTTTGCCTTCCGGTCGCAGCGCGGCGTCCACCTCGAAGAAGGTGTCGTCTGCGAACCTCATCATCTCGCCGGCCAACCGGGTGGCGGTCGCGTCCGCATCGTCGGCGACGAAGATGACGTCCACGTCGCTGACGTAGTTCAGTTCGCGCGCGCCACACTTGCCCATCGCGATCACCGCGATCCGCGGGCGCTCGCCGTCGGCCCCGCAGACCGAGCGGGTCGCGACCGTCAGCGCGGCGCCCAGCGCGGCGTCGGCCAGATCCGATAGCTGGGCACCGACCGCGGCGAACGGCAGCACGGGCTCGTTCTCCACTGTCGACGCCAGGTCGAGGGCGGCCAGCACCAGCAGCCGGTCGCGGTAGAGCTTGCGCAGCAGAACCACCGCAGCCGTGGTGTCCCTTGCGATTTCGACGTGTTCGGCCAATTCGGCGAATGCCGTACGCAGCTCGTCGGCCGACGGCAGCGCGACGCCGCCGGCCAGCAGCCGCCACGAGTCGGGATGGGCGACCAGGTGATCGCCGAGTGCCAACGACGAACCGAGCACGCCGAACAGCCTGCCCCGCAGCCCGCGGTCCTTGACCACGGCCCGACTGAGTTCGTCCCATTCTCGTCCCACCGCATCGGCAAGCCGGACCATCGCGCGCAGCGCGTTGTCGGCATCGGGAGCGCGCGACAGTGACCACAAGAGCTCGACGTGCGCGTCGGTGTTCCAGCCCAGCCGATCCAGGTCCGCAGGCGCGGAGGGTTCGACCAGCCCCAGCCTGCCTACGCTGGGCAGCTTCGGGCGCTGCGTCGCAGGTTTGGCCACGCAGTGACGGTAGCGCAGCCGTTATTCCGCGCGTTTTCTAGAGGGACAAGTAGGTCTTCAGCTCGAATGGCGTCACGTGGCTGCGGTAGTTCTCCCATTCGGTGCGTTTGTTGCGCAGGAAGAAGTCGAATACATGCTCCCCCAACGCTTCCGCGACCAGCTCGGAGTTCTCCATTTCGGTCAGCGCGACGCCGAGGGACGTCGGCAGCTCCTTGTAGCCCATCGAGCGGCGCTCCTCCGGGGTGAGGCTCCACACGTTGTCCTCGGCCTGCGGGCCGAGGACGTAGCCCTTCTCGATGCCGCGCAGGCCCGCCGCCAGCAGCACGGCGAAGGTCAGGTACGGGTTGCACGCCGAATCGGGGCTGCGCACCTCGACGCGCCTCGACGACGCCTTGCGCGGCGTGTACATCGGCACCCGGACCAGCGCCGAGCGGTTGGCCGCGCCCCACGAGGCGGCCGTCGGGGCTTCGCCGCCGTGTACCAGGCGCTTGTAGGAGTTCACCCACTGGTTCGTCACGGCGCTGATCTCGTTCGCATGCTCGAGAATGCCTGCGATGAAAGACTTTCCGACGTCGGACAGCTGCAGCGGATCATCGGGGCTGTGGAAGGCGTTGGATTCGCCCTCGAACAGGCTGACGTGGGTGTGCATGGCCGACCCGGGATGCTCGGCGAACGGCTTTGGCATGAACGACGCCCGCACGCCGTCGGCCAGCGCGACCTCTTTGACGACATAGCGGAACGTCATCACGTTGTCGGCCATCGACAACGCGTCGGCGTAGCGCAGGTCGATCTCCTGCTGGCCGGGTCCGCCCTCGTGATGACTGAACTCCACCGAGATCCCCATCTGCTCAAGGGCGTCGATGGCGTGACGGCGGAAGTTGGGTGCGTCGTCGTGCACGGCCTGGTCGAAGTAGCCGCCGTTGTCCGCCGGCACCGGCACCGAGCCGTCGTCCGGGCCGGGAAGCAGCAGGAAGAACTCGATTTCGGGGTGCACGTAGCAGGAGAAGCCCAGATCGCTGGCCTTGGCCAGCTGGCGACGCAATACGTGCCGGGAGTCCGCCCACGACGGCGAGCCGTCGGGCATCGTGATGTCGCAGAACATTCTGGCCGAATGGTGCTTGGCCGAGCTCGTGGTCCATGGCAGCACCTGAAACGTCGAGGGATCGGGCCGGGCCACCATGTCGGCCTCCGACGCCCGGGCAAACCCCTCGATGGAGGAACCATCGAAGCCGATGCCCTCCTCGAAGGCGCCTTCGAGTTCGGCGGGGGGGATCGCGACGGACTTGAGGTACCCGAGCACGTCGGTGAACCACAGCCGGACGAAGCGGATGTCGCGTTCTTCCAGCGTGCGCAGCACGAATTCCTTCTGCCGATCCATGACCGCAGCGTAGGTTCCGGCTGTTAATTCTGTGTTACGACGCTGCTAGGTCTAACACCGCAAACCGTCGGGTGGCTCGACGGAGTCGATGAAGAAGTTCACCACCGCGGTATCGACACACTGATCGCCGTTGAACACGACGGTGTGCTGGGTGCCGTCGAAGGTGATCAGTGCGGCGCCCATCTGACGGGCCAGATCCACGCCTGCTGCGTACGGAGTGGCGGGGTCATGCGTGGTGGAGACGACGACGACCTTGCCGGGACCGGGCGAGGTGGCTGGATGCGGAGTCGACGTCGGCGGCACCGGCCACATCGCGCACGCGTCGCGTGGGGCAAACCCGGTGAAGTCGCCGTACGCCATGAACGGCGCGACCTCACGGATTTGCCGATCGGCGTCGGCCCACACCGAAGGGTCGGTTGGGTATGGCGAGTCGACACAGCGGATCGCGGTGAACGCGTCCTGCAGGTTCTGGTAGTGACCCGAATCGTCGCGGTGCTGGTAGTCATCGGCCAAAAGCAGCAGGTCCCCGGCATCGGTGCCGCGCTGAAGGCCAAGCAGCCCGCTGGTGAGGTACTGCCAATAACGCCGGGCGTAGAGCGCGTTGACGGTGCCGGTCATCGCGTCCTGATAGCCGAGGCCACGCGGATCCGACGTACCGCCCGCCTTGGCCACCAGCGGGTCGACCAGCTGGTGAAAGCGGTCGACGAACTTCGCCGGATCGGTGCCCAGCGGGCAGCCGGCCGACTGTGCGCAGTCGGCGGCGTAATCGTTGAAGGCCGTCTGGAACCCCGCCATCTGGTGGATGCTCGCGGCGATCGGTTGGAGCGAAGGGTCGACGGCTCCGTCGAGAACCATCGCCCGTACCCGGTCGCCGTAACGCTCGGCGTAGGCCGCGCCCAGTTGGGTTCCGTACGAGAAGCCGAGATAGTTGATCTGGTTCTCGCCAAGCGCAGCCCGCACGACGTCCATGTCGCGCGCCGACGACGCGGTCCCGACATTGGCGAGGAACTCCGTGCCCATCCGGTCGGCGCAGGTCTGGGCGAACTGGCTGTATAGCCCTTCGATCTGCGCGACGCCTGCCTGGCTGTAGTCGGCCATCGGCTCACGACGGAACGCGTCGAACTCGGCATCGGTGCGGCAGCGCAGCTCCGGCGTGGAATGGCCGACCCCGCGCGGATCGATGCCCACCAAGTCGAATCGGCGCAAGATGTCGCTGCCTGCCAGCGACGCCCCCATGCTGGCGACGGTGTCCACGGCAGATGCGCCCGGCCCACCAGGGTTGACCACGAGCGCGCCGATCCGGTCGCCGGTGGCAGGGATGCGGATGACCGCCAACTGAGCTTGGGCGCCTTCAGGTTTGGCTGGGTTGTTCCAGTCGACGGGCACCGAAACGGTGCCGCACTGCGCGGTGGGAATTCCGGCGGTGTCGCCGATGAACCGCTCGCAGCTGCGCCATGCCGGCGGCTGGCCGTACAGCTGGACCGACTCGCCTTCGGGTGAAGCCCAGGCGACCGGGCATGCAATCGCCGACACCAGGGAGATCACGAGCAGCACCGTAGAAAGCCCGCCCACCCGCCACATGGCAGACATGTTCGCATGGTTGACGGCCGCAGTGTGCGGCTGGAATACAACGGTGACCCCGCTGTTATCGAGCGTCGAGCTCATAGGTGAGCCACGTCGACTTTTCGGCGCCGATGCCGTCGTAAAGGCGTTGCGCTGTGGTGTTGTCGGGCGCCGTCTCCCACACCAGCTTCTCGGCGCCACGCTCGCGGCAGAGTTCTAGGCAGCGTTCGATCAACGCGCGACCGGTCCCGGTCCCCCGAGACGCCGGCGTCACGAACAAGTCGTTGAGTACGCCGACCCTGGCGGCGTACAAGGTCTGCCATGTCCAGTAGATCGTCGCGAAACCCAGTGGTGTTCCTTTGTCGCGCGTGTCGCGCGCGATGAGCTGAAGTCCCTCGGCCGGATTGTCGATCAACGCGGTCGCCAGCGCGCCCAGCCGCTCGTCGGACGGATCCACGCGGTAGAAGTCGCAGTAGGCCCGCAACATCGGCATCAATTCGGGCACGTCGGCTGTGCCGACCGTTTCGATAATCAGCATCGCGTGTTCGGCGGCGGCACGGTCACATCGACAAGGTAGTGCGCCCCGATGTCGTCGATGCACGTATTTCCCTGGAACACAACGGTGTGCTGGGTGCCCTCGAAGGTGACAAGGGTGCCGCCGAGTTGGTCGGCCAGATCGACTCCGGCCTTGTACGGCGTGGCCGGGTCATTCGTCGTTGACACCACAAGAATCGGCGGCAGGCCAGTCACCTTGATCTCGTGCTGATTGCTCGTCGCAGGCACCGGCCAGAACGAGCACGTATCCATGGGCGCGAGGCCGGTGAACTCGCCGTAGCTCATGAACGGCGCGGCCAACCGGGAGCGACGGTCCTCTTCGACCACCTTGGCGCGGTCGGTGATGGGCGGCTTGTCCACACAGTTGACCGCGACCCGGACATCGGTGGAGTTGTTGTAGTGCCCCTGCGCGTCGCGGCCCATGTAGAGGTCGGCCATCGCCAGCATGGTGTCGCCCTTGCCGTTTTTGAGCTCGGAAAGCGCCTGGGTCAGGTGCCGCCACAGGCTCGGCGAATACAGCGGCAGGATGGTCCCGACAATCGCATCGCTATAGCTAAGGCCGCGGGGATCCTTCGTCTTCGCCGGTTTCTGTACCAACGGGTTGACCAGGCTGTGATACACGTCCACGGCCTTGGCGGGGTCGGTGCCAAGCGGGCAGTCCTTGCCCTTGGCGCAGTCCGCGGCGAAGTTGTCGAACGCCTTCTGGAACGCGGCGGCCTGCCGGATCTCCTCCTCGATCTGGTCGGCGTTGGGGTCGACGGCGCCGTCGAGGATCATCGCGCGAACCTTGTCCGGATACGCCTCGGCGTAGGCCGATCCGATCCTGGTGCCGTACGAGTAGCCGAGATAGGTCAGCTTGTCATCGCCAAGGCCTGCGCGTATCGCCTCAAGATCCTTTGCCACATTGACGGTGCCGACGCTGGCCAGGAACTCCTTGCCCATCTTGTCCAGGCAGCGCTGGACGAACTTCTGGTTCTCCTTCTCGATGTGGGCGACGCCCTCCGGGGTGTATTCCACCGTGGGGTCGGCGCGCAACCGGTCGTTGTCCGCGTCGGAGTTGCACCACACAGCGGGTGTGGAGTTGCCGACGCCGCGTGGATCGAAGCCGACGAGATCGAACCGCTCGCGCACCGACGGCGGCAGCGTTGGGGCCATCGACGCGGCCGCCTCGACACCAGACTCGCCGGGACCGCCGGGGTTGACGACCAGCGAGCCGATCTTCGCGCCGGTCGCCTTGAATCGGATCATCGCGATCTGGGCGACGTCGCCGTCGGGCCTTGAGTAGTCCACCGGCACCGACAGCATCCCGCACTCGGCTCCGGCAGGCAGGCGGGTCTCGTCGGACGAGGCGGCCTTGCACCGCCCCCACTGGATCGGTGAGCCCGGCCGGGGCGCCGAAATGACGGCGCGCCCTTGGACCACATTGCCGCACCCGGCCACCAGCACCAAGGCAGCAAGGGTCACTAGGACCCCGATCTTGAGGTTCATGGCACCACATGCTGCCATGGATTCGCATCGGCCCTGGCGAGGCCGGGTTCCGGCGGCTACGTAGTGGCGTCGAGCAGCTCGTTCAGCGCCACCCCGAAGTCGTCGGCCATGTCCCATAGATCGGGCAGAAGTTCGGGGCACGACAGGATGCCGACGTCGAGCTTGCCGGTCAACGACATCACGGTGATGTTCAGCCCCGAGCCGTGGAATATCGGGCCAAGCGGGTACATCGCCTTGACCTCGCTGCCAAGGAAGTACAGCGGCACCTGCGGGCCGGGGACATTGGAGATCACCAGGTTATGCACCGGCTTGGCGCCGCTGAGCCGGCTCGCGGCATAGACGCGCATCGCCACACCGAACACCGCGGGCGCCGCGAACTGCGACCAGTCTTGTAGCAGGGTTGCCCCGATCGCCGAACTATGTTGTTTGGCAACCGAATTCGATTCCGCGATCGACTTCAGTCGCGCGGCCGGGTCCTCGATGTGGGTCTCCAGCCGGGAGAACATTCCTGATACCTGATTGCGGCCCGGCCGGTCCGATTTGTCGTGAACCGACACCGGGACCATCGCGACCAGCGTGTTGTCGGGCAGTTCGCCGCGGTCAATGAGGTACTTGCGCAACACACCCGAAACCAGCGCCATCACCACGTCGTTGACTTTGACGCCGAAGTGCTGCTTGACCTTCTTGATGTCTTCGAGGTCGAGTTGGGCGTATGCGATGTTGCGGTGGCCGGTCACGTTGGCGTTGAACGCGGTTTGAGGAGCCGCGAACGGCGCCGCCATGCTCAGTCCGCTGCGCGCGCGCTTGACGGTGTCGATCACCGTCGAGACGGTCGACGACACTACATTGACCAGCTTCAACGGCCTGCTCGCGAACTTGACCGCACCCGCAACGGCGATCTCGAGGCCGGTGGCGTCGCCCACCCCATCCACCGGATCGGGCGGCGGCGTATCGGCTTCGGTGCTGCACAGCTGCGACATCAGGTTGGCTCCGGTCACGCCGTCGACACCGGCGTGGTGCACCTTGGTCATCACGGCGATCCGCCCGCCTTCGTGAGCGTCGGTGCCCGCGATGTTCTCGATCACCCACATCTCCCACAGCGGGCGCCCGCGATCCAGCGACAACGAGGCGATGTGGCCGCAGATCTCGGCCAGCTCGGTGCGGCCACCGGGCGATGGCAGACCGATCCGGTGCACATGCCGGTCGACGTCGAAATCCTTGTCCTCGACCCAGACCGGATGATCGAGGTTGAACCGGCTGTCGGCGAGCCTTTCGCGGAACGGCGGCATGGCCTTGATCCGCAGGGTAAGTGCGTCGCGCAGCCGGTCGAACGTGTACCCGCCTGGCATGGTCGAGGTGTCCAGTTCCAGGATCGAGCACACATGCAATGGCTGCTTGGCGGTTTCGAGATAGAGGAAGCTGGCGTCGAGTCCACTGAGCCTTTGCATGCCGCCGATGGTATGCGTGGTGACCCTGAGTGTGAGGAAATCCACTTAACGCGGCTTTCAACTTCTTACGCCGAGGTGGCAGACTACAAACGTCAGACGAACCCGGGGACCCGGATGGGCCACGAGGATCGACCCGACGAAACCGTGAGGGACAACGATGTCTGAGCAGACTGTTTACGGTGCTGCCGATTCCACCGGCGGGCAGGAGCGTAGCGACCGGGGGATCAACACCGGCGGGCAGGAGCGTAGCGACCGGGGGATCAACACCGGCGGGCAGGGGCGTAGCGACCGGGGGATCAACAGCCCGCGTGCCAAAGTTCGCACCCATCACCTGCAGAAGTGGAAGGCCGAGGGCCACAAGTGGGCCATGCTGACGGCCTACGACTACTCCACAGCCCGCGTATTCGACGACGCCGGCATTCCGGTGTTGCTCGTTGGTGATTCCGCCGCCAACGTCGTCTACGGCTACGACACCACCGTGCCTGTGACGATCGACGAGCTGATTCCGCTGGTGC
>JAOPVX010000284.1 GCA_025965975.1 Mycobacterium sp. | reverse complement strand
GTTGCCGTGGTCGGCGTCGACGAGCAGGCGGTAGCCGTCCCATTTGCCCTCGAACGCCCACTCGGAGCGCTTCTTGTCGGCGACGGAGCCGTGGGTGGCGAGCATCGGTTTCAGGTCCTGCAACTCGAGATTCAGGACTGTCGACTTCTGATCCTTCATGCGGTGCGCCAGCCACTGGTCCCCGTTGGTCTGAATCAGCGCGTAGCGCCCGGAGATGCGCTTGCCATGCAGCGTGACAATCACCTCGTTGTCGCGGAACTTCTCGGCCTCGTAGGTGCCGGTGTCCCAGATCTTCACCTTGCCGCCGCCGTACTCCCCCTTCGGGATGGTGCCCTCGAAGGTGGCGTACTCCAGCGGGTGGTCCTCGGTGTGCACGGCCAGGTGATTGACCGACGTGGTGTCCGGCAGATTCTTGGGGACCGCCCAACTCACCAGCACACCGTCGTGTTCCAGCCGGAAGTCGTAGTGCAGGCGCCTGGCGTGGTGTTCCTGGATGACGAACAGGTTCCCGCTGCCCACCTGCGGTTGCGACTTCGGGACCGGCTCCGGCGTTTTCGCCGAGTCCCGCATGCTGCGGTAGGTGCTCAGCCGGTCCGGATCAGGGACCTTCGCGTCCAGCGGAGCCAACAGGTCGCCGTCCTTTTTGGCGCGGGCGAGGACCTCGTCGTAGCGCAACTGGCGCAGGTCAGCATCCTCGAGTTCCTCCCAGGTCCGCGGCGCCGCCACCGTGGGCTCGGCGCGTCCGCGCAGCGAGTAGGGCGCGATGGTGGTCTTCGAGGCGCTGTTCTGGCTCCAGTCGACGAACACCTTGCCGGCCCGCAGGCTCTTGGTCATGGTCGACGTCACCAGCTTCGGCGTCGACTGCTCCAGCTGCTGTGCCACACGTTTGGCGAGCGTGACCGCGCCCTGGGAGCTGATCGGCTCGTCCAGCGGGACGTAGAGATGCAGCCCCTTGCTGCCGCTGGTAACCGGGTAGGTGGTCAGCCCGATATCACCGATCAGGTCTCGCACCGCGCGGGCCACATCGGCCAGCTGCGGCATGGTGACTCCCTCGCCGGGGTCGAGGTCGAACACCAGGCGGGTGGCCGGTCCGGGCTTGGCTTCACCTCTCCCGCCCGGCCCACCCGGAACGAAACGCCATTGCGGCACATGGACTTCCAGCGCGGCCTGCTGAGCGATCCACGCCAGCGCGTCGACGCTGTCGATGATCGGGTAGGTGGTGGTTCCGGAGCGGTGTACGACGGTGCCCCGGTGCAGCCAGTCCGGCGCCGAGCTGGCGAGCTGCTTCTCGAAGAACGACGGCTGATCGACGCCGTTGGGCCAGCGTTTACGGGTAGCGGGCCGGCCCGCGGTATGCGGAATCATGTACTCCGCAATGCCGGTGTAGTAGTCGAAGACGTCGCCCTTGGTCGTCCCGGTGGCCGGGTAGAGCACCTTGTCGGCGTTGGTGAGCTTCACCCGGTCAACTCGCTCCATGCCAACACGTATACCCGGTTGTCGGCGCCAACCTGTGCCGATGAACCGGTTCGCCGCTCTGTTGGCAGCGGCCGCCATTGCCTTCGCCACCGCCACGGGCGCTGCCCACACGCGGGCGCCGATCGCGGAGACCTACTCCCGTACTGCTCCGGTGACCACACTCCGATGGACACCGACTGCCGACCGTCGGCGTCCCAGGTGTTCACCCACGATGCCGCCGGGTTGGCACCGGCGACTAGTCATCGTCCGTCTCCAGGACCGCAAACGGCGCGGTCGGCACCTCAGCGACGGCCATCTTCGCCGCGGAGTCGGTGGGTATGACGTCGCGGGCGAGTGCCGCGAGCGCTTTGGTGGTGCCGACGTCGCGACCGGCTTTCTCGCTGAGTAGCCACCGCACTTCGAGCAGATCGCAGTAGGCCTGGATGGCGGTGCCGGTGTAGTCCAGCGCGGCATGCGCCAACTGCTCGGTCGGTGTTACCACCTCGATGACCCACAGCCGAGCGGCGGTCGACTCGTCGACGTCGTGGCCGGCATCCCGGCACAACTGCGCCTGATAGGCGTACAGGTCGCCGAGCAGGATGCGAGCCTGCCCCTCGCCGACGTCCAGGCCGGTGAGATCCTGCAGATGCTGTGCGTGGTAGCGCCGGTCACCAACCGCGACATGGAGTCTGAGCTGGCTCGGGTCGGCGCTGACGGGCTGCAGCGAGAGTTCGTCGACGGCGAAGCCGAGTTCGTTGAGGCGGCGGATGGTCCCCTCGACGCGGTACCGGTCGGTGAAACCGAAGACCGGTTCGGCGTGGAGGAGGTCCCATAGCGTGTTGTACCGGACCCGAATCTGTTCGGCTTCCGCTATGAGCGTGTCATGCAACTCCTCCGGCCGCTCGAGTCGCTCGGCGAGATCGATCATGCCCATCGCGACGTTCTCCACGAGAATCTCGAGGTCGTGCTGACGCTGTCCGCGGCTCAACGCCGGGTGCACCTCAGAAGTTTCGGCGTCGACGAGCCAGGCCTGCAGTACCTGGCCGTCGCGGGAGAACAGCGTGTTCGCCAGCGAGCAGTCACCCCAGAAGACGCCGTGGCGATGCAGCTCCACCATGAGGCCGGCCATCGCGTCCAAGAGGCGCGCTCGGTGCTTCGGCTGGTCCGGCGGCAGCCTCATGAACAGGCGGCGGTATTGCCAGGACCCCTCGAGGTAACGGGTGACCAGGATCGCAGTGTCGAACTCAGGTTGGAGCACGAGACCGGCGGGACGCACGGCGGGCAGCCCCATCTCCTCGAGCCGCCGCAGGACGTCGAACTCCTTGACGGCGACCCGAGGCGGCATTTCCTTGACCGCCCATAGGCGATCGTCGGCATCGACGAACTTCACCAGGTGGCGGCTGGGTCCGACGGCGATGTCGCGCAGCGGCACGTCGGGGACGTTCCACTGCGACAACGGTCGGTCCCACGGCAGTGCGAGCAGACCCGCGGTGGGTGTCCGGAGCCGGAACTCCGGTGCACGCATGCCAGATTGCTCCTCGCGTCCGCAGCGGTCAGTTGATGCGCTCGCCGGTGTCCGGATGGAACAGGTGGACCGCTCCGTCGGGATTCCTGCGCAACCGCACTGAGTCGGCCAACTTGGGCGCCGTGCGCGGGTTGCACCGCGCCACCAAATCGACGCCGGAGCCGGCATGCGTGTACACATACGCCTCGCTACCGAGGTCCTCGACCAGGTCGACGACGACCTCAACTCCACCGGAATCGGTGAGTTCGAGTTGCTCGGGCCGAATTCCGAAGGTGACCTCCGACAGGCCCGCGTCGTGCAGCTTGGTCAGATGGTCGCGTTCGAGTTCCAGCGAAGAGTCACCGATCTTGACGCCGTCGGACGTGATCGGCAGTGTCACGAGGTTCATCGCAGGCGATCCGATGAAGCCGGCGACGAACTCATTGGCCGGCTTGTCGTACAGCTCGTTTGGCGCGGCGAACTGCTGCAGCTTCCCGAAGCGCAGGACGGCAACCCGGTCGCCCATCGTCATGGCCTCGACCTGGTCGTGGGTGACGTAGACGGTGGTGGTACCGAGTCGTCGTTGTAGGGCGGCGATCTGAGTACGGGTCTGCACGCGCAGTTTCGCGTCCAGATTCGAGAGTGGCTCGTCCATGCAGAACACCTGCGGCTCGCGCACGATCGCGCGACCCATCGCCACGCGCTGACGCTGACCGCCGGAGAGCTTGGCGGGCTTGCGGTCGAGGAACTCGGTCAGGTCCAAGACCTTCGCCGCCTCCTCAACCTTGCGGCGCCGCTCGTCGGCCGATACGCCCCGCAACTTCAGTGCGAAGCCCATGTTCTCCGCGACGGTCTTATTGGGGTACAGAGCGTAGTTCTGGAACACCATCGCGATGTCGCGGTCCTTCGACGGGACACCGGTCATGTCCTTGTCGCCAATCTCGATGGCGCCCTCGTCGATGTCCTCGAGGCCGGCGAGCATGCGCAGCGCCGTGCTCTTGCCCGAGCCGGACGGCCCGACCAGGACGATGAATTCGCCGTCTTGGATGTCGAGGTTCAGCGAGTCAACCGCGAGTTTGTCCGAACCCTCGTAGATGCAGGAGGCGTTCTTGTAGGTGATCGTGGCCATGGTCTACCCTTCGTTCTTTCGGAGTCCGTCTGGGGGCTGTCTACTTGATCGCGCCGAACGAAAGTCCGCGCACCAGCTTGTTTTGGGCGAACCACCCGCAGAGGATGACGGGTAGTGCAGCCATGGTTGCGGCCGCTGACAATACGGCCCAGTACTGACCTTCACCGGCGATGAATCCGACGAGGTAAACAGGCATGGTCTGAGCGTTCACCGCGGTCAGGTTCACCGCGAAGAAGAACTCGTTCCAGGCGAAGATCACACAGATCAGCGCGGTGGCCGCGATGCCTGGCGACACCAACGGAAGGATCACCTCACGCACCGACCGCCACAGGCTGGCGCCGTCCAGGCTGGCCGCCTCGAGCAGCTCACCAGGAACCTCGAGGAAAAACGACCTCATCATCCACACCGCGATCGGCAAGTTCATCGAGGTGTAGAGGATGACCAGTGCCCAGATGTTGTCCAGCAGACCGATGTTGGACACGATCACGTACAGCGGCAGGATCGCCGCCACAATCGGCAGCATCTTGGTGCTCATGAAGAAGAACAGGGCGTCCTGCGTTTTGCGGACCGGTCGCAGCGACAGCGCGAACGCCGCCGGAGTCCCCAGTGCCAGCACCAGGACCGTCGAAATGACGGTGGCGAAGATGGAGTTCAGCATCGCGGGCCCGATGCCCTGGTCGAACACCGCGGCGAACTGATCCAGCGTCGGGGTGAACAACAGCTTCGGCGGACTGGTCGCCGCGTCGCCCTCGGATTTGAAGGCCGTCAGCACCATCCAGAACACCGGGAAGAAAAACCCGAGTCCGACGAGCCACGCCACCACTCCCCACGGACTGAACTTGCGGCTCTTCTTCTTCGAAGGTATAGCCGTATCCGTTGTGGCCGTGCCCTTCTCAACTGTGGTGGTCATGTCAGGCCGCCTCTTCCTTGCCGGAGAATGATTTGAAGATCAACCGAAGCGCGAAGCTGGCGATGAACATCGTGAAGATCACCACAACCACCCCCATGGCCGCGGCCTGGCCCATGTCGAAGCCGAGGAACGCGCGCTGATAGATGTAGAACGGCAGGTTCGCACTGGCGATGCCCGGCCCGCCTTGGGTCAGCATGAAGATGGCGTCGAACGTGTTGACCAGATAGATCGCGCCGAGCACGACACCCAGTTCGATGAAGCGCCGAAGGTGGGACAGCGTCAACTCCCGGAAAAGTTGAAACGCGCCCGCACCGTCGACTCGACCGGCCTCCAGGATGTCGCGAGGCATCGACTGGAGGCCGGCGAGGATCAGCAACATCATGAAAGGCGTCCACTGCCAGATCAGTTCGACCATCACCATCGTCAGCGGGAATTGACCGATCCAGTCCACCGGGCCGATGCCCACCAGAGACAGCACCCAATTCAAGATGCCGTTGGTGGGATCGAGGATCGTGGTCTTCCAAATCAGTGCTCCCGCAACGGGTGTGATCAGGAACGGCGTGATGAGTAGGGTTCGGACCACCGCG
>JAOPVX010000255.1 GCA_025965975.1 Mycobacterium sp. | reverse complement strand
GCCGTTCCGCACCGTCAGAGAGATGGTTCCCTTCGTCGTCGACAGCGGTCTTGTACTGGCGACCATGAATCTGGTGACGCCCTTTCCCGCCGTCCTCGGCAGGCTCGGGATCCGGGCAACACCCAACCTTCAGGCTCAGGACGACTGGCAGAGGGCACTTATTCCAAACGTGCGCTATTCATCGGATTTGACTGGGTGCGCCCCCCGAGAAACGAGAAATACGTGTGCAGGGCGACAATCGCCTGTCTAGCTACTGTTCGGTCGGCGCGTCGTACCCGCCGTGCGCTCGGCGGCTGGCTGGCGCTGGTGAGGCTCGCATCCGGTTCGAGGACGACGGCAGGGCGATTCAGAAGTTGTGATGCCGGTCAGTAGCTGGTGGTTTCCGACAGGCTGAGCTGGCCGTAGCCGGCGTTGTTCACGAGCACGTCGACACGCTCGAAGCTGTCGGGCGGCCCGGGCCACCAGGTGTGCCTGATCGAGATCTGTCACGTCCAGCTTCGCACCCAGCACACGGTCGGCGGGCACGTGCCGGAACGCTACGTCAATGGTGCGCGTGTCCCTGGCTGTTGCGACCACTTGGTGCCCAGCCTCAAGTGCGGCCTGGGCGATCGCCTCGCCCAACCCGCGACCAGCACCCGTCACCAGCCACACCTGAGACATCACTCTTGCTTCCTGTTCTCCTCGTTCTTCCGATCATCGCCGGGTCTGCGCGCCGGACGACCCGGATCACCGCTCGCTGTCGAGCGCCACCATCTGCGTGGCGTCGTAGCGGTCACCGGCGGCCGCGTCTTTGGGTACCGCGGACTCGATGGTGGCGAGTTGCTCGGCGGTCAACTCGAACTCGAGCGCGCCCAGCGACTCGCCCAGCCGCTCGCGTCTGCGGGCGCCGACCAGCGGGACGATGTCCTCGCCTTGGGCGGCTACCCACGCGATCGCGACCTGGGCGACGGATACGCCAAGTTCCGATGCCACACTGCGCAGGCGCTCGACGAGGGCCAGATTGCGGTCGAGGTTCTCGCCGCTGAAGCGTGGGCTGTGTGCCCGGAAGTCGCCCGAGCCGGCGCGGTCGACCGACCAGTGCCCGCTGATCAGCCCACGCGACAACACGCCGTAGGCGGTGACACCAATGCCCAGTTCGCGGCAGGTGTTCAGAATTTCGCCTTCGGGGCCGCGGGAGATCAGCGAGTATTCGATCTGCAGGTCGCTGACCAGGTGTACGGCGTGCGCGCGCCGGATGGTGTCCGCGCCGACCTCCGACAATCCAAGATGCCGCACATATCCGGCCTGAATCATCTCGGCGATTGCGCCGACGGTGTCCTCGATCGGCACCTTGGGATCGAACCGGGCCGGCCGGTAGACGTCGATGTGATCGGTGCCGAGCCGTTGCAATGTGTAGGCGAGGGAGTTCTTGACGGCGACCGGGCGGTTGTCCTGACCCAGCCACGATGCGTCCGGGCCGCGCAGGGACCCGAACTTGACGCTGATCTGCACCTGGTCGCGGTCGTGTGCGCGCAGGGCTTCGCCGAGCAGCATCTCGTTGTGGCCCGTGCCGTAGAAGTCGCCGGTGTCGAGCAGGGTGATGCCAGCGTCGAGCGCGGCGTGGATGGTGGCGACGCTCTCAGCGCGGTCGGTGGGCCCGTAGAGGTCGCTCATGCCCATCAGGCCAAGCCCGATCGCCGAGGTGGTTCCGAGGGTTCCCAGTGTCTTGGTTCGCATGACTGCGGGCTGCTTCGGCTGAGTGAAACGAACGCCTTCGGCGACATCGGCTCCTTGCAAGGCCGCTTGGTCAGGAATCGTGTTCATGTGCACCCCTCAGATCGATTTTTCATTGCATGCTGGGCGGCTGCGACTGGTCCGGTTGGGCCGCGCTCACATCCATGACGTCCTGGTCGTCGACAAGGACGCCGACGTGATCGGCACTCGCGCCACACCTGAAAAGACCAGCTCGCTCGACATAACGTCGACTCTAACGCGATGTTGCGTCGATTGTCAATCTGGGCAGATCTAGGTTATGGCACGCCGATTGCGTATGGACGATCGTCGATGTACTGTCATCTCACATTCAACGGGTTGTTGAATCGTGATTGTGATCATCGAGCGGACAACGGGCGGGGCGCGGTTCGCGCGAGCAGCACCGTCAAGACGCCGACGAGGAAGGCGGCCATGGACGTCGGTTCACGACGCAGTCAGCGTCAACGGGCCGCAGGACCCAGCAAGGGAGAGGTCCGGGAGGCGCAGATCCTCGACGTGACCGAGCGTCTGCTGCTCACTACACCGTTCGTCGACATCACCATGGACGAGATCGCCAGGCAGGCCGGACTATCTCGGTCGACCATGTACTTCTATTTCGCCTCGAAAGAGGATCTGCTGGCCGGCCTGCTGGCACGTACACATGATGAGATCGTCGGGCCAACGGCGATGCTGCTGAATGCCGACACAACGGCTGATCAAGCGGTTCGCCGGGCGCTCGAGGCGCTCCTGCGCAGCTGGCGCGAACATGGACCGGCGTTGCGAACCTTCCTGGAAACCGGGCTGGTCTCGCCCGACTTCGGCGCCAAATGGCGGTTGACGACGAACGAAATCATTGACGTCGTGGCACAGTTCATCGACCGTGAGCGAGCCAATGGGCGCCTCCCCACGGGGCCGCCGTCGGCGCAGGCCGTTTCCTCAGCCCTCTTCTGGATGGTCGAGCACGAGATGTATGAACTGTTCCGTACCCGTCACACCCGCGCCGCGGAAGCCGAGTTGATCGAGACACTCGCACTGGTGTGGCAGCGGGCGTTGGGTGCGACATGACCAAGCCTTAGCTCGCCGACGCGCCCGCGGGCATGGCACTCGGAACTCTTCTCGGAAAGGCCGGCGGCTTCGGCCCGAAGAGACCCGAGAGTGCCGGACGGGACGCCGTGTAGACCTCGCGAAGAATAGGGAGTCGGGGCTGAGCAACACCCCCTGGTCCATCCTCGGTCCAGTCATCGCCTGATCGGCATCGCCGTCCCGTTCGCCAGATGGCGCGGGCGCACGTCTTCGGGCGCAGGCGCCGGTCCTAGCGGCGGGGCATCAGCAGCGTCGTGTCGTCGCCTGGGATGTGGCCGCGCGTCGTACTGATGAAGTCGGCCTCACCCGGCGTCGTCGGACCCGTGTTAGCACAGCAGTCCAACGGCATTCACGCCGCGCTCGACGTGGTGGTCGTCGTCGGCAACGACGCCGACGCCGGGGCACTCCCGTTACTCCCGAAGGTCACCAGCTTCATAGTCAGCCGGTCTCAGATCAACCACAACCGATGCTACGTCGACCATACCTCGAATATCCGTCGATGGTCGACCTATCCATATCTGGCCTGGCCGTGCTGATTGCGAACGGCCAAGTGTCGACGTACTGCCGTCTCAGAGTCGACGATATGTTGATTCTCGATTGGAAGGGTGGAGGGAACAGCGGGCCGGGCAACGGTCCGCAGCCGCGACGCCCTCACGGAAGGAACCCGACGATGAGTACCGACGCCCTCACGGAAGGAACCCGACGATGAGTATCGACACCCGCACCGCCCGCCGGTTCAGCGGCGACCTGATCCTGCGCGGGCAGGACGGCTATGAGCAGGCCCGCACCGCGCGCATCTTCCACGCGCGGCACCCCGAGCGCTTTCCCGCCGCCGTGCTGCTGGCCCAGACCGAGCAGGACGTCGTCGAAGGGGTGCGCCTGGCGCGTGAATGCGGCTGGAAGGTCGGCATCAAATCGGGCGGGCACAGCTTCCCGGTCTGGGGCGTGCGCGATGACGGCTTGCTGATCGACCTGGCCGGTCTTAGCGAAATGTCCTACAACCCCGAGACCGGTATTGTCACCGTCACTCCGGCGGTCCGGGGCGGGCAGGACCTCAATCCCTACCTCGAGCAGTTCGGAGTTTTCTTCCCCAGCGGCAGCTGCTCCTCGGTCGGCGTCGGCGGGTTCCTGCTGCAAGGCGGCATCGGGTGGAACTTCCGCGGGTGGGGATGGTCGGCCGAGCAGATCGCCGCGATCGATGTCGTCACTGCCGACGGTGACCTGATCCGTGCCGACGACGACCGCAACGCCGATCTGTTCTGGGCTGCCCGGGGCGCGGGCCCGGGCTACTGCGGTGCGATCACCCGATTTCATCTGCGCACCCGACCGCTGCCGCGCGGCTTGTCGTCAATGGTGCAGGGCTATCGCGTTGAGGACTACGCCGACGTCCTGGAATGGCTATGCGCCCAACAACATACGATCTCCGGCGCGGTGCATCTAGTGGCGATCTCCGGGGTGCCGCCGTTCCCGATCCCCGGGCATAGCGACGGCGAGCTGCTCTTCTTTGTGGTGGCGGTGGCGTTCTGCGACAGCGAAGAGGACAGCCGTGCCGCACTGGCCCCGTTGACCGGTGGTGCATTCGCCGATCGCGCGGCGTTCATCATCGATCCGCACCCGACTACGCTGCACGACGAGTACGCCTTCGTTGACTCCAGCTGCCCGAGCGGATACCGCTACCGCGTCGACTCGGCCTGGGTCGAGGGGAGCCCGGCCGATATCGCGGCGGCCAGTCGGCGGCTGGTCCTCGACCAGCCCCGCAACGCACCGGGGTACACGTTTTTCCAATACGCCCTGCCCCACGAGGGGCCCGATATCGCGATGTCGCTCAAGACTGACGTGATGGTTACCCGCTACGTCATCTACGAGGACCCCGCCAACGACGACACGTACCGCGACTTTCTGCTGTCGGCGATGGGCGACCTGGAGCCGCTGACGGTCGGCCAATACTGGGGCGGCTCCGACCCGCAGACCCGCCAGGTGAAATGCCTTACCGACGCCAATTGGGCACGGCTGCAACAGATCCGCACCGCCCGCGACCCCGATGGCGTGTTCGTCGACTACCTAGACGGTGAGAACAAGTTCGACAACACCAACGGCTGGGAAGCCCTCGCGGCCGAATCCACCCAGGCGCAACCCTGACGAGCGCTGAACGAAGCGGTGTGGCGTTGGCCAACGTCACTGCTATCGAGGGGTCACGGTCGACGCAAGCGGCGGCTGAGCAGCCGGCCGAACACCTAAGCCGTCGGTGAGCGTACAGCGACAGCACCACCTCATCGACGCTGGACAGTCGGCGCTGCCGCTTTTTGACGGTCTGCGGCTCGAACGTCGCGGCCCGGTCCCGGGGCACATCGATCTCGACCTGGCCCGTGGTGTCGGTCAACACCGTCTTGGCCCGTGTGCCATTGCGGATATTGCCCGTCCCCGCGCCAGCCGGTTCATGCTTCTCATAGCCCAGGTGCTCGGTCATCTCCTCGTTCAGCACGCACCAAGTCCTGACGCTCGCAGCGGTCAACCGCGCGCTCCCCGCAGTATCGAAAATCTCACT
>JAOPVX010000232.1 GCA_025965975.1 Mycobacterium sp. | reverse complement strand
GACGCCGCCAGGTCGCGGCTCGCGGAGGCGGGAAGTCCGTTGGTGGTGGAGACTCTTGCCGAGCTGCTTGAGCGTGGCGAATCGCTGCCTGCCGCACCGGAGTTCGCTCCCGACGACGATGACGACGATCCGTTGAGGTTGCTCATCTACACCTCGGGCAGCACCGGCGCCCCGAAGGGTGCCATGTACCCAGAGCGATTGGTCGCGAACTTCTGGCGCAGGTCGCGCTGGAATTGGGGCGCGCCGAGTGTCGAGCCGACGATCACGCTCAGCTTCATGCCGATGAGCCACGTGATGGGTCGGGGCGTCCTCTACGGCACGCTGGGGAACGGCGGAACCGCCTATTTCACGGCCAGGAGCGATCTTTCGACGCTGTTCGAGGACCTCCCGCTGGTGCGGCCCACCGAATTGAACTTCGTGCCGCGGATCTGGGACATGCTGTACCAGGAGTTCCAGAGCGAAGTGGACCGTCGGTCTGTCGACGACGCCGATCGCGCGGCACTCCAAGCCGAGGTGATGGCGGACCAGGCACAGAACCTGCTCGGCGGACGGTTCGTCTCGGCGATGACGGGCTCCGCACCGATCTCGGCCGAGATGAAGGAGTTCGTCGAGTCCCTCCTCGACCTCCACCTTGTCGAGGGCTACGGCTCGACCGAGGCCGGGATTGTCTACGTCGACGGCCAGGTGCGACGCCCGTCGGTGATCGACTACAAGCTGGTCGATGTGCCCGATCTGGGTTACTTCCACACCGACCAGCCGTACCCCCGAGGCGAGTTGTTAGTCAAAACGCAGGACTTGTTCCCCGGCTATTACAAGCGGCCCGAGGTCACCTCCGAGGTGTTCGACGCGGACGGCTACTACCGGACCGGCGACGTGGTGGCCGAGGTCGGTCCCGATCAGCTTGTCTATCTCGACCGGCGCAACAATGTGCTCAAGCTCTCGCAAGGCGAGTTCGTCACGGTGTCGAAGCTGGAGGCGGTGTTCGGTGACAGTCCGCTGGTCCGCCAGATCTACGTCTACGGCAACAGCGCCCGCTCCTACGTGCTCGCTGTCCTCGTGCCCACCGAAGAGGCGTTCAACCGAAGTGGCGGCGACGTCGAGTCGCTGAAGCCGGCGATCAGTGAGTCGCTGCAGGACATCGCAAAGGATATCGGGCTGCAGTCCTACGAGATACCCCGTGACTTCATCATCGAGACAACGCCATTCACCCTCGAGAACGGCCTGCTGACCGGCATCCGCAAGCTGGCGCGGCCAAAACTGAAGGCGCACTACGGCGATCGCCTGGAGCAGCTATATGCCGAACTGGCGGATAGTCAGGCCAACGAGCTGCGGGCACTGCGCCAGGACGGTGCTGATGGGCCGGTGTTGGAGACGATCAGGCGGGCCGCGGGTGCTCTGCTCGGTGCTGGGGTCGGCGATCTGGCCCCCGACGCTCATTTCACCGATCTAGGCGGAGACTCGTTGTCGGCGTTGACATTCGGCAATCTGTTGCGCGAGATCTTCGACGTCGACGTGCCGGTCGGCGTCATCGTCAGCCCGGCCAGCGACCTGCGGTCCATCGCCGACTACATCGAGACCGAGCGGACGTCCGCCGCCACGCGACCGACCTACGCCGCAATCCACGGCCGCGACGCCACGGACGTGCACGCCCGCAACCTCACGCTGGACAAGTTCATCGACGCCACGACGCTGGCAGCCGCCCCGACCCTGCGCCCGCCCAGCGCCGAAGTGCGCACGGTCCTGCTGACCGGCGCGACGGGATTTCTCGGCCGCTACCTGGCCCTGGAATGGCTGGAGCGGATGGACCTCGTCGACGGTACCGTGATCTGCCTGGTGCGGGCCAAAGACAACGAATCGGCCTTGGAACGACTGGACGCCACATACGACAGCGGCGATCCCGAATTGCTGCGCCATTACCGGGAACTGGCCGCAGACCATCTGGAGGTCATCGCCGGCGACAAGGGTGAAGCGAACCTTGGCCTGGATCATCAGACCTGGCAGCGGCTGGCCGACACGGTCGACCTGATCGTCGACCCCGCCGCACTTGTCAACCACGTGCTCCCGTACAGCGAGCTGTTCGGCCCCAACGCGTTGGGCACCGCCGAGCTGATCCGCATCGCGCTCACGACCAAACAGAAGCCGTTTACCTATGTGTCAACCATTGGTGTGGGCGACCAGATCGAAGCGTCGATGTTCACCGAGGACGCCGACATTCGAGTCATCAGCCCAATTCGGAAGGTCGACGACAACCCCGAAACCGGGTATGCCAACGGCTACGGAAACAGCAAGTGGGCCGGCGAGGTGCTGCTGCGCGAGGCCAACGACCTGTGCGGCCTACCCGTCGCGGTCTTCCGCTGCGACATGATCCTGGCCGATACCGCCTATGCGGGTCAGCTCAACGTGCCTGACATGTTCACCCGGTTGATGCTGAGCCTGGTTGCCACCGGAATCGCGCCCGGCTCGTTCTACGAGCTCGACGGCGACGGCAACCGGCAACGCGCGCACTACGACGGACTGCCGGTCGGTTTCATCGCCGAAGCGATCTCCACCCTGGGTGCACAAGTCGTGGACGGGTTTGCGACCTACCACGTGATGAATCCCTACGACGACGGCATCGGACTCGACGAGTACGTCGACTGGCTGATCGATGCCGGCTACCCGATCCAGCGCATTCCCGGCTACGACGCCTGGCTGCAACGGTTCGACACCGCGTTGCGTGCCCTGCCGGACAAGCAACGCCAGGCCTCGCTGCTGCCGCTGCTGCACAACTACCAGCGACCCGAGCAGCCGATCCGCGGGTCGATGGCGCCGACCGACCGGTTCCGCGCGGCGGTGCAGGATGCGAAAATCGGTCCGGACAAAGACATCCCACACGTCACGGCGCCAGTCATCGTCAAGTACATCACCGACCTGCAGCAGCTCGGACTGCTATAAGGCGACCGGCAGAACGCTGTCCCCGGGCACCTGCAGCCCGAACGGGGGCGGCTCGCCGATCCGCCAGGTGTTGTCCTGCAAGCTTCGACCCGCCGCGCGGGCCCTTTGCAGGGCACGTCGTGCCATAGGCAGCTGTTGAATCTCCCAGGCCTTCAGCCGATCTGGGACGTAACGCGCCGTGACGCCGAGGAGCGCCCTCCCCAGCTGCCAAGCATCGTCGGCCGCTTTCGCGGTGCCCACCCCGATGTGTGGCCGCAGCGCAAACGCCGCGTCGCCGATCAGGCAGCTCCGCCCGAAGGCCATCCGCGGCACCTCGAGGTCGACGATCACCTGGATGAACGGCTCAGCGGTTCGTCGGACAAGTTCGGTGAGCGGTGCCGGAAGTTCGGCGTCCGCCGCCGAATGCAGCTGCTCGACATGGCGCGTCTGGACCGATCCGGCTGGCACGGTCAGCTCGGCAGTGAAGCCGTTGCGGTCGGTGAGCAGGTCGGTGAGCCGGTCTCCCGGCGCGACGTTCTGGTACCAGAGCCAGTTGAACAGCACAGAGCCACCGGGTCCCGGAATCGGGTAGGTCAGCAGGTGGCCGAACGGGAGGATCCGATAGGTGAACGCGTCCAGCAGGATGCTTGACGAGCGGCAGCTGAGTTCGGCACTGTCGATGGTGCCGCGCCAGGCCACGTATCCCGCATAGCGGGGTCGGGCGTCAGGCACCATGATTCGGCGCCCCGTTGAACGGATGCCATCGGCGCACACTACGAGATCGGCTGCACGGGTCTGACCGTCGGTCAGTGACACAATGGCAGCATCGCCTCGGTTATCCAGGTGCGCAAGTTCATTCGACAAGTGGTAGCGCTCGGTGCCGAAGGCCTCCAGCAGCCCTCGATACAACTCGACGTACGATGCGAACCTGTATGTGCAGGGTTGCTCGTCGGCGATCGAGCCGTCAGCCCCAAGATACTGAAGACTACGCGCCGGCACGCCGATGTCGCCAATCGATTTGCCGGCCCGCTCCGCGAGATAGCGGACCGTAGTCGGGTGCACGACGATACCGGTCCCGCGCCCCTCCAACGGATTCGGACTGCGTTCCAGAACGTCCACGTCCCAGCCCTGGTCGCGGAGAACCAGAGCTGCGGTGAGTCCGCCGAGGGACCCCCCGATCACAATGGCCCGGGTCATGCGGCGCTCCCGCCGGTGAGAACCCTTGGCGCGAACGCGGGAGAGGGGACCGTGGCCATGCCTCCCAGGATCGCCGCCCTTTGCGGCAATTGTCGTTGGCGCTGGCCGCAATTGCCACTCGCAGCCAACACTAACGCGTCGTACCCGCTAGCCAGGAAATCCTTGACGTGCCAACCGAATTGCATAGCAGGGTGTTTCGTCGGCGTAGGCTGTTGGCGTGCAGCCACAGGCAGATCTCTACGTTGACCGGGCGCGCGCGGACTCATTTGGTGCCGCGGCGCAACTCTACGATGCGCGCAGGCCGCGCTACCCCGACCAGCTGATCGATGACCTTCTGTCACGGGGTGCTCAAACGGTGCTCGACGTTGGCGCCGGTACCGGCATCGCTTCCCAACAACTCCTCGACAAGGGGGCCGATGTCCTTGCGGTTGAGCCGGATCCGCGGATGGCAGAAATCGCGAAGGAAAAGGGCATACCCGTCGAGATGGGCACCTTCGAGAGCTGGGACCCGGCGAAACGCAACTTCGACCTCGTCGTGTTCGGGCAGTCCTTTCACTGGGTGAATCCCTCCATCGCGTTGCCAAAGATCCATTCGTTGCTGTCCACTGGCGGGCGGCTTGCGTTGATGTGGAACCGTCTGTCCCCGACAGATCCCACGCACAGCGACTTCGCCGAGATATACCGGGACTACATGAATCCGGGTTCACCCCTGATCGACGGCTCGTCGATCGGTATCGTCGAGACTGACGGCAACACCGACCGCCTGATCGCCTCAATCACGGCCTCCGGTTTCACAGTTGAGGAGCACACGTACCCGCGGGACGACCACTATTCGGCAGAGCACTGGCTCGACCTCGTATTCACCTATTCGAACCACCTCATCCTCGCTGCCGAGAAGGCCTCCGAGCTGCGAGCCAGGCTGGCTGATCGCATTGGTGCACAGGGCGTGTCGGTAGGCGGAGATACGTTGTTGATCCTTGCTAAGCGCTCATAGGAATTGCGCTGGTTCACACATGATCTGGCGCTCAGGCCGAACCCAAGGCTCCGGAGGTCGCGATGCCGGGTCGTGGTGACGTTCGATGGGAAGTTCCTGGCGTACGACTGGACCGCCGCCCAAGGTTGACCGTCACGACGACACGGCGCAACTTCCGCGGTCGCTTCGAACCGGCCCCGACGCGGTGGGTCGGATGTCGAAGTCGAAGATCGCGGTAGGTAGATACAGCGAGCAGCACGCGTTCGGGATGTCGACAACGCCGCTGACCCTGCCTTCGATCGGAGCCGCTCCGAGCAGAAGATACGCCTGCGCACCTGAGTAGCCGAACTTCTCCAGGTAGGCGACGGCGTTGAGGCAGGCGTTGCGATAGGCCATCGTCGCGTCGTTGTAGAGCTGAGTGTCGCTGCCGTGGTCAACCCCGATGCCGATGAAGGTGACGAATTCGGAGTAGCGCGGTTCGACGTTGCCGGGCATCAGGATCGGGTTGGTCGTCACGGCGTAGGTTTCCATGCCGCCCTTGATCAGGTCGACGTGGAAGTCGATGAAGCCGCCCATTTCGATGGCACCGCAGAAGGTGATCTCGCCGTCGCCCTGGCTGAAATGCAGGTCGCCTCCGGAGAACAGGGCACCGGGCACATGGACGGGATAGAACACTCGCGAACCGCGGGTGAAGTTCTTGATGTCGTGGTTGCCGCCGTTCTCGCGGGCGGGAACCGTGCGAGCACCGTCGCGCGCGATCGCGGCGAGGGTGTCACCGGTTGCCGTGCCACCCAGTGCGTTTTCCTCCAGCGGAGGCAACGCCAACGCAGGGACGCGCTCAGGATCGGTGTCGATGAGCGTCCGCTCCCTTGCGTTCCAGCGTGCCAGCAACTCCGGCGACGGTGCGGTGCCGAATAAACCGGGATGCGTGATGCCCGTGAACTCGACACCTGGAATGTGGCGCGACGTGCACCTCTGGCCGGCGAAATCCCAAATCGCCTTGTACGCGTCGGGGAAGCGGTCGGTCAGGAACCCGCCGCCGTTGGCCTTCGCGAAGATCCCGGTGTACCCCCAGCCCTGACCAGGGACGTCGCCGACCTCCTGGGGCACTGGACCGAGATCGAGGATGTCGACGACAAGCAGGTCGCCGGGCTCGGCACCCTCGACGTAGATCGGCCCGGACAGCATGTGCGCGTGGGTCAGGTCGACGTCGCGCACGTCGTTGGCGGAGTCGTTGTTACCGATCTGGCTGTCGGTCCACTCGCGGCACTCGACCCGGATCGACTGGCCAGGGCGGACGGTGACAGCGGGCGGGATGTCGGGATGCCACCGGTTGTGGCCGGGTACGGCCTGGTCCCGCATCGAGCGGGCCTGGTCGACGGAGAAGACGACATCTGGCACGAGGACCTCCAGTATCAGGGGCGGGGCAGCCGGGCGTGGCGGGGATCGGTCGTGATCGGGGTGGTTCGCCGCGACCGGCCGGGCACGGACGAGACAACCTGCGGCGCATCGGCGCTTCTGGCGTCAGCGTCGAGGGCGCGGCGCACGCCGGGGTCCAGCGCGCGCAGAGCGGGTGCTCGGAACACCCGCGAAGATGCCTCGCCGCAGTCGGGGCAGGGCGTGGTAGCCGCGGCCTGCGCCATCGGACGCACGAGATCGAAACCGCCGCAACAGCGACACCAGTAGCCGTACGTGGGCAACACGAACCTCCGTCAGTAGACGCTGGACCCATTCAAGAATTCTGGACCCATTCAAGAATTACGGTCCGGCGTTCCCATGTCGTTAATGCTGACCCCGATCCCGGCTTCCCGCCACCTGGAAACCCGGCTGCCTGTGCGCGGACTCCGACAGCGTTGCCACAGCGACTCGATGTCCTCGATGGCCCTCAGCGCGCTCGCCTCGCGAGGCTTTCGCACTCGCAGATCAGTACGCTCTTGCCGTCCAGGCAGATCCAGCCGCGGTGGGCGAAATCGGCGAGCGCCTTGTTGACCGTCTCGCGCGATGCGCCGACCAACTGCGCGATCTCCTCCTGCGTCAGGTCATGCGGCACGCGCAGCGCGTCACCCTCCTGCCGACCAAACCGCTGCGCCAACTGCAGCAGCTGCTTGGCCACCCGGCCGGGCACGTCGGTGAAGACCTGATCAGCCAACTTGTGGTTGGTGCGACGAAGTCGGCGGGCCAACACCCGCAACATTTTTTCAGCGATTTCAGGGCGATCGGCGATCCACGCGCGCACCGTCTCGCGCTCCATCGACACCGCCCGCACCTCGGTGATGGTCGTTGCGCTCGACGTCCGCGCCCCCGGATCGAAAATCGATAACTCACCGAACATGTCCGACGGACCGATGATGTTCAGCAGATTCTCGCGGCCGTCCGGTGCGCGGCGGCCGATCTTGACCTTTCCCGAAATGACGACGAACAGCCGGTCGCCAGGCTCACCCTCCGCGAATACCGTGTGCCCGCTTCGGAAGTCGACAGGATGCAGTTCGGCCGTCAGTGCGGAGACGGCGCTGGGTTCGACCCCCTGGAACATGCCTGCCCTCGCAAGGACCCTGTCCACACTGGCTCGGTCGGGCTGCCACTTGGCCCACTCGTCGAGGCCGTTGCGGTCGAGGTATACCGGACGATCCGTCGGTCGTCGCCGGTCCAGCCAGGAAGTATTGGGTCCACTGATCATTTCCGGGTCAGCAGTCATCTGAAGTCTCCGATCAGGCGGGCGGGATCCGCATCGTGGTCATCAAGTTCTCTGCGGCGACGCTGCAGTTGCCACGATTGCGGGCTCGCGAGCGCATGTCGCCACCGCTGGCGCCCATCAACGCTTCCCGCTAGCTGGAACTTGGCAGTACCTGCTATCGGCTATGGCCGGTGATGAACCCGGTTAGACGACGTGGTCGGCGTGCATCTTGGCGATAGCGTCGGGGTCGTACCCCAGTTCGGCGAGAACGTCGTCGCTGTGCTCGCCGAGGAGCGGCGATCCGGTAATCGTCGGCGTGAACTCGGAGAACTTGACGGGGCACCCGACGGTCAGGTATTTACCGCGCTCCTTGTGGTCGACCTCGACCACGCTGGCGCTTGCGCGTAGCGCTGGATCGTAGGCGATCTCCTTCATGCTGAGCACCGGCGCGCAGGGCACCTCGAACTTGCGCAGGATGTCGACGGCCTCGTACTTGGTCTTGTCGGCCAGCCACTTCTCGATGTCGTCGAAGATGTCGAAGATGTGCGACTCACGCGCCTTGGCGGTGTTGTACGCCGGGTCGTCGATCCACTCCGGCTTGCCGACGGCCTGACACGTCCGCTCCCAGTTCTGTTCCTGGATGGTGAAGTAGATGTAGGCGTTGGGATCAGTTTCCCAGCCCCTGCACTTGAGCACCCAGCCGGGCTGGCCGCCACCGCCGGCGTTGCCGCCCCGGGGCACCGTGTCACCGAACGTGCCGTTCGGGTACTGCGGGTACTCCTCGAGATAGCCGACTCGCTCGAGGCGTTCCTGGTCGCGCAGTTTGACCCGGCACAGGTTGAGCACCGCGTCCTGCATTGAGACCGAGACCTTCTGCCCGACACCGGTCTTCTGCCGGGCAAGCAATGCGGTGAGAATGCCGATCAGCAGGTGCATCCCGCTGTTGCTGTCACCGAGCGCCGCGGCACTCACGGTCGGCGGACCGTCCCAGAATCCCGTGGTCGAAGCCGCCCCACCGGCGCACTGCGCGACGTTCTCATAGACCTTGAGATCCGACCACGGCGAGTCGTCGTTGAACCCCTTGACGGAGCCGAAGATCAGCCGCGGGTTGAGTTCGTGGATGTGCTCCCAGGACAGGCCCATTCGGTCCATGGCGCCAGGAGCGAAGTTCTCGACGAGCACGTCGGCGTCACGGATCAGCTTCTCCATGACCTCCTTGCCATCCCGGGTTTTCGTGTTGATCGCCAATGATCGCTTATTGCTGTTCAGCATCGTGAAATACAGGGCGTCGACGCCGGGGATGTCGCGCAGTTGGTGACGGGTGACGTCACCGCCGGTGGTGCGCTCGACCTTGAGGACATCGGCCCCGAACCAGGCGAGCATCTGAGTGCATGCCGGGCCGGCCTGAACGCCGGTGAAATCGATCACCCTGATTCCGTCCAGTGGCAGGTTCGTCATGATGGGTTCCCTTCTTGTGGAGGCTCTTTGGGGCAGTTACTTGCTGACACCGGTCGGGTTGAGATGGGTGAGGTGGCCGCTCTCTGTGCCGTCGGTGGGATCGATCACACAGTCGATGAGAGCCGGGCCGCCCGACATGAGCGCGCCGGTGAGGGCGATGGTCAGCTGGGCGGGCGTCGTGACTTGGTAGCCCTTGCCACCGAACGCCTCGATCAGGCGATCATGGCGTGCGTTCACCATCAGGGTCGTCGGGGACGGATCCGTTGACACGGAGTTGATCCCGTCACCGCGGTAGACCCCACCGTTGTTGAGCACGATGACGACGACGGGAAGCCGGTAGCGGCAGATGGTCTCCAGCTCCATGCCGCTGAATCCGAAGGCACTGTCGCCCTCGATCGCCACGACCGGGGCGCCACCTTCGACGGCGGCAGCGATCGCATAGCCCATCCCGATGCCCATCACTCCCCAGGTGCCGCTGTCGAGGCGATGCCGCGGCACCGACATATCAATCACGTTGCGGGCGTAGTCGAGGGCGTTGGCGCCTTCGTTGACGACATACGTGTGGGGGTTCTCGTGCAGGACATCGCGGATCGCCAGCAGGGCCCCGTAGAACTGCATCGGGTGTGGATCGGCGGCCAGACGCTGCGACATCTTGGCTACGTTCTGCGCCGAGCGTTCGGCGAGCTCGTGCCGCCATGCTGCCGGAGCCCTGACTTGATCGGGCTGGGTTCGCTCGATCAGCGCTTCCATGACCGATCCAATGTCGCCGACCAGCGGCGCGGCGATGGGCTGGTTGCTGTCCAGCTCGGCGGGCTCGATGTCGACCTGGATGAACTGCGCGGCGGGGTTCCACTGTGGCGCCTCGCCGTGGCCCAGCAGCCAGTTCAGCCGGGCGCCGACGAGCATCACGACGTCCGCTCGGCGCAATGCGAGTGAGCGGGCTTTGGCCGCCGACTGCGGATGGTTGTCGGGCAGCAGGCCCTTGGCCATCGACATGGGCAGGAACGGGAGGCCGGTGGCCTCGATGAACGCCCGGATCTCCTTGTCCGCCTGCGCATAAGCGGCACCCTTGCCCAGTACCACCAACGGCCGTTGCGCGTTGGCGAGCAAGTCGATCGCGCGGTCTACCGCTACGGGAGCGGGCAGCTGTCGGGGGGCCGCGTCGACGACCCGGCGTAGCGATGCAGCCGCCGTTGCGGCATCGATGACTTCTCCGAGCACCGCGGCTGGGATGTCGAGATAGACGCCGCCGGGACGACCCGACACCGCCGTCCGGATCGCTCGCGCGATGCCGCGGCCGATGTCTTCGACCCGGTTCACCCGATAGGTGGCCTTGGCGAACGGTTTCGCGGCCGACAGTTGATCCAGCTCCTCGTAATCGCCGCGGCTGAGATCGACGAGGTGGCGCTCGCTCGACCCCGAGATCTGGACCATCGGAAAGCAGTTCGTCGTGGCGTTGGCGAGCGCGACGAGCCCGT
>JAOPVX010000220.1 GCA_025965975.1 Mycobacterium sp. | reverse complement strand
TGATCGGGATCCGCGGCGCGGGCCTGCTCCTCGCTGAGTTCAAGCAGCCGGCGCAAACGGACCTTATCGGCGCGCAGCGTCTCCAACTCACCGGGAAACCGCTCCTCCACGCCGTACAGTCTGCCTGCCGGCATCCGCTGATGTCAGAGCCCAGCGAGCGTGGCGCCGATGTCCTTGGTCAGCAGGTAGAGGTCCAGGTTTGTCGGGTCCTCGGCATCAAACGGATTGAAGCCGAACCGCTGCCACCAGCTGAAGGCGGCCGGGTTGAGTGCGGTGACCACGACGGCGCGGCACGCGGCTTTGACGTTCAGCTCGGCTGCAGTCGCCAGGATGTGTTTCACCATTTGGGTACCCAGCCCAAGCCCGGTCACGCGCGTGTCCGTGGCCAGTCGGCTTACGAGCAGTGCGGGGACCTGCTTTGGGGCGCCCTTCGCTAAGGGAGTGGGGCAAGCCGACCGATCTACCGACGTCATCGACAAAGTTGCGTAGCAGGCGACCCTGTGGCCGCGGTCGGCGATCACCCAGACCGCTGCGGTATTGCCACGCCGATTCTGGCGCGCGTAGCGGTGCAGCCACTCGTCCAGTGACAACTCGCCCGAGGTGAACCCATCGCGCTGATGCTTATCCGGGTCCAGCAACGTCGGCCGGTAGAACTCCACGTCAGTCGAGCCAGGTGAACTTCGCCGGCCGCTCCAACGCGGCCGCCAGCCGCTCGTTAACCTGTGCCGGACGGTCCAATGCTTCGGCGAAGGCGGCCGCCGCGTCGGGGGACAGGTGAATGGTCTGCCGCTCGGCTAGCAGGTCGTCGGCAGCTTGGCTGGCGGCCTGCAGCACAAACGCCGACACACTCAGGTGCGCCTCGCTGGCAGCCTCCTCCAGCCGACGCTTCGACGCCGCGTCGACGCGCAGCTGCAGGCGGTCATCTTTCATCGAAGTCATGTACTCACAATGGCAGTACGCAGACGCTTAGTCAAGCGAGACGTTACCGGCAATGGTTCAACAGCATGCCTGGGACCAAGTGTTGGACGTGCACCGCACGCCGCTCGGTCCGCCTGACCTTTGCTGGTTGTGACCATCGTATTGGTCGGATTCAACCAGCGCTTAATGATTTCTGGGCGATCAGCAGCGCCCGCATGAGCGCACGACTCCGCCAACTCGGCATCCAATCCGGGCCATCTCGATCCACCGCCCTATTCCAACTCGCCACCGACCTGCCCGCCGCGATCCTCGCCCGCATGCTCGGCATCCACATCAGCGTCGCCGTCGCCTGGCAGCGCGCCAGCGGCGGCGATTGGACCACCTACGCCGCCGAAGTCAGCCGCCGGACAGTCCGCCGAGGCAGGCATTCAGACAGTTCGAATAGCTGACGTCGCCAGAGGAGGTCAGCGCCAAACGCCGCAAAGAGGCACTGGCTGGCGTCACACCACGTCAGCTGGACTTTCTGGGCAACGTGGTCGAGATCAACCGAGAACGGGACGGTTTTACCCGAGCGCCGGTATCGCTGGGTCACTGCGAGGAACCCCAGAACGTCGCGATGGGCGGAAACGATGCATGCTCAGCCACGCCTGTGAATCATGCCCGTTCTTCCGAGTGGACCCACTCGAGCGAGTGAGAAGGAATGGTCGCTAAACGCTTCGAATTGAAGGTGCATTTGGAGCGCGCCACGGTGATCGGCGCGCCCAAGATATGATCGACCACTTCACGCCCGAATCCGACACTGCGACACCATCATTGACGGCATCGACACATACCTCGCGCAGATACCCGGCACTGAGCGCACCGCGATCGAGACCGCCCTCACATCCATGGCAGACATCCGCCGACGAGCCTCCATACCGCAGCGCATCGACTTGCGCACATCTCAGGCAAGCCGGCCCGGCATGAAGAGCGAGGCCTCAACCGCTGCGCTATTGCGCTATAACGCCGATCGCAGCGAGCAGAAGAGGCGCGACGTACAGACTGCGCTCGCCGAACTGGCCGAGCATCCCAGGCAACCCATCAACAAATCAAACGTCGCGCGCCGTGCCGGCGTCTCCCGCGAGTTCATCAACTCCCATCCGGAGCGTGGAAAGCGAGCAGCTGGCCGACTTTTTGCGCCGACGCCGCGAGGTGTTGCATCCACAGGACGTGGGGTTGCCAACGGCGCTCGTCAGCCGACCAGCGGACTGCGGCGCGAGGAAGTCGCTTGTTCGCGTGTTCAGTGGTTGACGTGGTCCGACAACACTTTCCGGTGCCGCGGTGCCGCCCGAGAAGGAACCGCCGATCCCTGGACAAGCGGTCCCTTCCGCGGGCTGCGCGCGTCGTGCAGGGTGGTTGGTAATGAGGTGTGCCGGATCGCGTCTGCAGGAATGAGGAGTACCCCGATGCGGATCGTTAATTGAGGAGTGATCGCATGGGTACGCGATTGCGGGCAGTGGGGACTGGGGTCGATGCGGCCGATGGCCGAATCGATCGGCCGGCAGTTCGGTCTGAGCTGGGACCGACGATCGCGGCGGAGTTGGCCGCGGCCGGGTTCGGCGATGCCCACGTAGTCGGACGGGGTGGTTTCGGCACGGTCTACCGCTGCCAGGAGCGCTCACTCGAGCGCACCGTCGCCATCAAGGTGCTCACCACTGATGTTGAAACGGACAACCTCGAACGGTTCCTGCGCGAGCAGCGCGCAATGGGCAAATTGTCCGGGCATCCAAACATCACCAACATCTTTCAGGTCGGCGCTACCAAGTCAGGTCGACCGTACATCGTGATGCAATACCACCCCCACGACTCCCTGAGAGCACGGATCCACGCCACGGGCCCAATCTGCTGGCAAGAAACGCTTCACATCGGCGTCAAGATGCTGGTGCCCTCGAGACAGCCCACCGGCTCAACACCCTGCACCGCGACGTCAAACCGGCAAACATCCTACTCACCCAATATGGTGAGCCCGAGCTGACCGACTTCGGTATCGCACGAATCGTCGGCGGCTTCGAAACCGCCACGGGCGTCGTTACCGGATCCCCCGCGTTCACCGCGCCCGAGGTTATCGAAGGCCAGGCCTCGACCCCGGTCTCCGATGTCTACAGTCTGGGCGCCACGTTGTTTTGTGCACTTACCGGCCACGCCGCCTTCGAACGTCGCAGCGGTGAGCAGGTGATCGCCCAGTTCCTAAGGATCACCAGGGAGCCCGTTCCGAAGTTGCCCGGGGTTCCAAATGACGTTTGCGCAGCCATCGAACATGCGATGGCATCCGATCCCCACAGTCGGCCGGCGACCGCGGCCGAACTCGGAAACGAATTGAGAGAGGCCCAACGCCGCCACCGCTTGACCGTCGACGACATGGCTGTGCCCACTGATATAGGTGGGGAGGCTGAGGGTGAGCACGGTCCCGCCCAAATGGGACGTGTCGACCCGGGGATCGCGCCATTGCGGATTGTTGTGGCCGAGGACGACGTCTTGCTTCGTGAGTGTTTGGCCAGCCTGCTGGATCGCTCGGGTTTCAACGTGGTGGGCCAGGCCGGCGATGGTGGGCAGCTGCTCGCGCTGGTCCGTGACAAGACGCCCGAGCTGGTTATCACCGACATCCGGATGCCGCCGACCAACACCACCGAGGGGCTCGACGCGGCCCGGGTCATCCGCGAAGAACTCCCCGATACCGGCATCCTGGTCTTGTCAGCGCACGTCGACGTCGAGCAGGCCCTGGAACTACTGGCCAGCGGCCGCGGGGTCGGTTACCTGCTCAAGAGCCGGGTCACCGACGTGACCGATTTCGTCGACGCCCTCGAGCGCATCGCCAAGGGGGCCTCGGTCGTGGATCCCGCGCTGGTCAAGGAACTCGTGTCGGCCCGCCGACGCGACGACCCCCTCGCGGTGCTCAGCACTCGGGAGCAGGCGGTGCGGGCGCTGATGGCCGAGGGACGCTCCAATGCCGGCATCGCCCGCCGGCTCTGGATCAGCGAGGGCACCGTGAAAAACACGTGCGCAGCATCCTCGCCAAACTGGACCTTCCCTTAACCGGAGACGACCACCGCCGTGTCCAAGCGGTGATCACCTATCTCGAGGCGGCCCGCTGATGATGCGACTCCGGCCCGGACGGGGCAACCCTGGACGCGCTGCGAAGCGGGTTGGTGATCGCCGCAGTGGCCTGAGGACCAAGTTCGAATAGCTCTCGTAGCGCGTCGGCGTAGGCCTCGCCCCCGTCGGTCTTGGCGAGTTGTTGGACTCGGACGGTGGGAGCGTGCAGGAGCTTGTCGACCACGCGGCGCACGGTGCGGGTGAGCTCAGTGCGCACTGTGGTGTCAAGTCCGGGTAGCCGACCATCGAGCGTTAAGAGCTCCATGTCCACCACGTCGGCAGCCCATTTGCGCAGCGCGGAAACGGTTGGAATCACCTCGGCGGTGCGCTGGGCCAGCAGGAAACTATGCACTTCCTGCGCGACGAGCCGGCGGGCGGCCTCCACCGTGCCGGGCGTGGCGCGCCGCTCCAACCGGCGCGCCAAGCTGTCGAGATCCAGCAGGGTCACACCAGCCACGTCACCCACTGCCGGCTCGACGTTACGGGGCAGCCCCAAGTCGCACACCACCAGCGGGCGCCGCCTGGCACCGATGTGCTCGGTACTGAGCACGGTGTCGCGTGCCGCTGCGCAGCAGATCACGAGGTCCACGGTCGCAAGGGCGGCGCCCACACGGTCCAAGCCGACCACGCGGGCCGGGGTGCCGGCCGCCTCACACCGCGCGGCCAGCCGCCCGGCGCTGTCCTGAGTCCGATTGCAGAGGACTATCTCGGCGACCCCCGCCCGGCGCAAGCTCGCCGCGGCCAGGCCGCCCAGGGAACCGGCACCGAGCACCAACACCCGGCGGCCAGCGAGGCCGGTCGCGTCCGTTCCAGCCAGCGCGACGGCCGCCGCGGCAAGGGCTTCGGAGAGCACCGACGCCGCCTCGCCGCCGACCCCTGTCTCGGTCTGGACACGCTTGCCCACCCGCAGCGCCTGCTGCGCGACTTCGTGCAGGGTGCGCCCAACGGTGCGCGCCTCTCCGGCGTTGGCGTATGCCGCACGCAGCTGACCAAGAATCTGCGGCTCACCAATCGCCATGGAGTCGAGCCCGGCGGCGACGGAGAACAGGTGTTCCACACCCGCCGCTGCGTAGTGCACATAGAGGTGTTCGGTCAGGTCGTCCACCGTCATCGCGCACTGATCGGCCAGTACCTCAGTTATTTCGGCGAGCCCGTCATGAAAGGTGGTCACTACCGCATAGACCTCCACCCGGTTGCAGGTGGATAGCAGCGTTGCTTCGGCGACGTGTTGACGCTCGAGCAGGTGGAGCAGGACCTTGCCAACGTCCCTGCAGGACACCGCGACTCGCTCCAGCGTGGCGAGCGCTGCACTGCGGTGGGACAGCCCCACGACCAGAAGGCTCATCGGCGGACCCGCATCGGAGCCGCCGGGCAGGCCTCGAAGCGACGATCGCCGACTATCTGTCCAAAGCCGCTCATCGAGGCGTCCTTCCACGCGGTGTCGGGCTTCAAGCGCCGCACCGAGTCGGACTCCCATCCAATGGTGCGGTCTCAATGATCGCGTGTCGCATTGGGCATGTCTCTACCGCCAGCGCTGAACTCCACTACCGGTCAGCAAGAATCCGAGCATTATTGTCAGCGGGTGCCGTGACGGGCGCAACGCAACGGCGATGACCGGGATCGCTGGAGCGCAATTCAGGAGTTGACACAGGCAGCCGACCCCGCGGCCCTAGCGGACCCACGATCTTGAAGACGTACAGACTCCGCCGTTTACGGCGACCTGGTAGGGCTGCTCGAGCGCCGATCCGCTGCCGCAGTCGCCGACATGAGGGCCGCGCCCCCTCTGGATCTGGGGAGGACGAGTTGACCGCTGAGGGTGGCCGAGGGATCGACCAGTGAGGCGCTGATGGCGGCGGATGACAGGGCGAGCTTGGATATGAGTCCCACCGCAGGGTTGATCGCGATCATGTCGGCGAAGTCCTGCTCGGCGTGGGTGGAGATCAGTATCACCGGCGCGCTGCGTCCGTCGCGACGGAGTTGCTCGGCAAGTTCGAAGCCGCTCTCCGCGCCGAGATTGACGTCGACCAACATCACCTCCGGCTGCAGCTCCTCGACCCGCTTGAGCGCCTCAACGCTGGTTGTGCCCGCGCCGACGACCGCGACCCCCTGGTGCTAGAGCAGGAGACGCGCGGTGTCGAGGAAAGACGCGTCGTCATCGACGATCAGGCAGCGCATAGCGGGACATCAGCATCATTTCAGATTCGCACAGCAGATCAATGGTCTGCATTCCTGCTGTCCGCAACATCACCTCGAAAGGGGGCTGCTGCTTCGGGCAAGCTACTCAAAAAGTGGACAGCGGAGCCGCTGGCCTAACGAGGCCTTTTGCTAGTGGCATGTAAGCACAGATGCGGGCCGGCGACGCGTCGTCGGCCCGCACTGTCGTCCCGCGCCCGAGTCGCGACTCTCAACCGTAGGCCAACAACCCAAAAGAACGGCGAACTCTAACGCCTTCTCGTGCAGCTGCTTTCGGCCAGCATCAGCACAGGACGGTGAACGGATCGGCGTTGTAGTGATCGCCTCGGCCAGGGAGGAGGTCGCGGATGGCATCGGGCGACAGGGAGGACTTGTATATATAGCCCACCGCCGCGCTCGCGGCGATCCCTTCGGCGATGTCCTGCTCCGCATAGGCGGAGATCATTATCACCGGGACCAGTGCCGCGCGGGCGTGCCAGTGAAGTCGCTCGGCGAGCTCGAAGCCGCTCTCCCCGCCGAGATTGATATCGACCAGGGTGACGTCGGGCCTCAGCTCGTCGACGAGCCGCAGCGCCTCGGCGCCGGTCCACGCCTCGGCGACAACCGTGATCCCCTCGCGCTCGAGGAGGCTTCGCGCCACCTCGAGGAAATTCGGGCTGTCATCCACAATTACGCAACGCACAGCGGAACCTTGAGCATAGGAATGCCGGCAATGCAGATCCGTACGCGCGCCCTCATTGACCGCTACCGATTTCCCCACCGCCGGCGTGAGAGCCGCCATAACTCGCACCGTCATAGGCGGTGTACGAGCCGCAGTACACACCGCAGTAAGAGCCACCGTGACCACTACCATGATCACCGCGGGCCGTCGACGCGCCGGCGATCCCTGCCGACCGAGCCGAATTGGGACTGGCCACCGCTGTCGGCGCGGCAACGATCGCAACTGTGGCGGCTCCCGCCACCAGCAGCGGTGTGACGTAGTTCATTCCGACCCGCATTGTGGCGCTCCTTCGACGGCTGGCTGTCGATCTTTGCTTCCAGAATTGTGATCCACCGAATCCCTGTCATCGCCGCTGACACCCAATCGATGCTCCGGTCACCCGCAACTAATGCTTACCCGTCAGCAGGTCGTGCTCAAAGCTCGGGCAGCACGGGCGGATGCGCTCGCGTCGCGTTGCGTACCCGGGAAGCATTGTCCTGGGATGACGCCACTCGTCGTGCCCCAGACCTTGCGCGTTGTGACGATCCCGTGTTCGGCGGTGACGACCCTCCACCGAAGACGACGGGCCCAAGCTGCTGGATGGCCGACCCCCACAACGCCACCTATGGGCCCACAGGAGAATCGCCGCGATGTCGATGACCATTAGCCAACTACGTGCCACCACCGACGAGGAGATACTGCGCACGACGAGCATGCGACAGATACCGGTGCCGACGAAAATTACTACCTCGATGAGCTTCGCCGACGCGATACCGCACGCGATGCGCGCCGGGCCATGAGCTGATGGTCCGTACGCAGCTACTACCTGACGATCGCGAATACGGTTCTAGCGCTGGTCTCGGCCATCATCGCGGTCTCTGCCATCTTGTTGACGCGGTGACTTGGCTGTTCGCATGTCCAGCGCTGCAGAGATCGTCGCCCTGGACGGTGCTCGTGGCTATCTGGGTAGGCGATTCTTCACCCACGAGCAGCTTTGTCAGCTAGCGCAACCTTCAACGGCACGGTCATTGACCGTTACCGGTGTCCGCCGCCGTGAAAGCCGCCGCCACCGCCGAGCAGAAAGGCGTCGCCTCCGTAGGGATAAAACTGAACAGGCGGAGGCGAGTCGTTGATCTCAACATTGCCGGGCGACTGGCATACCGTTCCCGAGCACGACTGACCGGTATCGGCCGCGGCAATCGGTGCGGCGGCGATCGCGACCGCGGCAGCACCCGCCGCCAACAGCGGTGCGATGTAGTTCATTTTGATTCTCACGGTGGTACTCCTTAGATGACTAGCAATATCTGTACTTCCAGAATTGCGCCCCAGCAAAGCCCCGGCGCTGACGCCCATCAATGCCCCCGCCAGCGAGAGTCAATGCCTACCTGTCAGTGCACCCTGCGCCGGCCCGTCATCCTGCGAATAGGGATGTCGGGCCGACCGTCCCATTCGCTGATAGCTGCGAATTTGGTGGCTGCTGGGGTGAGTTTTTCGGGCGTAGCTAACATTGCTGGCCGGCGTATGGGCGCTCAGCCCCGCCACGACATCAGCTGCTCGGGACCGCTGCGGCGGTGGTCGGCGACGGGTGGATCAGCTCGAGCTCGCCAAGGTTGGCCGCGATCGTCACGAGGGGCAGCGCCGCATTGACGGCCGTCTCGTCACCGGTGAACTCCGCGCGCAGCGCGAGCACGAATTCGTCCCTGATCGGAGCCAAGGTCTGATCCGTTGCACCGGCGACTCGGGCCCAGACCGAGTCCGCGTGGGCCTCCAGAACAGCGCGTGCCCGCGGATACGCCGCCGGCGGTGGCGGGGTTTTGATATCGGCGATGATGTCTGCCGCGATGCGCAATCGGACCGCACGCTTGGCTGCCCCTACCACTTGGCCGCGCAGGTCAGCTTGGCTGCCGGTTTCCGAAAGATAGTGGCGCACAGCATCGTCGACAGTGCGCTCGGCCACCAGCGCGTCGTGGCTCAGAGCAGTGACATTGTCGTCGGTCTCCTCCGAGGGACCATGGGTGACGCGGAGCACCGCGGCGCGCAGGTAGCGCGAACCGAGAGCGATGGCTGCGTCGATGGCGGCGGCTACCGACGCTGTGGCGCCCTTGGGCCACAGCAGCAGCGACGCCACCACGGCCACCGCCGCGCCCGCCGTGATGTCTTCGATTCGCAACAAACCGAGCCGCCAACCCGTCGGAGCGATCAGGTTGAGGATGATCAGAACGGCCATCGTGAACGAGGCCTGACCGGCGGCGAATGAGGCGACACGCGGAATGTAGGCCGCCCCGAAAATCGCGATCGGAAGCAACGTCCACAGCACTGCCGGCTCGACACCGACAACCGCGATCAGCGCGGCGCCCAGGGTGACACCGATGGCGGTACCGGTGACGGCGCGGACAACCTTCGTCCCGGTGGTCAGCGCGCTGCTGCCCATCACCACGATCGCGCCCAGTACGACCCAGAAGCCATGCTGCACTGAAAACAGGTGAGTAGTTGCCACGGCCAACGCGAGTCCCGCCCCGGCGCGTATCGCGTTGCGCACTGCCACCGACCGGGTGGCAAGGAATCCGGTGGTGATGGTCTTGACGGCAACGGTTTCCGGGAGCAACCGGTCGGCTGCGCCAGTGGGCGGTAGCCCCACGCCGAGTGCTCGCGCCCATACCGGACGCGCGTCGGCCGCAGCACCGGCGGCGATGACTCGCCCGGTCAGGCCAATGGTTGTTGCAATGGTCCGGCGAAACAGCAGCGCACGGCCGACGGCGACTGCCGAGTCGTCGGAACACCCGCTGAGTACGACCACAATGTCCTCGCGGTCACGCCCACGCGCCACCGAGCGCAGCTCCGTCAGCGCGACTTCGAGTGCGGCGCGATCCGCCGTACGCTCGGAGACGCGGGAAACATCAAGCACGCGGGCACAGCAACGCAACACCTTGACGGCGGGCTGCTTCATTTCCGCAAGAGCGGCGCCCGTGTTTTCGTCGACTCGGTCGGTGACCCACTCCAAAGCGTCGACCACCCGCACGAGGGCCTGGCTGCCTGCCGTCAAGCCGACCGGCTGGAAGTCGGCGTCAAAGAAGTTGGCGCGCAGTGCTTCCATCGCCTGCGACACATGCGCCGCCGACCCAACGCCTTCCAGCCGGTCGGCCAGCGCACTGCAGACCTGCGCCGCGTGACGGGGCAGCTCGCTGTGGTGGCGCGGCGGAAGAAGAAACAGGGCGGCCGGCACGCAGACGACCAGGGCGATTGCCCAGCCCAACAGCCGCTCGCCGATGGGTCCGATCGGAGTGCAGACCGGCAGCACGTAGGCCAACAGCGTCACGCGCTGTCCAGCGGCGATCGTCTCGCTGAGGACACCGGCCAGCGTCACCGCCACACCGAGGGTGAACATCAGCGTCACCGCTAGCCACGGCATGGGAGCCACCAGGGTGCCGAGCGTTATCAGAACGGCCCCGTTGAATCCGACGCCGCAGTGGGCCAGCGCACGGCGCTGCCGGTTTCCCGGAAAATCGACCAACACCATCAACCAGAACGCGCCGATGATCGTGAAGAACGGTGCCTGGGAGCCGCCCGCGACGGAGAAACTCGCCGCGGCCGCCACCGGAACGACGATCGCTGCACGGACAGCACGGCGCAGCCCATCGCGCTCAGGATCGCGCGTCCGCAGCCGCTCGACCGCTCCGTGTAACAGACCGGCCGGCGTCAGCATGACCGGATGGTGGAAAGTGAGGGCATTGGATGACCGCCGCTAGCCACCATCGCTGTGCGATGACAACTGCGTCCAGGCGGGGCACTCTCGGTGTCCGGAATGGCGGTGCGGACAAAAAACCAGTGCGCCAATAGCGCGCCGACGACGTTGCGCACGGCGAGGGCATCGAGGTTCACCACGGTGAATTCGCCGGGCATTATGCTGCTCCCTCCCGGCTTCTTTGCAGACGCACAACAGGCGGGCGCACTGACATCTGGTGTAAGTGCGGCCCGCAGGTGAGGCCGAACCATTCGGGCATGAAAGCGTCGGTTCCACCTCACCGGCGTTTCAACCACAGCACTATCCTTCGGAAGTTGTTGCTAGATGGGGACTTTGATCCTTCTACATTGGGGTCGGATGGTCGATTGTCGTCACCGCTGTAGAAGCGAAGCGTTACCGCATCGCTGACAGCAACGATCCCATTCCATTCAGGAAGAGTCGATACCGTTGACTCCCGTGCGGCATACCTGCTAGCCGCAAAACCTCCCGCTCGCACCAAACGCCGTGATCGCGGACTGCGGCCGGACCGGTTGAAGCAGCTGCCCTCAGTCTGCGTGAAGACGCGAAGCGTCAAGGTGCCAGCAAGACCGGCCGCGACCAGGCCGAAGCGGCCCGAGATATCAGCAACCGATGTGTCCAACTGGTCGGTGGCGAAGCGGGTTCTATGGTGCAGGGCCAGTCACCGCGGGGGTGACCTCGACGATGAGCTGCTTGGTCAACGGTTGTCCGCTCTGCTCGCTGTGGTCGGCGATCGCACACAACACATTCAACTCGGGCATGTAGCCGAACACGCTGCCGC
>JAOPVX010000203.1 GCA_025965975.1 Mycobacterium sp. | reverse complement strand
TCGGCCATCCACGTGCGCCGGCCCTCCGGCGGCCCGCCGAACAGAGTGTGGTGCAGCTTCGGTTCACCGTCGTCTAGGTGCACTCGAATGACGGTGCGGCGCTGCGGATCCAGCACGTGACAGTGCACGCACCGGACGGCTTCATCGGGCCGAATCGTGCAAGCGGATCACACACGGATGGCAATTCCATGCTCACATCCATGGAGTAGGCGGCTGAGTGCTCTAGTGGACACCGGTTCGCTATCACTCGGCTGGGGCCGTCTGGGGACGCGAGACGCCCGGCCATACACGAGTCGGACCAACGGCGGCTACGGAAACGACGTGCGTTAGCGGCAGTGGCCGGACCCGCGAGGGTGTGTGGGGTGGGGGGCGTGGGGGTGTTTAGTCGCCGGGAAGGCGACGGGCGATGTCTTCGAGTGCATCCAATCTCGGTATTGCGTCTCTAGGGTCGTCGGGCCAGTCCTCGATCACGGTGGCCGCCCAGTCAGCCCAGTTGCCAACCATGTCGGCGAAGTCGACGAGGAAACGACCCGTCAGCACCAGCACGGCAGCGCGTTCGGGAAAGGGACCCGTGCCGTTGACGTAGCTGCGGGCAATGTCGATGCTTTCGGCGTTGCGTTCGGCCGCCCAGTCGCGGATGTTCTGAACTCCGGCAACGGCATCGGCCTTGGTCCCGTGGTCGGCGTAGAAGATCTTCAGCATCTGCTCGAATTCAAGAACAGGGCCTTCTCCCGGCGTAGCGAGCCAGTCCCCCAGCGCACGGCGACCCTTCTCCGTGATGGCATACACCGTCCTGGGTCGCTTGCCGATCTGGCCCTCGACCGCGACGGCCAGACCATGGGCCACGAGTTTCTTCGGTTCGTTGAACAGATTGCTACGCGCCCGCGGCCACAGCCGACTCAGGCCACGCCCCATCTGCTTGGCCAACTCATAGGTGGTCCAAGAACGAATGGCCAACATGCCCAACATCGCATACGAGGTCGTGTTCAGTTCACCTTGGCCCATTGACAGTTAGTCCTTTCTGGACTAAAACTTAGTCCTAGGCAGACTATAGCAGATGCGGTGATCTGCCACACAGTGTGACCGACAGCAGCCCGAACCATGCAGTGGCGATCATGTCCGACCAGGTCGCGACCACAGAGAACAGGAATCATGAGCATCATTAGCAAACGCCCCGACGTCAACGACACTGATCGGGAAATCCGGACCGACCTGGTGGCGCGGGCGACGGCCCTGGTTCCGCTGCTCCGCAAGAATGCACGCAAGGCCGAAGACGACCGGCGGCTGCCCGAGGAGAACATCGATGCACTCGAGCAAGCCGGCCTATTCCGATTGACTCAGCCCAAGAGGTTCGGCGGGTCCGAGGCGGACTTTCGCGCGAAAGTCGAGGTGATCCAGGAACTGGGCCGCGGCTGCGGTTCCACTGCGTTCGTCACCGGCCAGATCACCTGCGGTTCCTGGTTCATCGGCATGTGGAACGACCGCGTGCAGGCCGACGTGTGGGGCAGTAACCCCGACGCCCGAATCGCCGGGGTAATAGCGCCCACCGGCACCGCCGAGATAGTCAAGGGCGGCTACCGCGTCTCGGGCCGCTGGGCCTACTGCTCAGGGTCTCTGCACGCGCACTGGCTGTTCCTCGGGGTGCCGATCGTCGATCAGGACGGGCAGCCCGTCGACATGAGAGTGGTCCTTCTGCCCGCCGCCGACGTGGTGATCGAAGACACCTGGCACGTCGCCGGGATGAAGGGCACCGGTTCCAACACGGTGGTCGCTCACGAGGTCTTCGTGCCCGAACACCGATCGACTTCCATGGGCAAGCTGATGATGGGTGAATACGACAATCGACACCCGGGCGAAACGCTCTACCAAGTGCCGGTCACCTCCGCAGTCATCACCGACCTGGCTGGACCCCAGCTCGGCCTCGCCAGGGCCGCAATGGAACTGGTGATTGAACAGGCCAGCACGCGAGGCGTGACGCACACCGAATACGACCTCCAGACCAACGCTCCCACCGTCCAGTTGGCACTGGCCAAGGCCGCGACACTGATCGACGCCGCCGAACTGCTGGCGTATCGAGCCGCCGACGAGGTCGACGAAGCCGGGCGACTCAACATCTTCCCGGACTATCTCACCCGAGCGAGAAACAAGATGCGCGTTTCCCAAGCCATTGTGAACGCACGCGACGCCATCCGCGAACTAGTATCCGCCCACGGCGCAGCAAGCTTCGCCGAATCCAACCCACTGCAACGGATCTGGCGTGACAGCGAAGTCGCCAGCCGACACGCAGTCGCCAACCCCGCCATCAACGCCCTCGTCTACGGCCGCGCACTGCTCGGCATCACCGACGGAGTCACCACCATGGTCTAACCATCAACACCACACACCCCGAACGACACAACCGCACTACGACACACCCACCCTCCCCCGAGACGATCTTGCCCTCGATGTCCCTCAGCAACACCGCACGTTGGACTCATCGAGACATGGAGGGTCCGCGCCTACCGCGTGGGGAGAACTGCGGAAATCGCACTCCAGCAACAGATCAGCAACCACCAACATGACAGGAATGACGTGGCCAAACCACCAGAACTGGACTTCGAACCGGCCTACCGCGGAGGCGGGTCGTGGGGTCACGCCGGCAAGCCGCCGTGGAGCCTGGGCGAACCACAGCCCGAAATCGCGGCCCTGATCGACCACGGCAAAGTTCACGGCGACGTCCTCGACGCAGGCTGCGGCGAAGCCGCCCTCTGCATGCGCCTAGCCGAAGACGGCTACACCGTTGTCGGACTCGACCTATCACCAACCGCCATCGACTTGGCTAGAAGCGAAGCGGCACAACGCGGACTGACCAACGCTACTTTCGACGTCGCCGACATCTCCTCATTCACCGGATACGACGGCCGCTTCGGCACCATCATCGACAGCACCCTCTTTCACTCGATGCCAGTAGCACTCCGCGAACCCTACCTAGCATCGATCGCGCGGGCCGCCGCACCCCAGGCAAGCTATTTCGTCCTGACCTTCGACGCCGCAACCTTCAACCGCGCCGCCTACCCCGACCAGACCAGCATGCCCATCAACCCCGTCACCGCCGATGAACTGCGAGACGCGGTCTCCAAGTTCTGGACGGTTGATGAGGTCAAAACTGCCCGGATCCATGCGGTTCGTCCCAGCGCCGCAACGTCGATGCCATTCGACTTCAGAGACGAACCAAACCACCGCCAATCAGCCCAGGGCTGGCTACTGACCGCACACCTCGGATAACGCGCACCCGTCGACCCTCCCCAGCCAACCCCGCCCGCCGAGAGCATCCAAGGGTGCGGTCAACGACGTCAACACCAACCAAGCGACCGGCATCACCGGCGCAAGAGAGGAACGACCACATGCCTGAAACACACAGCAGCACCGCATCATTCTCAGAATTCGGCGCCAAACCAATGTCGGACCAGCAATTCGTAGAAGCCATCGACGCGACCATGGCACCAGGACTCAAACTGATGAACACCACCTGTCTCACCGCATCACGCGACCGCAAAGAAGGCACCCACGGCCGGATTCCGTTCACCGGGCACTGGCCTTATTCACTGCGCCGCCTCTGGCACGTGGGCCCGATGGCGCGCAGCGTCGGCGACATCGCTACCGCCTACCAGATGCGCGGCGCGGACGGTCACGACGGCAACGCCGGGTTCGCGCCGGACACCGTTGTTCCGGCGTTGACCGAGGCCGGCAGGCCCCAACGTGTCGGCGTCATCATCGATGCGTTCGGCCCGGTCGACGCGGATGTCGCGGCCGCGGTTCGCGATGCTGGCGCCGCGTTGAGCCAGTTCGGCTTGACCTACGAACGCGTACGCACTTTCAAATTCACCGTCAGTGCGATACTGGGCCCCCTCCAGGAAGCCATCACCGGCGCTACTCATCTGACGCCGGAGCAAACCGGCGACCTCGTCATCGCCACAATCGCGTTGACCGCTCCGCTGTGGCAAGCCGCTCACCCCGCGGAGACGCTGACGCGCCTGTACGCGGAGGAACCCACGCTGGCACACATCGGTATCGACTTCGCCCCCACCCTTACCCGCCTGCTCACCGCACTGTGTGACGGCATGACCACCGCTGACAAATGACCAGCTCCCTGCTACGTGGCGCGGGGGCGAAACCCCTGGAACGCACCGCCGAACTACAGCAGCTTTCAGCGGTGCTGGCCGCCGCTGCGAGCGGCCGTGGGCAGGTGTGCTTGATCGAAGGGCCCAGCGGCATCGGCAAGTCGCGTCTGCTCGACGAATGCGCCCATTCCGCTCAGACGCTGGGCATGTCAGTCTTGCGGGCACGGTGTAGTGAACTGACCCGCGACTACCCGTATGGGGTTGCCCGTAACCTGTTCGAGGCCATGCTCGTTCGCGCTGATGCGCAGACACGGGCGGATTTGATGCGCGGACCCGCGGCACTGGCCGAGCCCGTTTTCGGCAACGCCGAGGCCGCAGACGAATTCGGCGTCCTTCACGGTCTTTACTGGCTAACCGTCAACCTCGCCGAGCAGGGTCCGACGGCGATCCTGGTTGACGACCTTCCCTGGGCTGACGACTTCT
>JAOPVX010000164.1 GCA_025965975.1 Mycobacterium sp. | reverse complement strand
CCGGCCATCTTGCCGTATAGGTGCTCCACGTAGGTCGCGTCCTCGGTGAACAGGTCGGCATAACGGGACCAATCCCACGACTTTCCGATCTCGACCACCACCTGCTGGTGATGGGCAAACGTCTCCTCGATCTCCTCGCGTGAGAATTGACCCATCGGAGACTCCTTCGGCTCGCTGGTGAAATTAGAACCTGTTCTACCAAACCGAGCGGCGCACCGGAGCCGATTCAACACACCGTCAAGGTGCGCACCTGCGGCCAGATGTCGTCGGACGACTGCCGTTGTCCCGTCAGCAAGTACGCGTGCATGCCATCGCCGAATACGCTTGCAAAGCCGTGCAATACGGTAGTAACCGCTGAGAGCGGGAGCACAACGCCTGCGGCGACCGGTGCAATGCGCTGACCGGCGGTGATGTCGGTTTGCGCTGCAGTCACGTAGGTCGACGTTACTGTCTGGCACATGGCACTTGGTATCGACGCGCAGGTGCTGGCCGAGCTCGGTCCAGTGTTGGAGGCCATCGGAGAAACCCAATCGCTGGCGATCCGCGATGTCGCGAGCCGGCGGGTCAACGACCACCGCATGTTCGACTACCTGGCAACGACACGGGAACCGGTCACCGGCGTTGAGGTCGACAGGCACACGCTGACCACCGCAGACGGCGCCACGGTGAACCTCGACTGGTACCACGCGAGACAGCCAGGCAGTGCGGTGCTTTATCTGCACGGCGGCGGCATGATCTTCGGGCTGGAGCACGTGGGCCGCTTCTACGACCTGGCGGTGCGCGACTACGTCGCCATGTCCGGCGTGCCCATGCTGATGGTGGACTACCGGATCGCCCCCGAGCATCCGCATCCCACGCCGGTGGAGGACTGTTATGCGGCACTGCGGTGGCTCGTCGACAACGCCGCGACGCTCGGCGTGGATCCCGCCCGCATCGGTGTGATGGGCGACAGCGCCGGTGGCGGTTTGGCGGCGGGTGTGTGCCTGCTTGCCCGCGATCGCGGTGGCCCGCCGATCGCGAAGCAGCTGTTGGTCTACCCGATGCTCGACGACCGCAGCAAACCACCAGACGCGCAGCTGCTGCCGTTTCTGACGTGGACCTACGACGACAACGTCACCGGCTGGGCTGCGCTGCTGGGCGACAGCGCAGGCAAGGACGCGGTGCCGCCCTATGCCGCGCCCGCCCGCGCCACTGACCTGACCGGTCTGCCAGACACGTACATCGACGTCGGCGACCTGGACATCTTCCGTGACGAGGACATCACCTACGCGCGACGCCTTTCGGATTCGGGGGTGCCGACCGAGCTGCACCTGCATCCGGGGTGCCCGCACGCCTTCGAGGCGCTGGCGCCACGGGCCGACGTTTCACAGCGAGCAATGGGCGATCGTCTGCGCCGCCTGCGCGCCCTCTAACCACCGCAAAACGCTGCCCCCCAACGGCATCCGGTTGGTAACGGCACCGCGGCCAGGTCCGATATTTGGATAGGAGCAGACGTTTGCGTCCCTCCGTCTTGGGAATGAACAGTGTGGGCGCGGCGTCGGATTTGGACGTCGGATTTGGGACGTCGGATTTGGACGTCGGGGCAGCAAGGTAGGAGTTAATAAACGATGAGGCTGTCGAAGTTGGTGTCAGCAGCCATGATCGTCGGTGCGCTCGGCTTCGGGGCTTTCGGGCCCGGCGGAGCGGTGGCGTCCGCCGGCCCGGTTGTGCCCGCGCCGCTGAAGCCGGGACACGACGACTATTGCCCACCCTGGTGCGGCGACGGCAACGGCAACGGGGACAAGGGTCCGTGGTGGGCGAGCAACAGCCATGCGTGGTGGGACGACCGCAATGGCGCGCCGCCATGGGGTTGGGGCCCGCCGCCGGCGTATCAGTGGGACGGCGGCCCGCCGCGCCCGTTCAATTACTGGGGCTACAACGCCAATCCCGTGTGGGACGACGGTTTCCACCAGTGGGGGATCTGGTTGTTCGGCCTGTGGATACCGATCTTCGGCGTCGGCGTCCAGTAACCGACCCGGTCACGCACCCTCGGGCGCCTCGACGACAACTTTGATGCGCTCGAGGGTGGTGCGCATGTCACGGATGTTGCGACGTTGACGTAGTGGCCGCCCAATACCGAGAACAGCTTGGTGAAGGCGCTGTCGGGCATCCGGAATGATTCGGTCACCTCGGTGCCGCCGTCGACCGGGGTCAGCCGGTAGTGCCATGTGTTCGCGGCCCTGTGTCCGACCAGCACGTCGAAGCCGAATTCGCACCCTGGCTCGCAGGCGGTGACCCGGCACGTGGTCCAGTACACCGGGCCGATCTCGTTGCGCCGCACGTGTCCGCGGAACCGCGCGCCCAACGCGGGCCCGGTGGCACCGCCGAGCCATTCGGACTCGAACACCTCGGGCGAGAACCGACCGGTGCTGCGGACGTCGGCGATGAGATTCCAGATCCTCTCGGCCGGCGCCGACATGGTTACCGTCGCGGAACCCTGCATGGCTACACGTCCTTTCTTGGTTGACACGGTCAATGTGGCGTGTGCGGACCGAACGAGTAGATGTGATCCGGCGTCAGTTCTTTGGTGATCGCGGTTGCCAGCGCGGTGCCTGGCTCGCCGCCCTGATACGTGATGTCCGTATTGATCAGGATGACCAGCGTGGTCTGCTTCTGGGGTAGGTAGACCGCGACGGTTTGATAGCCGGGCAGGCTGCCGTTGTGTCCGATCCACCCGCCGATGTTGAAGATGCCCAACCCATATCCGCCCTGCGGGGGCATCCCGGGTGATCCCACAGTCTGCAACCGCTGAGTTTGCATCTGCGGCGAAAGTAGCTTGCCGGTCGCCAGCGCGGGCGCCCAAACGTGCATGTCGTCGAGGGTGGAGATCATCGCCCCCGCCGCCCATCCCCACGAGGGGTTCCAGTCCGTGGCTGCGGCCTCCTTGCCGTCCGCGGTCTGCACGGTGTAGCCCTGAGAGTGCGGTTCGGGGAACGCGTTGGTGGTCGGAAAACTGGTGTTACTCATGCCCAACGGGGCCAGGATGTGGTCGTGGATATAGGAGTGCAGCTGTTGTCCGCTGACCTTCTCCACAACCAGGCCGAGCAGCACCGTGTTGGTGTTGCAGTACTCGAATCCTTCGCCGGGTGGAAACCGATTCGGCTGTGTGAAAGCGTAATTCAGCAATTCGTGCGGAGTGAACGCTCGCCGCGGGTCGGCGAACATCACCTGCTGGAACGCCGTTGACTCGCTGTAGTTGAACAGCCCGCTCTGCATCCGAGCGAGTTGGCGCAGCGTGATCTTGTCGCCCTGCGGCACCCCGTCGACGAACTTCGCGATCGGGTCGTCGAGACCGAGCTTGCCTTGATCCGCCAGTTGCAGGACACCGGTGACCGTGAATGTCTTTGTCACGCTGCCGATTCGGCTGAAGAAATCGGTTTTCAGCGGTGCGCGGGTGGTCTTGTCGGCCACTCCGAACGCGCGGACATAGGTGCCGTCTTGCCCCCAAATACCGACGATCGCTCCCGGGACGGCTGCCGCCGTCATGGCCTGGTTAACGGCTGTGTCGAGCCGCTGTGCGATGGCGTCGGCCATCGGTCGTTCTGCCTCGGACGAGGCGGGGGAGGCGGTGGCCGACGGTTGCGGCGACGTCGGCTTGTTGGTGCAGCCCGACGTCGCAAGCGCAAGCACCGCCGTGACGGCCAGCGCGGTCATCCGTGCAGTCATTGCAAGCAGCGTATTCGCAAGGTGCTTGCGCACGGATCGCGAATGGGATTTCGGCTCACGTGAGGCGTTCAGTCGGTGGTGCTCGGTGGGGTCGACGGCATGGACCGGTCGACTGCCTGAGCAGGATCGCGGCGAATTCGTCGCGGACCGGGTCCAGGCCTACGAGCCGATAGCCCGGCGCCCTGGCATCCAGCTGCGGGCGCCCGCTTCGCCGCTAGCGCTCGGCGGATTCGTCCTCCGGCAGGTCGTGCCTGACGACGCGCACCTCGCCATGTGCCAGGCAGGCCGCATAGCCGTGGAGCTTGCCGTAGAGCTCCCACGCCGTGCCGCGCTCGTCGCTGTGCGCGTGGATCTCGTGGCCGTCAGAGAACCGTAGATGCAGGCTGCCGTCCTCGTCCCAACTGGCATGGGTGCAAGTCGATCCGGCAAAGTTGAACAAGGCGCGATGCTCGGCCTTGGCGGCCTTCGGATCGATGAGCACGACCTCTTCGTCGTTTCGGGCGGTCTCCGGCAGGGTGAGGTGAAACGGCACCGAGATGACGAGTTCGTTGTATTCGTCCAGGTTCAGCACCAGACCGTCGCGGAACGTGATCCGCTGGACCACGCATCCCCGGATCCACGGTTCGATCATTTTTTCACTCTGGTCCGTCGCGCAACCGTGCACAAGGCCCTGATGCGGGTTTACGTAACATCGGCGGAGGGGCCAGGAGGTGGACGTGAAGATTCGGTTCGGCATCGGGCTGGGTGCGGATACCGGTCCTGAGCAACTGGCGGGCATCGTCGACCATCTGGAGGCGAGCGGTGTCGATTCGCTGTGGTTCTCCGAGTTGGTGTACTCGAAGGCGGTCGATCCGTTCGTTGGGATGGCCTACGCGCTGGCCCGGACGACAAATCTGAAGGTCGGCACGTCGGTGGCGGTGCTTCCCGGCCGTCATCCCGTGCTGGTGGCGAAACAGCTGGCGTCGCTGGCCGGTCTGGCACCCAAGCGAGTGCTCCCGGTGTTCGGCCTGCGGTCGGCGATTCCCGCGGAACGCGAGATCTTCGTGGTGCCGGACGGTGAGCGTGCCGCCGTCTTCGATGAATCGCTGCGGTTGCTGAGATCGGTTCTGGAGCAACAAGATGTCGCGTTCGCGGGCGACTATTTCGCGGTCAGTTCCGCCGATGTCGAACCGCGACCGCTCAAACCGCTCGACATCTGGCTCGGCGGATCCGCGCCTGCGGCATTTCGCCGCATCGGCCAACTCGGCGACGGGTGGCTCGGTAGCTTCCTCACCCCTGAGGAAGCCCGCGGTGGTCGCGAGCAGATTCAAAGGGCGGCCGGCGAAGCGGGCCGCGAAATCGAACCCGACCATTTCGGGATCAACCTCGCGGTCAGCGACGGCGAATTGCCGGGCGGATTGGTTGCCGCGGTCAAGCGGCGCAGGCCCGACGTCGATCCCGCGGACCTCATCGCGACCGACTGGCCGCAACTTCACCGTCAGCTCGACGCATACCTAGCGGTGGGTTTGACCAAGTTCGTGATCCGGCCCGCCCTGCAGGCGAATATCGACGACTTCATCGATCGGTTCGTGGCGGAACTGATACCGCGGCAGAACTGACATCGTTTGCGAGCAGCGATTGCTCCGTTCGGGACGTGAACCTCGACGATCGTGCCATCGTGTTTAGGGGTGTGATGCGCGGGTCATCCACCGGTGCGGCTTGAGCGAAGGAGATGGGGGATGGGCACTCGATTTTCGCGACTGACCAGATCGCTGGTATTCAGTGGGGTGGCTGCCGCGTTGGCGTTCGGGCTTGTCAGCGCGCCCGCGGCGGTCGCCGACGATCGGCTGCAGTTCACCGGGACGACGCTGTCCGGTGCGCCGTTCAACGGGGCGAGTCTCGTTGGCAAGCCCGCAGTGCTGTGGTTCTGGACGCCGTGGTGCCCGTTCTGCAACGCAGAGGCGCCCAGTGTCAGCCAGGTCGCGGCGGCCAACCCCAAGGTCACCTTCGTCGGTGTCGCGGCGCGCTCCGACGTCGCGGCCATGCAGGGCTTCGTTTCGAAATACAACCTCAACTTCACCAACCTCAACGACGCCGACGGGTCGATCTGGGCCCGCTACAACGTCCCGTGGCAGCCGGCCTACGAGTTCTACCGTGCCGACGGCTCGTCAACGTTCGTGAACAACCCGACCTCGGCGATGCCCCAACAGGAGCTGTCCGACCGGGTAGCGGCGCTGTCGTAGGTCGCCGCGCACCGTGGACCAAGACCTTGTGGGCTTGGCCTTCGGCGCTGGATTGGTTGCGGCGCTGAACCCCTGCGGCTTCGCCATGCTGCCCGCTTATCTGGCCCTTGTCGTGCAGGGTGAGAACGTGGGCCGGCGTGCCGCCGTTGGCCGCGCGGTGACAGCCACCGCCGCGATGGCGCTCGGATTCCTCACGGTGTTCGGCGGATTCGGCATCCTTACCGTTTCAGCGGCGTCGACGGTGCAGCGTTACCTGCCGTATGTCACCGTCGTTATCGGCATCACCCTTGTCGCCCTTGGCATTTGGCTGCTCGCCGGACGCGAGATCACGGTGCGGATTGGCTTGGCACGTGGCGCGCGGTGGGCGCCGACGGCGCGGCTGGGCTCGATGTTCAGCTACGGGATCAGCTACGCGGTCGCGTCGTTGTCGTGCACGGTCGGGCCGTTCCTTGCGGTCACCGCCGCCGCACTTCGCGGCGGCTCGGTCCTCGGTGCCACGGCCGTCTATGTCGCCTATGCCGGCGGATTCACCCTGGTCGTCGGGGTGCTCGCGGTGGCCGCCGCGCTGGCCAGTTCGGCAGCCGTCGACCGGATGCGCCGAATTGTGCCGTACGTAAACCGGATCAGCGGCGCGTTACTTCTGGTTGTCGGCATCTACGTCGGCTACTACGGCCTCTACGAGATCCGGCTGTTCACAGGCAATGGCAATCCCCAGGACCCGGTGATCGCGGCCGCCGGCCGCGTGCAGGGTGCGATCGCCGGCTGGGTCCATCAGCACGGTGCGTGGCCGTGGCTGGTGGTGCTGGCAGTGCTGACCCTTGCCGCGCTCGGAGCGGCGTGGCGCGCTAGCGCCACCGCGAAATATCGCCGTGCAGATCCGGCCACGGCGGGCGACGAACCATAGCCACCCCGGCAAGCGCCGCGGCCACCAGCCCGACAAGAATGCCCAAGGAGGCGATCCGGGTGGCGTCGGCGGAGGGCACAAATGACGCCTTGCCGTCCTTGATCACGAAAATCCCGATCGGTTTGGCGCTCAGCCGAATTCGTGAGTCGTCGGCTCCCGGAGCTGAGCGGCCGCGCAGCTTGGCGGCTCCGATGACCGTCGTGCCGTCGGCGGTTTCGTGCGGCTGGCCGTACACGCGCGACGCGTCGGGGTCCGCCGCCAGCGTGTCGATGACTTCTCGAGCCTCGCGAAGATTCATGCCCTCCTGCTTACTACCGTTCGGTGCGTGCGGGAAGCTCCTCAGTCGTCCTCGGTGACTTCTGACCCGAAACGGGGTCATATCTGTTGATTGTTCCATCGGATCATGCGAAGGAGGCCCCTTGTGGTGATTGTCGCCGGACACCTCGTGGTCGACCCTGAAGAACGCGACGACTACCTGTCGGGCTGCGTCGAAGTAGTGCGCCAAGCACGCCGCACGCCGGGCTGTCTCGACTTCTCGCTGTCGGCCGACCTGCTCGAGCCGGGCCGGATCAACATCTTCGAACGGTGGGAATCGGTGGGCGCCGTCGAGGCATTCCGCGGCAGCGGTACCAGCGACGAGCAGGCTGCGGCGATCCTGGCCGCCTCGGTCACCGAGTATGACGTCGGCGACGAGAGGAGCCTCACGTAAGCGAGTGTCAGTGGGCACAGTACGAATGCGTGGAGAACGCAAGCGCCTGCTGATATAGCGGATCAAGCGCCCGTGCGCCGGCGACCGCCGATTTGGCGTCATCGAGCGTGCCGGTGCAGTCGGGGGAGCGCAGAACCGACCAGTGCAGCGCGACCTGCTCGACCATCTCGGTGTTCAACCGGTCGATGATCGCGCGCGACGCTGCCAAGTCGGGAGCGACGCCGGGAGCGGATGTCGGATCGAGCTTCCATTGCGCGAACCGGGTGTATTCGATCGCCTCGGTGGCATCGATCTGATCGCTGAAGAGCCGCCGGACGTAATCGACGTCGACGCCCCTGCCCGTTGCGTCGGTGCTCACCGCTGCCAACACCTGGTCAACCCGCTGAGGATCCTCGATCGAGCCGCCGGTCATCCACTTGCTCGCCGCCACCGGCTCTGCCGTCTGCAGCCGCTGGGTGGCAGCGTCGACCAGTTCGAGAAGCGGGTTGCCATCGTCGCCGCGCGCCGGCGCGGTCGTCGGCATCACCGCGAGGGCCGTCAACGCACATAACCCGACCACACCCCGCCGGATGTGTTGAGGAAGCGCGGTTCTCAGCGGTCGAACTCCGAATCGTCGTCCGGAACGGCGATAGCCTGATCGATCAGATCGGCTTCGCTGGCTTCCCAGTCCCGTGCACTCGTGACGTGTGCCGCGTCGCGCCACGTGTCCTCGTCGCTCACATCGATCGGGATGAGTTGTTCGACCACGTCGGCTTCGGGCGCGTCGTCGCCAAACTCACTGCCGTCAGGGTTGGTCATGATCGGTCTCCGTCCCGCCTCGCAGCGGTGAATATGCACTCCAGGATAGTGCGGTTGCGGGCCGCGTTGATTCCGATCTTGCGCGACCACGCGTTCGTTCGCCTGGGTCAAACCGGGAAGTGCGGCCTCGCCTCGGCCGCCTCCTGTTCGGCCGGCGTGACGACGACGGCATCCGGGCCGGGATACACCGTCGCGGTGTGGTCGGTGCTCAGCCACCGGACCACATACGGCGGCGAACCATCTGCCGAGCGGACCTCGGTGATTACCCCACGCTGATCAGACATCTCGACAGTGGTTCCCTTGACCACCAGGAAGTCGCCCACCTTGGCCTTCATCGTCCGCTCCTTTGCTTGGTGCTGGCCGCTTAACGCGTTGCATGACGGCAATTGTCCTCTCATCATGCCCACTGGTGAGGTGTAACCGACCGTTCGTGGCCCGCGATTACTTCGGTATACGCACGACAGGACGAAGGGCTATGAACTCGCCTCACGAAATACGAAGTCACCGGGCACCAGGCAAGTGGATCCGCCGGATGTCGGCGGCGATGGCGGTGGCGGCATTGCTGCCAGGGCTGGTCGGGGTAATCGGGGGTACACCGACGGCGACGGCCGCGGTCGAAGTCCTGCGTGTTCCGTCGCCGTCCATGGGCCGCGACATCACCGTGCAGTTCCAGGGCGGCGGCCCAAAGGCGGTCTATCTCCTTGACGGCCTGCGCGCCCAGGACGACCGCAGCGGCTGGGACATCAACACCGGCGCGTTCGGATGGTTCGACGGGTCCGGGGTGTCGGTGGTCATGCCGGTCGGTGGCATGTCCAGCTTCTACACCGACTGGTACCGACCCGCGGTTGGCAACGGTAGGACCCAGACCTACAAGTGGGAGACGTTCCTGACCTCCGAGCTGCCGGCGTGGCTGTCGGCGAACAAGGGCGTCAGTCCGACGGGTGACGCCGTCGTTGGGCTGTCGATGTCGGGCAGCGCGGCGCTGATTCTGGCCGCCGACCATCCTGGCCAGTTCGTCTACGCCGGCGCCTTGTCCGGCTTCCTCAACCTGTCGGCAGGCCTGTGGCCCGTGCTGGTCGGCATCGCAATGGGCGACGCCGGCGGATTCAACGCGCTGGACATGTGGGGTCCGTACGGCGGGCCGGCCTGGCAGCGCAACGATCCCATGCTGCAGATCGGGCGCCTTGTGTCCAACGGCACCCGCATCTGGGTGTACAGCGGCAACGGCAACCCGACGGACCTGGATGCCGGGCTGGGCAACGCGCAGATTCCCGCACAATTCCTTGAGGGCCTGACGATCCGCACCAACAAGGACTTCCAGGCGGCCTACGCGCGGGCCGGAGGCAGCAACGGGGTGTTCAACTTCCCGCCCAACGGCACGCACAGCTGGGGCTACTGGGGTGGCCAGCTGCAGGCCATGAAGCCGGATATCCAGCGGGTACTCGGCGCTGCGCCGGCCGCCTGACGCGCGGCGCGATCAGGAGCTTCTGGCCGATGACGTTAGAGGTCTCGCGACCAGTACTCGCCGACGAGATCGCGCCCGAAGTTGTCGTGCGGTTCGCGCCGATCGCAACGGAAGCCTGCATGCTCGTAGATCCTGCGCGCTGTGACGAGGACGTCGTTGGTCCACAACGTGATTCGCGGGTACCCGGACCTCTTGGCGAAGCGCAGGCACTCATCCACTAGCCGGCTGCCGACGCCGCTGCCGCGCGCGGACGGCTCGACAAGCAGCAGGCGCAGCTGCGCGGTGTCCGCCGCGTCACCGGCGGTGCAGAACACGCAGCCGACCCGCTCACCGTCCAACTCGGCGATCCACACCGCTTCGCGGGCGGTGTCGCGCCGTTCGGCGAAGTCCGCGACGATGCGCGCGACCAGAGCCTCGAACCTGATATCCCAGCCATACTCGGCGGCGTAGCGCGCGCCGTGGCGTTCGATCACCCAACCGAGGTCGCCGGGTGCCGGCGGGCGCAGGACGAGACCACCCAACGGCGGCGCATCTCCCAGTGCGCGGCGTATGCGGCCCATCGCGCCGATGAGTTCGGATAGCTGTGCCCCGTCGAGCGAAGCAAGCAGCGCGTCGATCGCGTCCGTCTGGAGCCGGTCCAGCTCCGCGAAAGCCTCGCGGCCCTCCGTTGTCAGCCGGACAACCTGTCGCCTGCCGTCGGTCGCCGACTGCTCCCGCACCACCAGGCCTGCCGTGGTGAAACCCGAAAGGATGCGGCTGAGGTATCCGGCGTCGAGATCGAGTTCGCGCCGCAGGTCGGACACCGCCACATCGTCGCCGTGCGCGAGCTCGAACAACACCCGAGCCTCGCTGAGCCCGAAGGACGAGCCGGCAAGGTGGGGACGCAGCAGTCCGAGGACACGTGTGTAGAAGCGGTTGAACCCGCGGACGTCGTCGATGGCGGTGGTGGTCATAGTTGACATCGTCAAATAACTGCCTGACGCTGTCAACTATTGGATCGGCCGTCTCGGCTCGTAACCGGCGCTCACGGCGCGATTTCTTTCCAGAGTGCTGTGAATTTGCGCGGACAATGTTTCTCCCACGGTTCTCTTGTGCATACGGAGCGTCACAGGAAGCCCTGGCTTCCAGGCATTCTGTCGTCAACGTCAACGGCGGGCCGGCTGGTATCGCCGCATAGGGCAGTGGCGGCTTACCTCGGGTACTGTGCGTAAACTTCGCAGACGACGGGGGAGGCTCCCGATACCGCGTGGAGCCTTACGGTCCAGATCCACACCAACCGCCAGAGGCTATATACCTTGCCAGAAGCCAAACACGACACCCAGCACTTGAAGCCGCACTTCGAGAAGGTGCAGTCGCATTACGACCTGTCCGACGACTTCTACCGGCTGTTCCTCGACCCGAGCCAGACCTACAGCTGCGCCTACTTCGAGCCCGACGACATCACGCTGGAACAGGCGCAGATCGCCAAGATCGATCTGTCCCTTGGAAAGCTCGACCTGCAACCCGGCATGACGTTGCTCGACGTCGGTTGCGGCTGGGGAGCGGCCATGATGCGGGCAATCGAGAAATACGATGTGAACGTCGTTGGGCTGACATTGAGCAAGAACCAGCAGGCTTATGTCGAGCAGCGGTTCGCCGAGTCTGCCAGCCCGCGCACCAAGCGGGTACTGCTCGAGGGCTGGGAGCAGTTCCACGAGCCGGTCGACCGGATCGTCTCGATCGGCGCGTTCGAGCACTTCGGTGCCGACCGCTACGACGACTTCTTCAAGAAGACCTATCAGGCGCTTCCCGCCGACGGCGGCAGAATGTTGCTGCACACGATCGTGAAGCCGAGTGACGAGGAATTCACGGGGCGTGGGTTGAAGTTGACGATGCGTCTTCTGCGCTACGTCAAATTCATCATGGACGAGATCTTCCCTGGCGGCGAGCTGCCTAAGGTGGCGGTGGTCACCGAGCATGCGACCAAGGTCGGCTTCGAGGTGAGCCGGGTCCAGTCGCTTCGGCAGCATTACGCGAAGACCTTGGACATCTGGGCCGCGGCGCTCGAGGGCCACAAGGACGAGGCGATTGCGATCCAGTCCGATGAGGTCTACGAGCGCTACATGAAATACCTGACCGGCTGCGCCAACCTCTTCCGCGAGGGCTACACCGACGTCTGCCAGTTCACCCTCGTCAAGACTTAAGAAAGCCGGTTGGCTCCCGCCGCGGCGACGGCACCGATCACCGCGCGCGGGTCATCAAGCGACACAAACGTTCTCGCGTCGAGCACCTCGATAAGCGACGCGTTGGGAAACAGCGCCGCGAGGCGCCTGCCCAGCGCGGGTGTGAAGGCGCGGTCGCGTTGACCCCACACGATCGTCACCGGCTTGGTGAACCGTCCGAGGCGTGTTGACACGTCGGTCAGATCGGTCTTGGCCACATTGCGAAGCAGCGTGGCGAGGTCCCTTCGGATGCGGGCGTCGGTGCGGCCGGGCTCCAGCCAGGCCGCGGTGAGCTGTGGGTCCGGACGGAACAGCAAGCCGAACCCGAGCGGAGAATGCCGCAGCGCCTTGATCCGCATCTGCTCGAACAGCAGCTTGATGGAGATGGGCCCGCGCAGCAGCGCGAAGACAAGGGTGAACGGAAACGGCGGGAACTTGTCGAACGCATCGCAGTTGGTCAGCACCAGGCGGCCGATGTGGTCCTGGTACGCGTCGATGACCAGTTGGCACAGGCCGCCGCCGGTATCGCTGCCGACGAGCGTCACGTCCGATAGGCCGAGCGCAACGATGAAGTCGCGGATCATTGTTGCCACACCACCCGGTGAGAGGGCGCCAGGATCGTTGACGGGAATCGTGTGCGAGCCGAGCGGCCAGTTCGGCAGGTAACAGCGGAAACCCTGCCGCGCCAAGTCCTCGGCCACGCGGTCCCACAGACGGCTGTCGACGAGGATGCCGTGCACAAACAGCACCGGCGGCGCAGCGGAGTCTGCGGGACCCAACACGCGGTAATCGATCGTCGCCTGGTCCAACGCCACCTGTGGCATGTTCGCTATCCTTTCGGTGAGACTTACAAACACTTGGTATGGAAGTTACGTGCAGCCTGTATGAAAGTCAATGACGATGTGGTCGCCGAGCCTCCTTCCCGGCGCACCCAAGCCGAGCGCACTGCCGCCACGCGAGCGCTGTTGATCGGTGCCGCGCGGGCATCGTTCGCCGACAAGGGGTTCGCCGACGTTTCTACCCAGGCGATCGTCGCGGCAGCCGGGGTGACACGCGGGGCGCTGTATCACCAGTTCGAGGACAAAGCGGCGCTGTTCGCGGCGGTATACGAAGAGGTCGAGCGCGATCTGGTCGCCGACATCGCACGGCAGATCATGGACGATCAACCGAAGGACCCGCTGGAAGCGATGCGCCTTGGGGCGCGCCTGTTCCTCGACCGCTGTTCTGCACCCGATGTTCAGCGGATCGTCCTGATCGACGCGCCGGCGGTGCTTGGCTGGGATCGGTGGCGCGCCGTTGGGGTGAAGTACGGGCTTGGAGTGATCGAGGGAATGCTCGCGCACGCGATCGCCGAGGGCGCCATACCAGAGCAGCCATTGCGGCCGACCGCGCACGTGCTGCTCGGGGCGCTCGACGAGGCGGCGCTGTTCGTCTCCCGCGCGACGAATCGCGATCAGGCGCGCAAAGACATGGACGCCGTGTGCGAGCGGCTGATCAGCGGGATCGCCGGGGGTTAGGGAGCAGCAGCGCACTGTCGCCGAATTCGTGCCACAGGTAGGAGTGCTCGATCGCTTCGCGGTATGCCGCGGCGACCAGCGCGGGGCCGGCAACCGCTTCGAGCAGCAACAGGTGCGAGGCGCCGGCGTCGTGCCAGCCGGTGATCAGGCCGTCGACCACGCGTGACGGGCGGTCCGGCCCGAGGACCAGATCCGTCCAGCCCGTCGCGACATGCACCGTGCCCGCGGAATCGGCGGCGGACTCCACTGCACGCGTCGCCGTGGTGCCGACGGCGATCACCCGCCCGCCCGACGCACGGGTCAGGTTGACCAGCCGCGCGGTCGCGCGCGGCACCTCGAACCGCTCGGCGACCGGTGGCTCGCCCGGCTCCGCGGAGGACACCCCTGCGTGCAGAGTGACGGGCGCGATCGCGATTCCCGCCGAAACCAACGACGTCACCAGTTCGGCACTGAATGGCCTTGCCGCACTGGCCATCTCGGCGCTGCCCGGCCGCCTGGCGAATACGGTCTGATAGCTGCTCAGCGGCCAGGACCGCGGCACGTAGCTGTACCGGATTGGCCGCCCGTATCTGCCGAGGTAGGACGTGACGTCGCCCTCGATCGCCAACCGTGCGGTCCACAGCCGACTGCCCGCCGCGCCCGGTTCGGGATAGCAAGCGATAACCACCAGCGCGGCGCCATCGGGCAGTCCGATGCGCTCGCCGGGCGCGACATCCCGCAGATGGGCGGTCGCGCCGATGGCGGGCCGCAGTTCGACGATCCACACGTGGTCGTCGAGCGCGGTCGAGAAATGCACGGTGATGGGCCCTCGCCCCGCCCGAACACCGCTGACCGCGGCCGGCAGCGTCGCCGAGTTGTTCACGACCAGCAGGTCACCGGGCACGAGGTGCGCGCCGAGGTCGGCGAACCGGCCGTGCATGATGCCACCCGGCGTGACGATCATCAGCTTGACGCCGTCGCGGGGGACACCATGCGCCTCGGGCGGCTCGACGGCATCCGACGCGGGTGGGCGCTCGAAGCGCGTGTGCGGCATCGGGAGGGTCATGCGTCCGCTCCGACCGTCAACAGGTCGTGTGCGCGGTAGCGGCCGGGCGCGGGCCTGCTGTCGAGCAGCCGCAGCAACGCGGGCACGACGGACTCCGGTTCGGCGCGGTCGGAGATGTCCTCGCCGGGAAACGCGGCCTGGTGCATCTCGGTGCGCATGTCGCCGGGATCGAAGGCGTACACGCCGATGTCCGGATTCTCGGCGGCCATGATCGCCGAAAGGTGATCGAGCGCTGCCTTCGACGACCCGTAGCCGCCCCAGCCTTCGTACGGCTCGACGGCAGCATCCGAGGTGATGTTGACGATGACACCGCCGTTGGCGGTCAGCGCGGGCAACGAGGCCTGGATCAGGGCCATGGGAGCGAAGACGTTGGTGGTGTATACGGCGCGCAGATCGGCGGCCAGGTAGTCGGCGAGGCTCGGTTGCGGGCTTGGACCGAGCCGGCTGGCGTTGTTCACCAGCAGCCGCAGCGGTCCGGCGTCCATCGCCGCGACGGCCAGCGCGGCACGGTGGGCGGGTTCGGTGACGTCGCCGGCGATGGTTATCAGCCGCGGGGACGCCAGCTCAGCGGCCGTTGCCTCGAGGTCGTCCGCGCGCCTGGCGTCGGCCACGACCGTCCAGCCCCGGTCCAGCAGGGCCGCGACGATTGCGCGGCCGAAGCCCCGCGAGCCGCCGGTGACGATCGCGACGGGAGAGATGTGTTCGGAAGGTGTCATACCAGGCATACTGGTAGTTGAAGTCAACTTTAAGTCAAGAGCCCACGGCGAATGAGGTGAGCGGAATGGAGAGCCGAGACCTACTTACGGTCAGTGAGGTGGCGGAGCGCAGCGGTTTCGCGCCGTCCGCGATCCGGTTCTACGACAAGCAAGGCCTGATCAGCGCGAGCCGGACGAGTGGCGGGCAGCGGCGGTTTGAGCGAAACATGTTGCGGCGGCTGGCATTCATCCGCGCAGCCCGAAATGTCGGCTTGAGCCTCGACGAGATTGCTGCTGCGCTCGACATGCTGCCGGACGGTCGCACACCAACCCGCGCGGATTGGACCCAGCTGTCAAAGGGTTGGCGGCAACGTCTCGACGATCAGATCGCGGGCCTGATGGCGTTGCGCGACAAGCTGGACTCCTGCATCGGATGCGGATGCCTATCGCTGAAGCGCTGTGCGATCTCGAATCCGTCCGACAGCGCGGCCGTTGTCGGGCCTGGTGCGGTGTATCTTCCGAAATCATTGCGCCGCCAGGTCATTGGCCGGCCTGCCTAGCAGACGGCGAGATCATCGCTGCGCCGCCGTCCGAGGGATAGCGAGTGCGCGGCCTCTTGCTGGTCAAGCTGTGCACGACGATCTCCGCCGGCACCGCGGCCAGCCCCGGACCGTATCGGCGCCCGCCCTCGTCGGGCAGCGAGCTGATCGCGTCCTCGGTGCCGCGCTGCAGCCCCCGGCGTAGATTGATGTCGAGGCGTCAATGAACAGCAGATACGGTTGGCTCCGTTCGCCGCGATCGGTGGTGCTCCTCCTGGCAGCACTCATGACGGCGCTCGTCGTTGGGGCGGGCATCGTGGTTCTCCGGAATCCGGGCGCCGATGCGGTGGGCCTGGGTGGCGAGCCCATGACCGACGCTGCGGCCGCGGGACAGGTGGTGGCCTCCGCCAAGCAGATCGTCAGCATGGCCCAGCTGCGTGGCGCGACGGGCGGCTATGCCTTCGTGTCATGCAAGAACGAGAACGAGCCGCCGTATCAGGTCGCTGTTTACATGAATTTCCGCTTGCCGCAAAGCAATTCGGTCAAGTATCTGCGCGACGTCGCGGCTGCCATGGTCGCGCACGGTTGGACCCGCGCACTGGCGATGGGCGAGCACTTCGGCCAGATGCTGACCAGGGACGGCGTCACGGCGATCTTTTATGGCGGCGTCGACGACACATACATCGCCACCATGCGGCTCTACGGTGAGTGCCGCAACATGGCCGACCACCGCAACGACAATCCGGTCTGGACGGAAGTCACCGACCAGCTCGGGTGATGCGGGTCAGCGGGGCAGACTCCGTTGCAACAGCAGGGGGCGAATTGAGCTCGAACGTCGCGACGCCGGTTTGCAGGTGCTTGGCCTAGGTCGTGGCTATGGCTTCAAGGTCGTCCGCAATGGTCCGCCGGATCACGATATCGGTCTGGCGCACATTCCTTGCGTCAGCAGGCTACGGGATGCGATTCGCAGTACGGCGTTGTGCCAGGGAAGCGGTAACGGTGGTCGGCGACCCAGCGGTAGATCACGTTCTGGACGAACCGGATGCCGGGGATGCGGTAGATCAGAAGCGGCAGCCCGGTGCCCAAGGCGACCGACCAGGCAGCGTTCCACGCCTCGGCACCGCAGTAGACGGCGCCGGACGAGTCCAACCACCGCATGGCTTCCAACAGCCGATCATCGGGAATCCCAAGGCGCTCGGCCACACCCACGCCTTGTAATGGTTCGGTCTCGACATTGCCCGTCCGGTCGTGCCTGACCAGGAAATCGCGCGCGCGGGTGCACATCCCGCAGGCCCCGTCGAAGAACAGAACTCCGGTCATACCTTCATTGTTCACCACGGCGCCAGATCAGTCACTGCCTGGCGTGCCGATATGACGGACGTCATCCGCAACACCGTCTCACCCGCATACAGCGCCGTCCGTTCCACCGCCGAGTCGGGCCGAGGACCGGCCATCTCGGCTTACTCCGATGCCAATGAAGGGCGCACTAGCGCGCGGGCGGGCCCGGTTTGGCCTGTGCGGCGTCGCGGCGACGCGCGGCCATGCCGGCGAGTGCCTCGAACACCACACGGTGCGCGGCGTTCACAGTCAATTCGGCGTGGTCGTAGGCGGGCGCCACCTCGACCACGTCGACGCCGGCGACATCGTGTTCGTAGCAGAGTTGGCGGACGAGCCGCAGCAGGTCTGCGCTGGTGATGCCGCCCGGTTCTGGTGTGCCGGTGCCTGGTGCATGCGCGGGGTCCAGCACGTCGATGTCGACCGAGACGTAGAGCTTGTCCGCTTTGGCCAGCGCTTCGCTGACCGCGTCGCGCATGACCTCTTTGAAGCCACGGTCCCAGATCTCCTGCATGGTGTGCCACGTCATGCCCTGTTCGAGCATCCACTCGAACGTGTCCTGCGGCGGCCAGTAGCCGCGCAGGCCGACCTGGACGAAATGGGTCCCCGGTACCGCGCCGGACTCGATGAGCCGGCGCATCGGGGTGCCGTGGCTGGCCAGATTGCCCTCGATCATGTCGGCGGTGTCGGCGTGCGCGTCGAAGTGAACGATGCCGACGTTGCCGTACCCGTGCACGTCGGCCACCGCCGTCGCGGCGGGCCAGGTGATCGAGTGGTCACCACCGAGGATGACGGGAACGATGCCGCGCGACGCCACCGCGTGCACTCGCTCGCGAATGTTGGCGTGCGACACCTCGGTCTGGCCATGGGGACAGTAGGCGTCGCCGAAGTCGACGACCTCCAGCCAGTCGAAGATCTCCAGCCCCAGATCGAGGTGATAGGTGCCGGGCTCGTAGGCCGTGGCGCGGATGGCGCGGGGACCGAACCGTGCGCCAGGCCGGTTGGTCGTGGAGATGTCGAACGGTGCACCGACAATTGCGGCATCGGGTCGCCACGACTCGAGCTGTTCGACTTCGGTCAGGAACGGGCGGTGCCCGAACGACACGATTCCGGCGTGGGCCAACTCGAGTTGCTCGGCCATGCCGGGCGGAAGGTCGCGCTGGTGATCATGGTCGTGGCCCATGCGATGACCGTACCGGCCCGCGGGAGAGGATGTGGCGGCGTCGGCTAGCGAACTCGATGGGCCGCAACCGAAATCGGCAATGTTGCTCGCTCAAGCGGTTCGCGCCGAGAGCGCATCCCGCAACGCAGCGGGAATCGGCCGCTTTGCCCAGTCGTCGGTGGACACCACGACGTAGACGTTGTGGCCGCGCACCGCGGCATGCTCGTCGGCATCGTCGTTGCGCCGCAGTACGGTGAACCGGAGGGTGAAGCTGGTCGATCCGATCCGCTCGCACTGCACCGCAACCCGTACCGAATCGCGCCACCGAACCGCTGTTAGGTAGTCGATCTCGCTGTGCACGACTTGGATGTCATGGCCGGTGTCGATCAAACCCGGGTAGGTTACGCCGAGGTGGTCGAGGAATCCGGTGCACGCCTCGTCGAACCAGGTGAGGTAGTGGCCGTTGAACACCACGCCCTGCTGGTCGACCTCCGCGTAGCGCGGCACCACCTGCAGCGAAAACGTGCTCACGCCGTCACAGTAATCTCCGGCCCCACTACGACATCGCTGTCACTCGCCGCTGATTAGCTGACTGGCCCGCTGCCGCCGCCGTCGACGAGACTGGAGCCGTGCAGCTGGTCACGATCGACGACATCAGGGCGGCGGCCGAACTGATCCGGCCCTATATCGTGCGCACGCCGCTGGTCCCTGCGGGATGGGCCGACGACGAGCGTCCGCTGTGGATCAAGCCCGAGAACCTGCAGCAGATCGGCGCGTTCAAGGTTCGCGGCGCGTTCAACGCCATCGCCAAGCTCGACGAATCCGTCCGGACCCGCGGAGTCGTCGCCTATTCAAGCGGCAACCACGCCCAGGCGGTGGCCTATGCGGCGGCGGTATACGGGGTACCCGCGCACATCGTCATGCCGCAGGAAACGGCGACCGTCAAGGTGGCCGCCACCCGCGGCCACGGCGCCGAGGTGGTGCTGTGTGGCGCGGGGGAGCGCGAGAAGGTCGCCGCCGAAGTGGTGGAGCAGACCGGCGGCGTTCTGGTGCCGCCGTTCGACCACCACGACATCATCGCGGGGCAGGGCACGATCGGCCTTGAGATCACCGAGGATCTGCCCGCCGTCGACACGGTTCTGATCCCGGTCAGCGGTGGCGGCCTTGCGTCCGGGATCGGCACCGCAATCAAGGCACTTTGTCCCGGCGCCCGCGTCTTCGGAGTCGAACCGGAGCTGGCGGCCGACACGGCGGAGGGCCTTCGCCTTGGGCATCGGGTTAACTGGACGATCGAGGACAGGAACCGAACCATCGCCGACGGCCTGCGGTCACAACCATCCGAATTGACGTTCGGGCACCTGCAAAAGGTGTTGGACGGTGTGATCACGGTGTCGGAGAACGAGATTCGCAGCGCCGTACGCGAACTCGCCTATCAGGCGCATCTGGTGGCCGAACCGAGCGGTGCGGTGGGGTTGGCGGCCTACCGAAAGGGTTCAACGCCGCCGGGGCGCACCGTGGTGATCCTTTCCGGCGGCAACATCGAACCGCCGATGCTGCAGGAGATTCTGGCCGGCTGACTCAGGCGGCGAAGACCGGAATCACCAAGGGGACCGAGACGGCGCACTTCTCGTGCATCGAGTGCACCCACGCGTCTTGCTCCGCTGCGGCCTTCAGGTGGCGGCGCCGACCCGTCCACCCGCACGAACATGCGGCAGTCGAATGCAAGAACCCGTAGTTCTGCACGGCGACAACGCCATGCTCGAGGCCATCTGGACGCCCCAAATCGCCGACGCCCAATGCGTCTATCGTTGCCGCTACCGACATCGGTGAGCCTCCTACGTCGACCCGACCTCGTTGTCCTGTCAGACGCGCATACCTGCGATCCGGTTCCCATGCTGAACTTGGTTGTGCGCAAATTCGGTTTTGGCGAGGTCACGACTTGGCCACGCCGACAAGGCGCCCACCTAATGCACGCCCTCCATCAGCCGGCTGATCCACGGCGCGACCACGAACACGACGATGCCGGCGAAAACCGCGACGGCTCCGATGATCCCGAAGTAGGCAAATTCGCGCGCCGGATCGTAGTAGCGGGCGAGCACGCCTGACATCGAGGTACCAAGGCCGACCGAGAAGAAGTACAACGCCATCATCTGAGCCCGAAACGCCTCAGGCGCAAGCTTTGTGGTGACCGACAGTCCGATCGGCGACAGCAGCAGCTCCGAGACGGCGAACACCGCCATGATGCCGACGACCAGCAAGGCCGGCACCGCCTTGCCCGTCGTGCCCGACATCGGCAGGAACAGCAGAAACGCCAGTCCCATCCCGATCACGCCGTAGGCGAACTTGCGCGGTGTGGTCGGTGCGCGATTGCCCAGCCGCGTCCACATGATCGCGAAAAGCGGTGAGAGCACGATGATCCAGACGGGTTCGATCGAACCGATCCAGCTCGACGGCGCGGTCCAGCCGAAGATGGACCAATTCATCCGCTCGTCGGAGTAGACCGCCAGCACCGTGAAGATCTGCTGGAACAGCGACCAGAACACCGCGTTCGCGATGAACAACGGAACGAAGGCACGCACCCGCGTTCGCTCGATCGCGCTGACTTTCGAGCTGGTCAGCAGGACAAGGAAATAGGTCACCGACGCCGCCACGATGACTCCGGTGGTCACCTGCGACAGGTTGGACAGTTTGACCAATCCGGTGGTGAACAACATCGCGATCACCGCCGCGGCGACAACGATGACGCCGATTGCCCAGGCAATCGCACTGCGCGGCAATGGGTTTGGCACATTGCGGCCATGGGCGCCCAGGTTGCGCCGGAACGCCGCGTACTGCGCCAGTCCCAGTGCCATGCCGACCGCTGCAGCACCGAAGCCATAGTGGAATCCGACGCGGGTCTGCAGCAGGCCGGTGATGAGCGGGCCGATGAAGGCGCCGAGATTGATGCCGAGATAGAAGAGGGTGAAGCCACCGTCGCAGCGCGTGTCTCCCTTCTCGTACAGAGTGCCCAGCAACGACGACGCGTTGGCCTTCAAAGCACCGGAGCCGAGCGCGACAAGCACCAGCCCGACGGCGACACCCGCCAAACCCGGCACGATCGCGAGGGCGATGTGACCGCACATCACCACCACGCCGCCCCAGAAAACGGTGCGTTCCATGCCGAGCAGCCGGTCGGCGATCCAGCCGCCGAGAACGGTCGAGAGGTACACCAGCCCGCCGTAGGCGCCGACGATCCCGGTTGCTGTGGTCTTCGGCAGCTCGAGGCCACCCTCTGTGACCGAGTAATAGAGGTAATAGCCGAGGATCGTCAGCATCCCGTAGAAGGAGAATCGCTCCCACAGCTCGACTCCGAAAAGGTTGGCCAAGCCGACCGGATGGCCAAACAGGGTGCGCTCGGCGGGCCTGCCCTCCGTCTGTCCTACCGCTGCCATGGAGCCACCCTGCCACGCCGCCGATTGCTCCGTGGCCGATAGCGTCGAGGGACGAGTCGGCAAAGCCCGCGTCGCATCATTTACAGGAGTTTCATGTAGCACAGCACATTTCGGCTCGGCGCCCTCAATGGGTGCCAACCGCCCGGTGAGCTAGGACCGCCGCATGCAGGTAGTGTCACCCGGATAGGTGGACGTCCGAAGGGATGTGAGTGGACGCCGTACTCGGCTTGTCGGTAACGCCGTCCGCCGTCGGTCTTGTCCTTGTCGAGGGCCAGGGCGCCGACGGCGCCACCATGGACCGCGACGCATTCGAAGTCGGCTCCCGGGGCCGTTCGAGCGCCCTGCAGACCTCCGAAAAGGCCGCCGCTGCGGTGCTGCGCAGTGAAGCGATCGCCGCGACTCGCGGTCACCGTCTCCACTCCATCGGTGTGACCTGGAGCGACGACGCCGGCGCCGAGGCCTCGCTGCTGTTGAAGTCACTGACCGATTCCGGTTTCGACAACGTCGTGCCCGTCCGGCTGCCCGTGGCCACCGAGGCGTTGGCGCGGGGGATCGCCGAGGTCATCGGGTACGACACCACCGCGGTGTGCGTGTTAGAGCCCGAGACGGTGATCGCGTTGATCGTGCACACCCGCGACGGCGCGGTGCAGACCGCGGTGAACCACGCGATCGTGACCGAGGAGGACTTGATTCGGTGGCTGAGCGCGGTGTTTACCCGCGCCGATTGGCAACCCGAGGCCCTGGTCGTGGTCGGTTCTGGCGGAGACGACGAGATCATGCCGATCCTCGAGGACGCCTTGTCCGTGCCGGTGTTCGCTCCTGCCGAAGCCCAGCTCGCCCTCGCACGGGGCGCGGCGCTGGCGTCCGCGCGGAACGTCGCCTTCGTGTTCACCGACGCTGCCTCGGACTTTGGCGAGCGCCGTCCCCTCGGCCGCCGCCGCAGGCCACTCGCGCAGACCGGCCCGCTGGCCCTGCTGGCCGCGGGGCTGCTGACGTTCACCGTTTCACTGTCCGTCGCGGTCGGCCTGGAGCTGGCGCCCAAGAAGGACGCGGCCACGTCCGACCCCCGGCCTGCCGCCAAGACCTCGCCGGAGATGTCCGCGGCGCTCACGCACCTCCCGCCGCCTGTCGCGATCCCACCGGCACCGGTCGTCGAGGCGCTGCCGCCGTCTGCACCCGAAGCCCCGCCAGTCGAGGTTCCGCCGGTCTACAGCGAGACGCCCGCCGGCATCCCCGAGGCGCCGGTGGCGATCTCCGACGCGCCGGCCGTCGACGGCGTGCCACCCGAGGCGCCAGCAGCACCCCCGCCGCCGGAGGCTGCGCCGATGCCCCCTGACCAGCTAGCCCCGCCCGTCGCGCCTGCGCCGGCCGAACGCCCGGGAATCCTTGGCCGGATCAGGGACCGGCTGCACGGCGTCGGCAGGGACCAAGAAGTGCAACCCGCTCCCGAACCCGCGCCGCCACCGCCCGACGCGCCGCCGCTGCTGCCGCCGCCTTGATCCGCCTGGCCCGGCACGCCTACGGCTGCAGGTCGCTGATAATCAACCGCGCCGTAGCCACTGTCAGGTAGCTCTACATGCACACGGTGGCGCGCTGACTTGGCGTTACCCGGCTATTCGGTGGTGACCAATTAGGATGAATGCGTGCTGACCGCCCATCTCGGAGGAATTCAGACAGTGCGTGGAGCCGTTCGTAATCTGCTTGTCGTGGTGGGCATTGCAGCGATCGCAACCGCGGGATCTGTCACCACCAGTTCGGCCGGTGTCACCGCACCGACCGACGTTGCGACCATCCAACCGGCTCCAGGCCAGAAGGTTGGTGTCGGGTACCCGGTGACGGTGACGTTCGCGCAGTCGATCACCAACCGCGCCGTCGCTGAGAAATCAATCGGCATCAGCTCGCCGGCAACACCCTCAGGCTCGTTTACCTGGCTCAATGACCGTGTCGTGCAATGGAATCCGAAGGGATTCTGGCCCGCTCACTCGAACATTATCGTGACAGCCGGCGGCGCGAAGACGACTTTTGAGACGGGCGCCGCGGTGGTCGGTGTCGCCGACATCAACGCACATACATTTACTGTCAGCATCGACGGCCAGGTGGTGCGCGAGATGCCCGCATCGATGGGCAAGCCCAAGCACCCGACACCGATCGGATCGTTCACAGCGCTGGAGAAGCAGGCCAGCGTGGTGATGGATTCGCGGACCATCGGCATTCCGCTGAACGACCCAGAGGGCTACAGGCTCACTGTCGACGATGCCGTGCGTGTCACATGGGGCGGTGTCTATGTGCATTCCGCGCCATGGTCGGTCGCTTCGCAGGGCAATGCGAACGTCAGCCACGGTTGCATCAACCTCAGCCCCGACAATGCGGCCTGGTATTACAAGACCGTGAACATCGGCGACCCGATCATCGTTCAGCAATAGCCGGCGTGCAGGTTCTTCGCGGTCGGTGACGTGGCGACGATCGCCTGATCGGGGTAGGTGCCAAGCACACGGTCGGCGGTACCCGAGCTCGTCACCGTGAACCAGTAGTGCTCGTTTTTGTAGTGATGCTGCCGATGGTTGCGCCAAATCGCTCGGTACACAGGAGTTTCGGGTTTGTAGTCGCTGTGGATGAGGTAGTGGCACCGCTCGTATCCCAGCCCGAACGCGGAGATGAACACCAGGTAAGTCAAGCCCATTCCAAGCCGCGGAAATGCCAGCAGTGCAACGGCAACGGTCAGCGGGAGCACCCACAGCAGTGCCTTGGCCGGTATGAAGACCAGCGGAATGTTGCGAGGGTCCATGTGGTGTGCCCGGTGTTCTCGGGCCAGCAGCGGATCGATGATCAATCGGCCGAGATGCTTTGGGCGCCAATGCAGGATGAACACGTGAATCATCCACTCAAAGAACGGAAACAGTGCGATCATCACCAGCGGCATGAGCACATCGGTGAGCTGCCAGTCACCGACGATGATGCGCGCGGTCAGTGCGACAACGAACATTGCGCCAATCATCCACGGAGACCCGTGCTTCCAGAATTCACGAACCGCATCGGCGCGCGTGAACACTTTTCGCGCAGGGCGTTCGGTCGAGGTGGTCATCCTTGATCGTTCAGGTTGTCGATAGCGGTCAGCAGCCCCATGGTCGCGGGCTCGAGTAGGTCCTTCGCGGCGTTGCGGGCCTTCTCGGGATCGCCGGCGTCGATTGCATCGGCGAGCTCGCGATAGGCGGCCGGGCGACCGACCTCATCGGCCATCACAGTTGCCAGCGCCGCAAGCGCGGGCTCATAGGTGGCGCGAAGCGTGTTGTACATCAGCCGGAATGCGATCGAGTCCGCGCCGTCGACCACGTGGTCCCAGAAGGTCAGTGCGTGCCGCTGCTGCTCGACGGGGTCGTTTTCGTCGGCCAGCTTCTGCACGGTGTCTTCGAGAAGTGCAGCCAGTCCCTGGCGCCGCCGCCGGGCCGCCAGTTCGGCGACCTTGGGCCCGTTGTGGAGCCTGGTTTCGAGGATGCTGCGCACGACGGAGAAGTCGAGCTCGCCTTCGCGAATGAGCAAGCGGGGGAGCAGGTCGAGTCCGGCGTGGCGCCGGAAGTCTCGCACGGTGGTGGCGTCGCCCTGGCGTACCTCCACCAGACCCGCAGCGGTGAGCCGCTTGAGCGCCTCGCGCACCGCCGGGGCGGGAGACCCCGAGCACCGTTGTGAGCCGGCGCTCGCTCGGCAAGGCCTCGCCGGGCTGCATCTCGCCGCTGAGCACCTCGGTGGCGATCTGCTCGAAGACGTCCTCGGGCACGGATCGGCGGTTCACCGGTCGCAAGGCCATGCGGCCAAGCGTGCCAGCCGAGAGGCCAGAGGTCACGTGGTCTGACCAGTTGCTCCGGAGGAGGAGGAGGAGGGCTGGGCCTTCATCGCCTCGGCGAGTGCGACCGCACCCGACATCGGGCGCACCATCACCGTGAAGGTGCTGATCGCGCCATCCTCGTCGAGCTGGATGAAGTCGCATCCCTCGATCTGCTTGTCGCCGACCCGAGCCTCGAACACGAGCGCGTGGTCGCGGGCGCCGGCTGCGCCGATCTCGCGCACATAGCGAAAGTCTTCGAACACCGCCAGGACGGCTTCCAGAAGCCGGCGCAGCGCTTCGCGGCCGTGATACGGCGTGAAGACGACGGGGCTGTGGAAGACCACATCCTCGCGGAGCAGGGCGACGGCGGCGTCGAGATCACGCGCTTCGATCGCGCTACGGAACGGGTGCACCACTTGACCACCTCTATAGTCAATTAGTTGAATAGGTGCCAATGATACTAAGCCGCGATCGGGAGGCCGTCGAGATGGCGTTGCGTCACGCAGTGCTCGCCGCCCTGCTGGAAGGGGAGGCGTCGGGATATCAGCTCGCGAAACGCTTCGACGTGTCGGTCGCCAACTTCTGGTCGGCCACCCCGCAGCAGCTTTACCGCGAACTAGACCGGCTCGAGGCCGAAGGGCTTGTCGATGCGCACGTGGTGCGCCAGCAGCGGCGGCCCGACAAGCGGGTGTTCACCCTGACCGACGCCGGCCGTGCGGACCTGTGCCGGTTCGCCGCCGCGCCGGCCAAGCCGGTGGCGATGCGCGACGAACTACTGGTCAAGCTGCAAGCCGTCGACGTGGGCGATGCCAACGCGGCCACCAAGGAACTCATCGCACGACTGGACCGGGCGCACGCGAAGCTGGACTTATACGACCGCCTGCTCGCCGAGATGCTCGACGGTCGCGACGAAGCGGCCTTCGAACGCGACTCCGAGCGGATCGGGCCCTACCTGACGTTGATGGGCGGGCGGATGTACGAGCAGACGAACATCCGGTGGTGCACCGCGGCACTCGACGTGCTCAGCAATCGGCTTCGATCCTGAACGTCGCGGTGACGGTGTGGCTCGGGTTGTCGGTGTAGTTTCCGTCGGCAGACCCGGTGATCGTGTACTTGCCGCCCACGCCGCTCACTTCGGCCTTACCGATGTTTTTCGCCCAGTAGCTGCCCGTGAACCCGGCCAAGTCACGAAAGTCGATCGACTTGGCGGTGACCGTGTCCCCGGTGTCGATGACCGCGGTGAAACCCTTCGCCTTGTCGGGAGTTTCGATGGTCCACGCCCACCCCGTTTGAGAGCACCGCACCGCGTGCGGATTGCCGGTGTCCTTGCCGTCGATGGTCACCTTCGCCGTGGTGCCGCCGAGTGCCGACGGCTGGGACGTGCAGCCGGCCAGCCCAGCGACGAGCACGGCCGCGGCCACCGCAATGTGTCGGGTCTCCATGCCGCCCGACTCTATTGATGTTTGTGCGCGCCCACGGGCGTTTTACCCGCGCAGTGCCGCGGCGGTCGCCTCGTCGGCGGGAAGGAACGCCTCGATGCTCAGCTCAGCGGCGGTCAGGTCCAACGCGGTGCCGAAGGTCGTGACGGTGCTCAGGAATGTCATCAGCTGCCCATCGGAGGTGTACAGCTCCAGTGGTACCGCGACGCCACCGAGATCGCGTGTCTGGACCAAACCGCCCGGGTACGACTCGATCTCGGCAAGCAGCGCGGACAGCTCGGTCGAGCCGCTCACCGCCGCCTCGCGCCGCAGCCGCTCGATCAGGTGATGGCGCCACTGCCCGAGGTTGCGGATGCGCGGGGCCAGCCCCTCGGGGTGCACGGCGATACGCAGCGCGTTCGGCCGCTCGAGCAGGTGCACTGCGACACCATCGAGCAGCAGCCCGGCACCGGCGTTGGCATGCACGATCCGCCAGCCGCGGTCGACCACAATGCATGGAAATGGGTTGTAGGCGTTGAGAACTCGCTCAACGCCCGCCCGGACGGCGGCCATGTCGGGGTCGTCAAGGGAGCGTTCCCGGTAGACCGGTGCGAGACCGGCGGCCATCAGCAACTGGTTCTGTTCGCGAAGCGGCACGTCGAGCACCCCGGCGAGTCGCAGCACCATCGCGCGGCTTGGGGCCGATCGGCCCGTCTCGATGAAGCTGACGTGGCGGGGCGACACGTCAGCTTCGATCGCGAGATCGAGTTGGGACAGGCGACGGCGCTGCCGCCACTGACGCATCAGCGAGCCGAAGGGCGGATTCTGGACTTGGGCGGCGCTGGTCACACGCCCAGTCTTGCCTGCGGCGGGGGGCGCAGCCACTACCTGACAGGTAATTGCACCACTTACCTGGGCGGCGGCACGCTGGGAGGTGGCCAAGCGAGTAGCGGTGGGCCGAGTACGGGAGGGCCCAGTACCGGAGGGCCCCGTAGAGGAGGGCCCCATAGAGGAGGGCAATGATGCGAGGCGCGCCGTGTGCCAACGGGCCGATTCCGCGGTGGCTGCGTTTCGTGCTGATCCTGGACCGCTCCGGGTCGGCGGCCTACGTCGGGGCGGGCTTCTTCTTTGCACCGGTGCTCGCGCTGCTGTCGCCCTGGCCAACGCTCACCGCGGTGGGCTGGGTGATCATCGGCCTTGCCGGGCTGTGGCTCGGGCTGCTCGGTATCGCGATGGCCACCGGGTTGGCGATGGTGCTGCGGGCGGACGCCGAGATACCGGAGGACTACTGGCGCTCGATCATCGACTATCCGACTAAGTGTTGACCCGTAATTGTTTGTGTGTCTTGAGGTTCCAAAGTCCGGCGACGATTTGGAGGTTGTGGTTGATGGCTTCGCCGCGCCGGCGGCATTACCGCAGTATCTGCCAGTCCTTGAGCCGGGCGAGGACGTGTTCGACGCGGGCTCTGACCCGGCGGTGCGCCCGGTAGTGCTCGTCGCGGATGATCCGGCCGGTGTGGTCGCGGTGCGGTGTGGTGACGGTGTTGATGCCGCGGTAGCCGCCGTCACCGAGGATCTCGTGGCCGGTGAGTAGGTGCGCGACGGTGGCGCGGGCGTCCACGACGTGGTTGCGGTTGCCGGGCCAGCAGCGGCCCACGGCAACGCCCCGGCGGGCGTGGGCGCAGATGATGATCTGGGTGTTGACGCTGCGGCGGTAGTACTTGCTGATGGCGGTGATCGACTGGCGGTGCACCGGGATCAGGGTGCCGTCGATGATCCACGGGTGGTCGCTGTTGTCCGGGGCGGGTCGCAATAAGCGGGCCAGCACCGGCACCAGGTGATGATGATCGGGTCGACGGCGGATTGGCTGGTGCCAGGCAGCGCGGCCAGGGCCCGGGTGGTGAGGTTGGTGCGCAGATGGACGAGCACCAGCAGCACTGTGGCCCACAGTGGTAGGCCACAGGGCCGTGCAGGGCATGGCGGCAACCGCTGCCGGACCAGCAGGTAGATGGTGTGAGCGTGGGCGTGAGTCAGCCCAGTCAGGGCCACCAGGTTTCGGTATCGGTGTGGGAGCGGGTTGATGTCGGTCGGTGATGGTTTCATGATCGCCATGGCAGCCGCGCCCACCGACACCACCACCGCTACCAGCGGTGACGCGGTCCTGCGGCGGCGGCGTGGTAAGTCGAGGACCCCGAACTTCACCTACGACGGACCGGTGTCGGTGATCGGCCTGGAACTCGACGTCAGCGACTCGGTGGTTCGTCGGCGTGTGGAGCGGCAGTGCGCGGCGATGTTTCGGCTACGCCGGGCGGTGCAACGCGACGCCCAGCATCGTTGCCGAGCGTATTGGGCCGCCCACCATGAGCGTGACGCCAATACGAGCGCGGTGCGGCAGCGGCTGGGGTTGTCGGGCAAAGGGATCGAGGCGGCAGCCAAAGCCCATATCGAGGCCAGTGGGTGGATGCGGGATCATCTGACCAAAGCGATCGGCCTGCATGTGGCCGATGAGGTGTGGGAAACCGTGGATCGGCACCTGTTCGCCGACTCTTCGGGGCGCCGACATGGGCCGCCGCGGATCGGCTCGTGGTGGGATTTCACCCGGATTCCCGGCCGGGCCCGCTCGCACACCAAAACCACACCGGCGTGGGAAACCTGGCGGCTGGTCGGCACCCTGGACGGGCACCTGGGCGCCTACCGGCATCGGCAGCTGCCGGCCGCGGTGAGCACCGCCGCCGAGGCTGCCCGCCAGCCAGCGGGCACATCGATCCTGTCCCAGCCGACCTGCCTTGCGGCCAGCACTGCCTGTGCGGCAAGCGTGTCGCGAAAACCCTGGCCCAGCGCACCCATGACTGCCCGCACTGCGGTCTGCGCGCCGACCGCGACATCACGTCGGCGGCGTTGGCGGCGTGCGTCGAGCTCGCCGATCCCGATGACCCGCGCACCGCGCGTGTCGACTACCGACTTGCCCACGCCCTACGGGCGTGGCTGGCCTCCCCGCACGAGTGGGAGGGCTCAGTCAACCGGCACCAGCCACCAGCATCACCTGATACCGGATCGGCCAGGACCGGCAGCCACCGCCCGGTGACCTCTGCTGAGCAAGCAGCACTCGGCCTACCTCCGAACAGCTCAGGCCCACGGCCTGGACGTCGCGGACCCAGTCGAAAACAACCAGCCCCCAAGCTGATTGGCGCTGCATGACCCATTACGGGTCAATTCTTAGTTCGCGACCGGGTGTTTCGACGCACCTTGATAGTCGACCTGCCAGTGTTTGATGCCGTTGAGCCAGCCCGACCGTAGCCGCTGCGGCGGGGAGATCGGCGTGAGGTCGGGCATCTGGTCGGCGATCGCGTTGAACATCAGGTCGATCGTCATCCGCGCCAGGTTCGCGCCAATGCAGAAGTGCGCGCCCGTGCCGCCGAATCCCACGTGCGGGTTGGGATCTCGCAGAATGTTGAAGCTGTACGGGTTGTCGAAGACGTCCTCGTCGAAATTGGCAGAGCGGTAGAACATCACCACCCGCTGGCCCTTTTTGATCGGCACGCCCGACAGCTCGGTGTCCTCGAGCGCCGTGCGCTGGAACGACGTGACCGGGGTGGCCCATCGGACGATCTCGTCGGCGGCGGTCGCAGGCCGCTCCTTCTTGAACAGCTCCCATTGCTCGGGAAAGTCGGTGAACGCCATCATGCCCTGGGTGATCGAATTGCGGGTCGTCTCGTTGCCCGCCACCGCCAGCAGGATGACGAAGAAGCCGAACTCGTCGTCGGAGAGCTTGTGTCCCTCGACGTCGGCCTGGACCAGCTTGGTGACGAGGTCGTCGCCGGGGTTTTGCGCCCGTTCGGCGGCCATCTGCATGCCGTACATGATCAGTTCGACCGAGGCGCCGATCGCGTCATTGCTCGCGAACTCCGGATCCATGTCGCCGACCATCTGATTGGACCAGTCGAACAGCTTCTTGCGGTCCTCCTGCGGCACGCCCATCAGCCCGGCGATCGCCTGCAACGGCAGCTCGCACGACACCTGCTCGACAAAGTCGCCGGAGCCTTCCGCCGCGGCGGCCTTGGCAATGTTCTGCGCGCGGTGGTTCAACTCCTCCCGCAGCCGCTCGACCGCGCGGGGCGTGAACGCGCGCGAGACGATCTTGCGCAGGTGCGTGTGGTGCGGTGCGTCCTGGTTGAGCAGGACGAACTTGCCCCGCTCGATCTGCTCACCCACCGTGCCGTCCTTGTAGCGCGGCAACGCGGTCTTCTTCAGGCTGGAGAAGACGTCGCTGCGCACCGACACCTCCTTGACATCCTTGTGCTTGGTCACCACCCAGAAACCGCCGTCGTCGAAGCCGCCGATGCCCGTCGGCTGCTCGTTCCACCAGATCGGCGCCACCTTGCGCATGTGCGCCAATTCCTCGACCGGCAGCCGTTCGGCGTAGATGTCGGGGTCGGTGAAATCGAAGCCGGGTGGGAGGTCTGGAGACGGCATAGATGGACTCCTCAAATGACGTTGTCTAGTGCCCCTATCGCATTGCTACACCACAGTTGGGGGGTGGTGAGGCGGGTTACATCAAACTCCAAGTGAAACGTGTTC
>JAOPVX010000160.1 GCA_025965975.1 Mycobacterium sp. | reverse complement strand
ATTGCGAGGAAGCCGTCGCCCGAGGTGTTCACCTCACGGCCCCGAAACCGCGCGAGCTGCGACCGGATGACGGCGTCGTGCGCATCAAGCAACGCGTGCCAGTCACGGTCGCCGATCTCCGCGGCCCGGCGCGTCGAGTCCACAATGTCGGTGAACAGGACGGTGGCGAGAACCCGGTCTTCGGCCACGTCTGCCTGGTGCCCGGTGAGGAACTCGGCGACCTCCTGAAAGGACGGGCGCCAGGGTTCAACGAAGTGGTGCCAGTTGCGGCCAGGCACTTCAACATATTTCGCGCCAGGTATGTGCTCGGCGATGTACTTGCCCTTCGCGGGCGGCACGATCACGTCGTCGGAGTGCTGGACGACAAGGGTCGGCACACGAACTGTCGGAAGGACCGCCCGCACGTCCATTCCGACCACGAGAGACATCATGAGTGCAAGGGTCCGAGGGCTCCCTGCCAGGCGTTCCATTCGAGCCCACGATGCCCGAATCTCCTCGTTCCACGGCATGTCCGGATTCATCCCATGCATAAGTTCGCCCGTCCCCCACGTGCGGACCCTCGCAGCTTGGGTTTTGCCTTGAACGAGTGGGGTGCCGCCCGCATCTGCGAAACCGTCGAGCACGACCAGCGCAGTGGTGCGAGACGGATGTGTCGCCGCGAACAGCGCCGCGGAGGCGAACGCGGAGTTCGACGCGACGAGAACCGCTTCGCGGCTCCCGAGGGCGTCGAGCACCGCGGTGATGCTGTCGGCCCATTGCTCCAAGGTCGGCAGTGCGTCCGGTGTGACGGGATCGGATGCTCCCGTGCCCGGCTGGTCAAAGTAGATAAGTCGACCGAGCGACGTCATCGCCTCGACCCAACCTTGAATGGACGGCAGCTCCGGAAGAACCTCGCAGCACGTGAACCAGTTCGGGACGGACACGATGTCGCGAGGGCCTTCGCGCGACGCGCGATAGGCGACGCGCAAGTCACCGTTCAGCGCATACCGCGTCTCCGAGAACACGGCGGAAGTCTAAGCCGAGCAGCGGGTCGAGGCTCGGTGTCTTGCGAGGTGCTTATTAAAGCGTTCTTTAGCGAGTCGCTGCCACCATCTGCTCAAGACGTTCTGGTGCGGGAGAGGCGGCTGGCGCGCCGCCAACAAGCCGACGGCACGGTCATCTGCACCTCACCCACCGGACACCTACATCACCAAACCCGGCAGCGCCCTGCTGTTCCCGACATTGTGCCTACCGACCGGCGACCTGTGGCCACCCGAACACGACCCTGTCGTCGAGCCCGACGGTCGCGCCGTGATGATAATGCCGCGGCGTCGACGCACCCTAAGCCGAAAACCTCGCCCGTCGCATAGAAGCCGAACGCCGACTCAACGACGACCTGGTCGCCGAACGCAACAGACCCCGCCGTTCTGACGGCTTTCTTGCAGATCTACGGGTGGTACGGCACACCGACCGCACGGAATACGTACTCGGGCGGCACATCGAAGGCCAGGGATCGACGCGGCAGCCGCATCAGCGCATCCTCGGGGATGGCGGCCTTGTAATGCAGCGACAGATGCCCAGTGCAGCGCGGGTCGACCTCGGCGACGTTGATCTCGAGCAGCAAGCCGGTTTCCGATAGCTCGGCCTTGACGGTGCCCGCCTGCGGCGCGTCCCATCGCTGATCAATGGTGCGGCCAGCCAACTTCGGCACCGACGACAACGTCCCGAGCACCCGCTGATTGGTCAGGACCAGCGAGCCCACGTAACTCGAGATGCTGCCCGCCGACCGCATGCCAGGGACCCGACCGGTGAACCGGCGTGTGACCGGAACGTATTCGGCCAAATGAACGATGCCCTCGGACTGGACCTCGGCACGCAACTCGTCGGGCAGCTTGCCGATCCGCAACAGCTTGCGCAGAAACACAGCCATGTGCAGTCACCCTAACGGCACCTCGCAGCGTCCAGGCCGATACAGGTGGTAGAGCTAATGGGGTGGCACCGCACAAGACTTGGCTGGTCGTATCGGCGGCCTTGGCCGTCGCGGTCTTCGCACTGATGTGGATCGGATATGCGTCGCATTGGAACTGGCTGATGGGTGTTGACTCGGCGTGGCTGGAGGCCGGGCATCGATACAGCGTCGCTCACCCCGGCTGGGCGACCACCTGGAATGGTTTCTGCACCGTGCTCGGCCCGACCGCCTTTCGCCTGCTGACTTTGATCGTGATCGTCGTGTCGCTGGTGCGCCGCAATTTTCGCGTCGCGTTGTTTCTGGTGGTCAGCGTCGAGCTGACCGGACTCATCACCGAGATCGTCAAGTACGTGGCCAACCGCCCGCGCCCCGTCTCCGCACTGGTGTCGTCACCCTCCACCTCCTTTCCGTCGGGACATGCCTTCGGTGTGATGGCCGGCGTGCTGGCTCTGCTCACCGTCGTGCTTCCCGTCATCCATCGATCGCTGCGGGTGTGGCTTATCGCGCTGGGTGTACTGACCGTCATTGCGATCGGCATCGGCCGCGTGGTGCTCAATGTGCACTATCCATCCGATGTGGTCGCCGGATGGGCGCTTGGCTATGCGTATTTCGTCGCGTGCCTGTTGCTCGTCCCGCCGTCGCGGCCCGTCATGGCAACGGACGAAAAACTGGCAGCGCTCGGTACCCCACACTGAAGCTGGCCTTCGTGACCTCAGTCCCGATCTCCCCGTCGTGGGCCAGCACCGTCGGGCCGTCCACCGCCCTGAAGGTGAACTCCGGCACCCGCAGCTCGTGATACAGCGGGCTGCGCTCAAGGCGGCCCAGCGCAACCGCCGCCAGAATCCGTACCCTGCTGAACCGTCGGCCCGTTTCCAGAATCCGGACGTCGAGCAGGCCGTCGTCCATTTGGGTCCGCCGCGACGGAGCGAATCCCGACGGCAGATAAGTCGAATTGCCGAGAAAGAACAGGGAGGTCTGCAGCGTGGTGTTGTCGTAGGCGATGCGCACGGGCTCTTCGCTCCGCAGCGTGTGCATCATCGCGTACAGACCCGCCAGCGGCTTGCCGATCTTGTGCTCGAGCTTCTCGCGTGTCTGCACGAACGCCGGGTACGCGGCGATGCTCGCGGTGTTAATCACCATGTGGCCCTCGTTGAGGCGCACCACGTCGACGCAGGCGACGTTGCCCCGCCGGATCGCGTCAACCGTCTTGCCGACACTGTCGCAGCCGATGTCCTTCGCGAAATGGTTGAACGTGCCGCCGGGGAAGACCGCCAGCGGCACACCCGCTTCCAGCGCCACACCGGCTGCGCACGACACCGTCCCGTCACCGCCACCGACCGCGAGCACTTCCGCCCGATTGGCCGCCTTGCGCAGGGCCTCTTCGACATCGTCGTCCTCGCCCAATTCGACAATCTCAGCACGCGGCAAAGACTTTCGCACCTCGTCGATCACACGTGCACTCTTCCCAACGCCCGATGCGGGATTGACCACCAACACCACACCGGCACCGTCGGGGCGTTCGGGGGTATCGACCCGAAGCGGTTCCGCGACCGGAATCTTGTTCACCGCGATCGGCGGTACCACCCGCGCGCCCAGCACAGCGATGCCGGCGCCGATGCCGAACCCGGCGAACACGTCACCGGGATAGTGCGCCCCGGTCGCAATCCGGGACAGGCCCACCAAGCCGGCCAGCAGTGCCAGCGCAAGGCCCAGCGGTGGGCTCTCCAGACCGACGCCGACCGCGAACGACGCCGCGCTCGCCGAATGGCCGGACGGCAGAGAGTTCGACGTCGGAAAGCGGCGGCCGCGGCGGGCCAGCGGCACCATAAGCCGGTTCGGCCTTGGCCGACGCCACACCCGTTTGGCCACCTGATTGGTGAACAGGCTGGTCGCTGCCAGGGTGAGCGCCCCGCGCGCCGCGCCGCGCCGCTTTGGCGGACCCCCGAGCGCGGCGATCGCCGCCGCGATGGCCAGCCACAGCTTGGAGTGGTCCGCGGCCCGGCTGAGCGGGGGCATCGTGGCGTCCAGCAGTGGACTGGGTGACTCCGCGATGGCCGCGAACACCTCGCGGTCCAAGGTGCCCAGACCCTGGCCGATCTGTCGGATGCCGCGCCGGCGCCCAGGTAAGGGCGGCAATTCCATGACACCTACGTAGCCCGATCTGGCCGTCCTCAATCGTGTCTGAACCTTTACTTGACCTTCTCGTGCGGCACCACTGACGATGTACTGGTGCGCCGACTGCTGGCTCTGCTGTGCGCAGGAGCCGTCTATCTGACCGCGGCGCCGGTCGCTAACGCCGATTACACGCCGTGGTTTGCCCCGCAGGTCGGCAACGCCACCCAGGTGATTTCCGTTGTGGGAGCCGGGGGTTCGTCGGCCAAGGTTGACGTCTTCCAACGCAGCCCAGCCGGCTGGGAAGCCTTGCGCACCAGCATACCCGCCCACGTCGGGGCCAACGGTATGGCCGCCGAGACCCACGACGGCAACATGGCCACCCCGCTGGGCATCTATACCCTGGACTTCGCGTTCGGCACCGCGCCGAATCCCGGCGGCGGCCTGCAGTACGTCCAGGCCGACTCCGACCATTGGTGGGACGGCGACATGAAGAGCCCGACCTACAACACCATGCAGGTGTGCAATAAGGCGCAGTGCCCGTTCGACACGTCGCAGGACAGCGGCACCGAGAACCTCAAGATCCCGCAGTACGCGCACGCTGTCGTGATGGGCGTCAACAAGGCCAGGGTGCCCGGCAACGGCGGCGCGTTCTTCCTGCACACCACCGATGGCGGCCCCACCGCGGGGTGTGTGGCGATCGATGACGGCACCCTGGTTGAGATGATCCGCTGGCTTCGGCCAGGCGCGCTGATCGCGATCACCCAGTAGCCGTCAAATATTAACCGCCCGACCAGCTTTCACCTTGAAATTGAGGCTCTCAGTCGACATGGAGGCGTTGTAGGTTCGGTCGTAGCCCGTCTCAGTGATCTTCCAGCCTTCGCTGGTCCGACGGTAGCGGTCGTGGTAAAACCCGGCACCGATCAGCATGAAGTGGAAGTCAGGTGCGATCACCCGGTCCTGCAGGTACCAGATGGCCGACGCCTCGTCACCGTCGACGGTGATCTCGGGATGGGTGACGCGGTGCTCGGTGAGGATCTCCGGGCCAAGCGACGACCGCATAAAGGTGACCAACTCGTCGCGGTTGGCGAAGTGGTGCTCTTCACCGATCGACTCCCCGTACCTGCCGACGACGTCCTCGGTCAGCGTCGCGGCGAAATCGTCCCAGTGCTTGGTGTCGAGCGCACGCAGGTACCGGTACTTAACTTGTTTGATCTCCTCGATGTCACCCATGGCCGACATTGCAGCATAGCGGGGCTCGACCGCATAGGGTCCGGCCATGAAATTCATAGACGGCTGCCTGAGATCTCCCCTCGCCTGGATCGCCGTGGGCCGGGATCAGGCTGATCGCGACTGGAGTCGGGGTTCCGCGGCAACGCGCAACCTCCTTCCAGCGGAGACGGAAGCCACTGAGCGGCAGTGAGTTTGCGCATTGCCGCGGACCAATATGGCTAACCCCAGAAGTCGTTGTTGTGGTTGTCGCCGTCGCCGTCGTGGTCGTCGTGGCAGGTGTTGCAGTCGAAGTTGAATCCCCACTCCGGGCGCCAGAAATCGCCAGGGCACCAGTGGTAGCGGGGAATGTAATCGCGCATCGGCACACCGACGTCGCGGCGGTGATCGTCGCCGTCAATATCGCGGTGGTGGTCGTCGTGGCAGGTGCCCGCGTCCCAGTTGTCACCCCATTCGGGATGCCAATCCTTGCCGGGGCACCAGTGGTAGCTCGGGAATTCGCTCACCTGGGCTGCGGCGACGGTTGCGGCTCCTACACTGCCTAATCCCAGTCCTGGCGCCATGATGAATGTCGTTGCTGCACAGCGTGCCAATGTCGTCACGCACACAACGACAACGTCGGATTCTGTGTTCTAGTTACGGCATTGCGTACAACCCGCTGGCAATGCGGCCCAAAAACCGGAGTGTCTAACGGAATTGGTATTGCCCGACGGCTATCGTGTGGTCCGTTATGAGCGACCCGTTGGGGTTGTCGATCGGGACGACCAACCTGGTCGCGGCACGTGTCGGCAATCAACCCGTGATACGGCGTTCGGTGTTGAGCCTGTTTGGCCATGCCGCGCCGGAAGTTGGCGTGCCTTCAGCGCACACCGACGGCATCGTGCTGAGCGGCTTCGTGGAGCGGGTCGGTGACCCTGTCCCGCTGGTGGCGGCCGACGGGTCGTCGCATCTCGCCGACCAGCTACTGGTCGACGCTCTACAGGCGATGGTCTACGCCTCCGGCGACCAGCCGTCTCCCGACACCGCCATCGCCGTCCCGGCGTACTGGGGAACGTCGACGCTGTGGGCGCTGCGCAATGTGCTGCGGGCCAACCCGAGCCTGGCGCCCAACGGCGTGCCGGCCCGGCTGATCTCCGACGCCGTCGCCTCGCTGACGGCGCTGCACGTCAATCCCGGGCTGAGCCCGCACGGTGTGGTGGCGTTGCTGGATTTCGGCGGCGGCGGCACCAGCATCACGCTGGCGGACGGCGGATCGGCGTTCGAGCCGATCGAGGACACCACCCGCTATACCGAGTTCTCCGGCGACCAGATCGATCAGGCGCTGCTGAACCACGTCTTGGACGACATCGCCAACGCGGGTGGCGTCGACCCGGCAGGCACCGCGGCGGTCGGTTCGCTCACGCGGTTGCGCGAGGAGTGTCGCAACGCCAAGGAGCGGCTGTCGGCGGAGACGGTCACCGAACTGATGGCCGAACTGCCCGGATACACGTCAGGGATCCGGGTGACCCGCGCAGAGTTGGAAACGCTGATCGCTGCGCCGCTGGAGGGCGTGCTCTCCGCACTGGAAAATGCGTTGGAGCGCAATAGGATTAGCTGGTCGAACGTCTCTGCGGTGGTCACCATCGGTGGTGGTGCCAGCATCCCATTGATCACTCAGCGACTTTCGGAGCACTCGCGGGCGCCGGTAGTGACGACACCTCAGCCGGCGCTGGATGCCGCCGTTGGCGCGGCGTTGTTCGCCGCCTTCGGTTCGGACGCTGAGGCAAAGACCGGGGTGGCGCCGGTTCTGCCGGTGGATGTTCCCGATCCGACCGGGGCGCCGGACTCGGCGACATTTCGGGCGCTGGCCTGGTCTCAGGATGACGACACCGTGGACGAAGTCGTGCCCTACACCGGCGATCTGTACGCCACCGGCATGACGGACGCGCGTCCGCCTGTGCAGTACGTACCGCCGACCGAGCCGATCGAGGAGCCGCGGACGTGGCAACGGCTGCCGCAGTTGGTGTTCGGGGTGGCCGCTGTGATCGCGCTGGTTGCCGTCGGCGGCGTTGCGATCGCGCTGACGAGCGCGACCGACAGCACCAACGCCACGAAGCCGCCGAGCACCGCCAAGTCGGCCGCACCCACCAGCGCGGCACCGCCGCCGTCGAGCCCACCACCTGTCGAAACCGTCACGGTCACCAGCGAGCTGCCACCGCCTCCGCCGCCGCCCACCACGACGGCTCCACCGCCGACGACGACGCACATCATCACCACGACGCCGACCACGACCACACCCACCACCACGACGGCGACAACCACGACGACGACAACCACCACATCGGAAACGACGACCACGACCACAACGCCGACGACCACGACGACCACAACCACGACGCCACTGATGACCACGACGTACATCACCGTGCCGTTCGTACCCGTGCCGATCCCGATTCAGGTGCCGCAGAACCCGTATCAGGCTCCGCAGTACCCCTATCAGGCTCCGCAGTACCAGCAGCCTCCGCAGCTGCCCTAGGGGCGAAACGCCTGACGGCACCTCGTCGACATTTCGGGAATGGTGCGCGTGGCGTCACCGCGATCGCCGGGTCCGCGCGTTGCTCGGCGGCATCGGCGCCGCTTTCTGGTAGACGCGTCGGGCGAAGAGACTGCCCTGTTCTGCGGCCTACGCATCGAGCAAGAAAATTCGCTAGCGTCAATTTCAGCAAATTTACGGACAGTTCTAATTAACTGTGGCATGATCGAGGGACTACAGTACTCTGTCTGCCAGACTGGTTAAGGGTCGAGAATCAGCTGGTAGCACGTCATAAGAATGGGAATGAACATGCAAGCACAACATATAACCCGTCGCCTCTCGGCCGTTGCCGGCGGCCTTGCGATCCTGGCGCTGGTCGGTTTGAGTGCGTCTTGCGCCAAGCAACAACAAAAGGCGCCCGCTACCTCGACAACCACGACAACCACCACGACGTCTGCCCCAGCTGCGCCGCCGGTGGCGCCGACGGAGAAGAGCATCAATCCCACCGGTGGCAACCTCTTCACGCCACCGGTCTATGCGCCCCCGGCTCCGACAGCGACTCCTGGGACTCACCGCAATAACTAGAGCCACGCGGTCGCCAGTCCTCGCCTCGGCGCGGACTGGCGACCGTGCCAGGTCATGACACAGATAGGACTGCACCATGGATTCACGTCTCTTGGGTCGTCGAGTCACGGCCATTTCGGGCGTTTCCGCGATCATTGCAATGGGCGCGATGACCGCCGCTTGCGGCAAGGAACAGAAGGCACCCGAAACCACGACAACGACGACCACCACCACGACTACAACGCCCGCCACGTCTGGTGCCGGCGCACCGTCGGCACCGACGGAAAAGAGCATCAACCCCACCGGCGGCAACTTGTTTACTCCGCCAGTTGTCGCGACGCCGGCGCCAAGTGTCCCTCCTGGACTGCATCCTGGCATTAACGGGGTTAACTAGGTCGCTCGGTCGCGGGAGTTTGGGAATGGCTTCCGTCGCGCCGCACCGTCTATGTAGCAAATGAGGGCGCGTTACCGGCTGTTGGCGATCCTCGCGGCGGCCGCGCTCGTGCTGGTCGTCGCGGGCATACTGACCGCGTCGGTGTCCGACAAGCCCGCGGTGATCGGGGGTCCACTGGCGTTACTACTCGCCAGCTCAACCGATCTCGGCCCATCGCGCGATGACAACGCGCAGCTCACCGTCACGCTGCCTGACTCGGCCCAGCCAGAGACGTTGATCGAATGGGCAAGCGCGCACGGCATGGGGGTGCGGTGGCGACCCGGCGACGGATGGGCCATCGTCGAGGGTGCCGCACAGCACGTGGCTACCGCTTTCGACGTGCCTGTGAACGACTACCGCGGGCGCAAGGGGCAGGTGTTCTACGCGTCACCGCAGCAGCCCTCGGTTCCCGAGCCACTTCGCGGCGTCGTCACCGCGCTTGGCCGAATCCTGGGCTATACCCCGCACCATGAGGCGAGCCCCGGATTCCTGCCACTGGACGTGCCGGTGCGGGGACTGAGCCCAAACGCGTTGCTTGAGGCGTACAACGCCAACCCGTTGGCCGCCGCGGGTTTGACGGGCAAGGGCGCCACGATCGTGTTCTTCGAGTTCGGGGGCTACAACCAGCAGGATCTGGACACGTTCGCCGAGTCGTCCGGGTTGCCGAGATTCACGCCGGTGCTGGTCGGCGGTCAGCCTGGCCCATCTGGTTCCGAGACGGTGATGGATCTCGAAGTGGCGCACGCGATCGCGCCAGACGCGCAGATGGTGGTCATCAACGCCCGGCCGACCGTCGAAGGAGACGGCGCCTACGAAAAGATCGGCCGAATGTTCGAGTCGGTCGACCGGCAGTTCCCCGGCGCGGTGTGGAGCCTTTCGATCGGGTGGGGATGCGACGCGCTGGTCAGAGCCGCCGACCTGGCCCCCGTCGAGGCCGCCCTTGCCGCCGCGCAAAAGCACGGGACGTCAGCGTTCGACGCGAGCGGAGACACCGGAGGCCTGGAGTGCAAGGGCGGCGACGACTGGTCGTCGCCACCTGGCCCCAATGACATCGGCCTCGATGCCATTTCGTCGCTGCCGTCGATGACCTCCGTCGGGGGCACCACACTGTCGACCGATGCGCAAGGACGCTGGCTCGCCGAGTACGCGTGGGGGGACTCGCCGCTGTCCCAGGGCACCAGCGGCGGGGTGTCGGCGCTGTTCGACCGCCCCGCATGGCAGCAAAAGCTGTCGGTGGAGCGGGACGTGCAGCACCGCCGACTGGCTCCCGATGTCGCTGCCGTCGCGGATCCGTCCACGGGGGTCCGAATTGTCTTCAGCCAGCAGTCGCTGCTCGGCGCGGGCACCTCCCAGGCGGCCCCGATCTGGGCCGCACTGACGGTGCTCATGAATCAATACCTGCTCGCGCATGGCGGACAGCCGCTGGGCAACATCAACCCGCTGCTGTATCGGGTCGCGGCGGGCGCGAACCTGCCCGGGTTCCGAGACGTAAGCCTTGGCGGGAACGCCGTCGACACCTCGCAGCCCGGGTACGACCTGGTGACCGGTCTCAGCAGTCCCAATGTCGACTACTTGGTTCGCGACCTCTTGGACATCCAGAGAGGCGTTGCTCCCCGATGACCGCCCCGCCCTTGCCGCACGACGGGGTGCCGACGATGCACTGCGCCGTGTGCGACTCGGACGTTCCCGCAGCCGCGTTCTGCGGAACCTGCGGAGCGCACTTGTCGCCCCAACGCGGCGATGGGCGCGGTGTGTTGCGGCCGGGGGCATACGCGGTGGCCCCTGGCGAGCACCTGGTGGGGCTGTCCGTGGCGAGTTCGCTGTTTCCGCACCTGCCGCACGGTTCGCGCGCACCGTTTCGCGTGGCGCTGGCGGTGCTGTTCCTGGCGCTGATCGCCTTCGCGTTACTCGGATGGCAAGCACCGCTGATCGCCGTCAGCGCGCTCGGCTTCCCACTACTGTTCCTGCTCTATCTGCACGAGTCCGACATCGACGATGATCTGCCGGTCAGCTCCCTTGCGCTGACTGCAGCGCTGGGTGTCGGGCTAGGCGTTGGCTGGGCACTGCTGACCGGCGCCATCGTCGCTGATTCCCACAATGTCGCGCTCAGCCAGGGAACCTCCCAGGGGCACTCGATGCTCGAGGGGTTGGTTATCCCAGCGGGTAGTGCGGTCCTCATGGTCCTCCCCGCAGTGGTGGTGCGGCTGCTGCGGCCCGCTACCCGAGAGTCGTTGGATGGGTTCGTGATCGGCGCACTGAGTGCGATCGCGTTCGTCGCCTCGGCAACGCTGACTCGATTGGCTCCCCAATTCGCAACCGGGCTGACGGCGCAGGACCGACCGGTCAGCGGACTTCTCGCAGAGGCGGGCATTCAAGGGGCGGCAATGCCGTTGACCGCTGCGGCGGCGGGCGGCTTGGTTGGCGTGGCACTGTGGTTCACCCGGCCTGCCGGTATGGACCGCCGGCAGGCGGTTATGCTGCTTGTTTCGAGTTTCGTTGTGGAGCTTGGCCTTTGCGTTGCGCTCGGGTTGACTGAGGTGGCCGCATTCACTAATGGCCTCCATTTCGGGTTGCACCTGCTCGTCGCGGTTTTTGCATTGCTGGCCTTGAGAATTGGTCTGCAGGCGGCGCTACTGCACGAAGCCCATGACGAGATGAATCCAGGGGCACAGGTGTTGTGCCCGCATTGCGACCACGTCGTTCCGGATACCGCGTTCTGCCCGAACTGCGGAATCGCGACCCGTGCGGCATCGCGGACTGGGCGCGCCACCCGTCGCAGCACGGAAGATATCGGCGTTCCCGCCGCACGCCCCGGGTACGGGGTGCCGACGGGTTCGTATGCGGCGGTACCGGTGCGGCACACCACCCACACCGGACTGCTGACGGCGTTGGGTGCCGGCTTGGCCGTCGCGGCCGCCGCGGCTGTCACGGTTTCGGTACTGGCCAAACCGGTCCTTCCGCGTTATGTGTGCCCACCCGATTGCGGGCGGCCTCCGATCGGCAAGCCCGTCGCTACGAACCCGTGGTTCACATCCAGCGACGGCAAATTCGCGGTCCAATATCCGCGCGCCGGTACGGCGTACAAGGTGACACTGGACCCCGACGGTGTGAAGATGAACTTCACGGCCGGCGACACTGGCAAGATGGAGTTTTTCGGGCAGCCCGCGCGCGATCGCACACCCAAGCAGATCGCCGAGGCCTTGATCGGCGAGCATTATCCTGACGCCACAACGGATTACGAGATCCCCAACGCCTTGGTCGGATATCAGCTGGGCTACGGAGTGGTCAAAGACGAATATCCGCAGGACGCCTCCGGCACGTTCACGCGATTTCGGCTCGTGGTGATGGTGGCGGTCAAGAACGACTACGCCTTGGTCGCCGCAGCGATCGGTCCCTACCACCAATTCAGCCCCGACTTCGGAAGCGGCCATCCTTCTGGGGTCAACATGGAACTCGCGCTGGACATGGGCAAATACGTGAACAGCTTTGCCTGGCGTAACGGTTCGCCTCGCTAGCGTCGAATTAGCGGTAAGTGTCGGCTAACCGTACGGGTCCGGCTGATGGAACCGGTTGAGGATCGGGATGCGTTCGATGATTCGGTCGCGAAGACGGGGTTGCGGCGGGGCGGGCGGAACGTAATTGGGGGCGGGCGGCACGTACACGGGCGCGGGGGGTAGCGCCGCAGGCGCCTCGACCACTGGGACCGCTTCTGGCGTCGGCGCCGCGGCTTCCACCATCGTCTCGGCAACTGGTGGCACGGCGTCTGGCGCCGGCGGCGCTGGCGGCGGCGCGGCCGGAACCGGTTGCGGCGCAGCCTGTGCGACCGATGGGGCGGTGGGCACCCGGGCCGGCTGATCGGATGTGGCCGCGGTATCCCGTTGGACAACAGTCGAATCCGAGCTTGGGGTCAGACGTAGGCCCAGCGCAACGGACAGCGAGACGACGAAAATCACGACCGCGGCAGTCAGAACCGACGTCAACGCGCCGATTCTCGACGGCAAGCGCCACCGGGCTGGCTGCGCATCCAGGGTGTTGACCGCCCGCGCCGCCGCAAGCGCGGATCCGCGGGCCAGCGCCAGGTCGGCTTCCGTTGCCGTGATGACCGGTACCGCGGCACCGTCGAAGGAGGTCGCGATCGAATCGAGGTCGTCGGCCGAACCGAGCACGAGGATTGCCTCAAGCTGGCCGTCGCTGCGATCCAGCAGCCCGAGCATGTCCTCGGCCGTCGGATCGACACGCTCGGTCGTCACTCCCTCGGCGTCGACCAGCGCAACGAGAGCGTCGTCGGGTTCGACGATGCACACCGCGACGTCGCCATAACCGCCGCGGCCGGCGATGCCTATCGCCAGCGCGTCGGCGGCCTCCTGCTCCGAAACCGTGATGACGTTGTCGAGGCCCCTGGCCGCGAGCGAGTCGAGGAGGGTCGACGCGGCGGTCCCGGCCTCGCATGCCCAGGTGACGCCGATGGCGTGAAGCCGGTTTTCCCCGATAGCGGCGATGATGTCGTCAAGGGTCTCGAAATCAACCGCGTCACGGCAGATGGTGGCGCCCTGGGCTGTCGTGCCCTCGACCAGCACCCATCGGACGTCTGCCGACGTCATCGACAGGCCGAGCACGAGGTCCACTTGTTGCCCCCGATCCGGATCACTTGGCTCCGAGATTACCGCTCGACCAGAGGACACAAAACCGTCAACACATCGCGCGACTCAACCGTTCCCCATTGACAGCGCGTCGCACAACTGGCGTGTCACCTGGAACGACGGCGGCATGTACTTCTGGCTCGACTACGTCGACGGTGCGCAGCCGTACTTCGAGGTTCCGGCGTTCTCCATCGACGATTGGCCGTTCAACCTCCCCGACTACCGGGTGTTTCCGGTGTTGAACCTGGCCGTTGGCGGGTCGGGCGGTGGTGATCCCAGGGGCGGTACCTATCCGGCGGAGATGCTCGTCGACTTGGTGCGTGTCTCGTAGAAGTCGAGCGTTGCTGATCTCGGTAAACACTGACGAAGCGCCTCATAATATAGTTTGCTCTCTTTTTAGAAAGGCCCGGCTCGACGTCCTGTCTCAACCGCTCCGCACATCACGATCAGATCTCGAGAAGGTTGCTATTCATGTTCGGCGTGGTCGTAGTGTGCTGTCTGTGGGGCGACACGAATTAGCCAGGGATCGACGAATGTCGGCGGCAGTCCTGGCCGCTGCCGTCGCGCCCGCTGCCGTCTTCTTCGCGGTCGGGGGAGATGTCCATCCACTTGCCGTGGGTCGCGACGCCAACCCAGTGGTCGGCACCGCTGCGCGAGTTGTCGACAACGTTGCGCCGTGCTGCTTGGAGCTTGTGGCAGCAGCACCGATCACACTTGCGTCGGCGACGTCCGCCGACCAGTCAAGTGTGAGTTCTGATCCCGGCCAATTGGCTTCGGCATCGCGATGGCGGGTAGTTGATGTCCCTCGCTTGTTACCAGTTGGGGTCGCTCCAGAGCGGGGTCTACAGGTCAGAACCATCCTGGCCGCTCGCAGTATCAGCGCGGCCTTCCCCGAGATTCACGAGATCGGTGGCGTTCGACCGGATCCGCTGAGGTGGCATCCTGAGGGTTTGGCGCTCGACGTGGTCATTCCCAACCCCGGCACCGCCGAGGGCATCGCGCTCGGAAACCAGATCGTCGCGTTCGTGCTCAAGAACGCGACTCGATTCGGGATGCAAGATGCAATTTGGCGTGGCGTCTACTACACGCCCAACGGCCCGCAAAGCACCGTGGCCGGCCACTTTGACCACGTCCACATCACCACCACCGGGGGCGGATACCCCACCGGCGGGGAACAGTACTACCGCTGAGCGACCCCTGCCGATCATTGGAGATGCCTGTACCTCTGGGCGATATGCGGGCACGACATCGGTTACAGGTACGTAGTCGTTGCACCCGCATAAGAATCTGACCAGTGATGGTGAACGGGAGTGGCCGCATCTTGTTACCTCGCGCGGTGCACGATTCGCCTGCGCCATCTGGACACGGTGGACACGGTGGACAGCAAGCTGTTTCACGGCGCGAAGTGCTGAAATATGCATTTCCCGCTCCGGTTCTGCTGAGCCTGGCGACGGCGGCTGCGACACTGCGACGCGCAGAGAGCATCGGCCGCCAACATCAGGCTGATCGATTTTGCAGAGCGGATCATCTCGCCGGATGAGATCAAATCGGCAGGCTATGACGGGGTAGTGCAGTATGTGTCCGAGTCGCGGCCTGGGGCGAACTTCGAGGCTAAGCCCATCACCCGCGGATATGCGGATGCGCTGCGCGCAGAGGGTCTTCAGATCGTCAGCAACTACCAGTACGGCAAGCCTGGTTGGCCTGACCCGTCGGACTACACCTTCGGGTACGACGGGGGCGTGGCAGACGCTCAGACGGCTCTGCGGCTGCACGCTGCAGCCGGGGGTGCGGATTCGGCGCCGATCGTCTTCAGTGTCGATGAGGATATCGACCTCAACGCCTGGAATAGCGTTGCGGTCGAGTGGTTTCGGGGAATCAACTCGGTGCTGACCGTGGACCGCACCGGGATCTACGGACATTCCCGGGTGTGTGCCTGGGCGATCCGAGACAACGTAATCGGGCGCTCGACCACCGCGGGGCACCGGTGGGCATGGCAGACGAGCACGTGGTCTGATGGCGAGCGCGAGCCGAAGGCCGTGCTTTATCAGTCTGTGGTCAAGAGCCCGGAGACCCCGGGTCCCGTCGTGGGCCCTATAAATGTGGATGTGGACGACGTCCTCGCGGCCGATTTCGGGCAGGGATCTTAATCGATGATCTGGCGGGTGAGAGCCCGGCGGCGTACCGACGGACTGTTGTGCGGGCTCCGGCCGTCATGTGGTTTCATTCGACCACCGTTGGCGACAGCCGCCTCCAGCGATTGCGCCCGGTCTTACGTGTCGGCTATTAACGATTGGTGGGTAGTGGCTGAGATGGATCGTCGCAGGATGATGTTGATGACAGGGATCGCCGCGGCGGCAGCCGCGATGCCCCTCCCCGAGGCCCGGGCCTTCCCGTTTGGACAGGACGCACCCCCCACGGATCGGGTGCCACTGCCTACCGCGCCGCCGCACGGTGCCTCCGCCGTGAGCTACGTTTTCCAGGACGAGTTTGATGGCCCGGCCGGCTCGGCCCCCGATCCGGCGAAGTGGCTTGTGTGGAACTGGGACGTGGACGTCTACCCGCCACTTGTGGGGCATTACCGCGACGATCGCCGAAACGTTTTCCTCGATGGCAACTCGAACCTCGTTATCCGCGCCACACATGAAAACGACGACTACTTCAGCGGCAAGCTTCAAGCCAACTGGAGAGGTTTGATCGGTCATACCTGGGAAGCCCGGATAAAATTCGACTGCATGACTCCTGGCTGTTGGCCCGCATACTGGTTGGTGAACGAGGATCCACTTCCTGATGGCGAAGTCGACGTGGTCGAGTGGTACGGCAACGGCGAGTGGCCTCCAGGTACCACGGTCCACGCACGCTCGGATGGGCACACTTGGGAGGGCAAATCGATCCCCGAGTTGGTGGACGGCGGGTGGCACACGTGGCGCGTCCGATGGGATGAGGACGGTTTCAAGTTCTGGCGAGACTACGTTGACGGCGCGAAGCCCTACTTCAGTTGGCCGGCGAAACCCATCAGAGGGCCGGGTGGAATCTTCGTGTGGCCGTTCAACAATCCCGGCTACTGGATGTATCCGGTCCTCAATCTTGCGGTTGGCGGGCCGGGTGCCGGCGATCCCGCCCTCGGTAGCTTTCCCGCGGATATGCTCGTTGACTGGGTACGTGTCTGGTAACACCGTGGCTTATCGCGCCGCCTTGATCACCTGAACCAAGTTGAACTGCCAGCGCTCGAGAAGCCGGAATCCAAGGTCGTTGGGAACCGAGAAGGCAGGGGTGCCTCCGAAGCGTTGGCCGGGTGGCAACATCGACGCCTGCTCGTGAGTGGGCCTTGACTTGTCGGCTTCGGTGATTATCCACGCCACTCGGCAGTCGCTTAATGGTCCGGCCGTGGCCTCCGGTATGAGATTGGTGTCGAACACGTTGTTGCGGTCCGTCGCTCGTTGCCACAGGCTGAGGTCGATCAGTTTCCGGTAGGCATCAGGGCGCGCAGCAATCAATGGGCGCATCGGGGCGGGTTGGAAAGTCACCGTGTCGTTAATCAGTAAGCAATCACCTGACGCTGCCCTCGCGGTGATCAGATCCGCCACTTGGCTGTAGTCCATTCCATATTTTGCGTACGGGCTTCGTTGCACCAGAAGATAATTCGGCGCCGCGGCGAGAGCGAAAAGGCTGACGAGAGCGGCCGCTATCCATGGCCTAACGGCCGATGCGGCGACGCAGACCCCCAGGACCAATGCCAACGCCGGTGCGGTGAAGCATAAGTAGCGTGGCGTATAGATGGGATGGATCATCGCCGACCAGATGACGGTCAGGGCGGTCGGTATCACAAGCCATGCGAGCGCGATGGTCAATAGTTGCCGATGTGCCCCTCCCCGTTGCGGGGATGTGCAGAGCCACAAGACAATAGCCGCGGCCACTGCGAGGGCCGACAGGAGCGCGAACGGGGGGCTTCTTTCGAAGTATTGTTGAACCGTCACATCTTCGAGCGTCCGGCGCCCAATCGGTGTGATCCAACTGATCTGATGAACTTGACCCGCGGCCAGGACCACGAACGGCGCGAGAGCGCAAACAGTGAGCACCGATGTGATGGCGAAACGTACGAGAACAGTGCCGCTGCGCCGGAAGACACAGATAAAAACGACGTGCGCTAAGAACAACAGACCGAGATACACGTCGAGCAGAATCGAGATCGCAAGGGCGATGCCATAAAAGAGCCAGACCCAGGCATTGTTGCGGCGCGCGGCGCGAACGAGCAGTACGGTCAGCCACACGGCGGCCATCATCGAAAGGGCGTAGGGACGAGCTTCGACACCCGCCCACGTCGCCCGAGGCAAGATCGCGCACAGAATTCCGGAGATCACCGCGACCGTGCGAGACGAGAACTGCTTGCCAAGCACCACGGCTCCGGCCGCGGCGCCTCCAACAGCCAACCCACTTGGCGCGCGGGACCAGAACTCCGTTGGCGGGAAGATCTCGAACCAGCCGTGCATGATCAGGTAGTACAGGCCGTGGACGGCGTCGACGTTGCTCAACATCTGCCACAACTGGCTGAGAGAACGACTGTGTGACGCCGAAATGGTCGCGGCCTCGTCGTACCAGAAAGACGGACGGCCGGCGCCGGCCAGACTCACTGCGGCGCCAAACACTCCAACGAGCAGCGGGTCCACCACAGCGGGTGCCTGCGCCAGCTGGTCAGGGGGAAGCCCACCGCGGCCACGGTTTAACTCGCCGGTAGAGGAGACGCTCACCGAGCCGACCCAAGCACGTAGCGTTGTGCGCCGCAATCACTCATTGCGCTTCTCGCTGAACACGCCGCTATGTTGCCAGAAGGGCACCGGCGATCGTGACCTAGAGATAGACACTGACCTGCGATTTCGTGTAGCCGATGACCGGAATCGAACCCGCGTATTCAGCTTGGGAAGTCCGTCGTGAGAGACCAGCGCCCTTCTTGAGAGGCAGCGCTTACGCGCCCCAATGCCTAACGCTGTTCGCCGCACTCGATCGCTTGGCCCTCTTTGCGTCGGCCCCGACGAGTTCGGCACTCACATTCGTGCCACCGCGCACATCGCCACAAGACGGCTTTGTTGCTCGCGGTACAAGCCATCGCTGGTGCAGGCCAAGGCGCCGGCGGCGAGTCCGGTCAGAAGTCGTAGGGCGAGTTGGCGGTTTTTGAAGAGGAGCGGAGAGGCGTTTCTCGTCGGCATCGAGGTCGGCGAGAACGCTGTGGGGGTTGCAGACGGTTGCTGAGTTGGGCTCGGCGCGCGGCACCGACCCCCGAACCATGCCAACGTCACCATTTGGCAACGGTGCGGTGCGGCGCGCCTCGTGTTCCACATCGGCTCTGCTCAAATTGAAGCGGCCGTCAATTGAGTCGGTGGTCAGACACGACTTCTGTAAAGCTATGCGGTTCGGCTCTACCAGTTGATTACGGAAATATCTGAGCGCGAATAGGGGAGTTGACGTTGATGACGATCTTCGATCGGTTCAATATCACAGTAGTTGCCAGTGCTGGGTTGTGCGGAGCCGCCATAGCGTTGAGCCAGGCCGCGGCAGCCGCCCCGCTGATTACGGGCGGCTACGCATGCATCCAGGCGTCGGCCGGCGACACTGCACCGTCGGTAGCCGCCACTGGACCGGTAGCCGACGGCGGATGCGGTCCCGCTAGCGCTCCACTCGCTGACATGGCTGGTATTCCGTTGACTTTGCCTGGGCCGGTGCCGGTGGGTGCTCCGTTGGGTGCGCCGGTGCCGGTGGGTGTCATTGACGTGGCCGCGGGCTATGGGGGTAAGGGTGCACCGACTGGTCCGCCGCCGGCCGGCGCGCCTGTGCCCGGTCAGCCAGTTCTGCCCGGTCCTTGGGCTGCCCCGCCGGCTGCGGGTTGAAGCTGGCCTCTTCCGAGTTGTGCGGACCCGCCGGGTTGCCGCCAACGGGTGCGTGCCGTGGTGAGCGACGACGAGCCGCCGGGTCAAGCCCTGACCCGGGGGTGCTACCCAGCCAGCACCGCTTCATCCCCACCTGGGCGTGCGTGTCATTGGTGGCGAGGCGCGCGCGCAATCAAGTTGCCGGGGTGGCTGCCTGTAGCCAAAGCGTGACAGGGGCGTGATCGAATTGCTAACGCGCGCTTGCACTTCCACTCTTCACGTCACCCCTACCATCACAATGACAACTTTTGGCATTTCAAAGGATTGAAGCCATGCGGGCGGTTATTCGGTGTGTTCTTGCGGTGATTGCGATCGCTGCGAGTGCGGTTACGGGACCCGCTGGCGTAAGTGTGGCGGCGGCGAACCAGTCGTATGGGTTCGCCATCGCATCGGTTCTACCGACACCGGGCGAGGTGGTGGGTGTGGCGCACCCCGTGGTGGTGACGTTCCGTGCGCCCGTCGCCAACCGGCACGCGGCCGAGCGTGCCATCGAAGTCAAATCGACGCCCGCGATGACCGGCAAGTTCGAGTGGCTCGACAACGACGTTGTGCAGTGGGTTCCCGACCGATTCTGGCCAGCGCACAGCACGGTGGCGCTTTCGGTTGGCGTCCTATCCATGGACCTTGAAACCGGTCCTGCCGTCATCGGTGTTGCCAATATCTCGGATCACACATTCACCGTGAGTGTCGACGGAGTCAAGGCGGGACCACCGCCGCCACTACCAGCGCCGCACCACCGGCCACACTGGGGAGAAGAGGGGGTGATGCCGGCCTCGATGGGTAGGCCGGAGTTCCCGACGCCGGTCGGCTCCTACACCGTCCTGTCGAAGGACCGCTCGGTGGTCATGGATTCGAGCAGCGTCGGCATCCCCATTGACGATCCCCAGGGTTACCTTCTCACGGTCGACTACGCCGTCCGTATCACCAGCCGTGGCCTATTCGTGCATTCAGCTCCGTGGGCCGTCAATTCACTTGGGTACGAGAATGTCAGCCACGGCTGCATCAGCCTGAGCCCCGAGGACGCTGAGTGGTACTACAACACGGTCAACGTTGGCGACCCGGTGTTAGTGCAGGAAAACAGCCTCGAAATTCCTCGGCGGGTTGGCGGTTAGCCGTTGCCGCCGCCGGCGGACGCCGGGGATATTCGGAGTGCCCAAAGGATCCGCAGCGCGTCAGATGCCGCGCAGACCAAGTTCCTTGGCATAGGTCTGCCACTGAGGTGGCGATTCGTGGAGCCGATGACGGGAATCGAACCCGCGTATTCAGTTTGTGTTGCCGCTCGATGACCGCTTCAAGGCGGGGTGTCCGGTTAGACGTTTTTGGCGTGGTTTGACAGTGGGGGCGTAGGCCGCGGCCTGGGTACGGTTCTGGACGCCGAGTTTGGTGAGAATCGCGCTGACGTGGTTGCTTACGGTCTTGCGGCTGATACAAAGAATCGTGGCGATGTCGGCGTCGCGATGGCCCCTTGCGAGCAAGGCGAGCACATCGCGTTCGCGGCGAGTCAGCCCGTGTGGGTCGGCGCAGGTGTCGGCGCGGCGCGAGTGGGGGCCGCGGCCCCGGGTCTGCGCGAGGCGCTGACGAGCTCGGCGGGCTGCGGCGCGGGCGCCGAGCCGTCGGAAGGTGGCCAGGGCCTCTTTGACGGCAGCAACATCGCCGCCGAGCTGGGCCAGGGCGGCGTCGTAAGGGCAGCCGAGGGCGGTCCATGCGGCGGCGGCGGCGCGCCAGTCACCGCTGGTTTCCAGACGGTAGGGCGTTATCGGGTCGTCCGCGGGCGTGCCTGCCGGCGGTCCGCCGGACAGGTGTAGCCAGCGGTACAGGTGCCCGACTAGCCACGGGTCGGCCCCGGCGGCGGGTGCGGCGGCCAGCCCGGTCTGCGCCTCGGCGCATGCGGTGTCGTCGTCGCCGCTGAGCCACGCGGCCTCGGCGCGCGCGGCCCACAGCGGGCCGAGGCGGAACAGGTCGACCGGTTCGACGCCAGCGCAGGCCTCGTCCAGCAGCGTGGCGACCGCCTCGTCGCCGCGGCGGGCCCGAACCAGCGCCACGGTAAGCAGCGGCATTGCCCGATTCATCGGGCTGATCCCGGGCCGGGTCAACACATCGTGGGCGGCGGCCTCGGCGTGGGCCCAGTCGCCGCGGTACAAAGCGACCAGCGCGGCGGCGCCCGCGGCGGCCGGTTGAAAGGCGCCTAAGTCATGGTTGCGACAGAAAGCAGTGGTTTCGGCGATGTAGCGGTCGGCGCGGTCCAAATCGTGGTGCAGCACGGCGGTCCAGCACATTATCGCCCCGGCGATGCCGGCGTGTTCGGCCAGCGCCTTCGTGCCCGTCGCAGCCCGCCACGCGACCTCCAGCTCGTCCCAGCCGGTGTCGGTGCGCAGCACAGTGGCCAGCGAGGCGCAGCTGCGGGCCCGGAGTACCACGGCCGGTTCGCCCAGCTGGGTGCCGAGGGCGATCGCCCGGGCCGCGTATTGGGCGGCGGCTGGGTCGTACTCGAAGGCGGCCAGCTGCGCCAGGTTGACCATCGACCAGGCCAGCTGCGGGCACAGCCCAAAATCCTCCAGCAGCTCAAGCGAGGCGCGGCCGGCCTCTCTGGCCTCGCTGCTACGGCCCAACGGCCACAGCAGATGTGAGAGCCAGCGCAGATCATCGCCCTCGCCGAGCCGGTCACCCAGCTCGTGGCGCAACGCGATGGCCTCGCGCCAGGACCGCGCAGCTACCTCGGCGAGCCCGCACAGGTAACTGGCGAACGCGTGTTGTTCCAGCCACGCTACCTTTTGCTCCGCAGGGGTCTTCTCGGCGTGGCGCAGCGCCAACGCGTACAGCTCGGCGGCCTCCCGGTGAGCACCCAACACCGTGGCCTGTTCGGCGGCGGCCGGCCCGTAGCGGGTCGCCGCGTCCTGATCGCCGGCCTGATCGGCATGAAACGCCAACGCCGACAACGTGTCCGGACGAATCGGTGGTTCGGCCAGCGCGGCCAGCGCGCGCGCATGTAACACCTGGCGCCGGTATGCGGGCATCTGTTCCAGCGCGGCCCGGCGGGCCAACTCATGGCGAAAAGCCACCACCGCCCCGTCGGCGCACAACACCCCTGTGTCGAGGCATTCACCCAACGCCGCCGTCGCGCCCGGGTGCACCTTCTCCAGCAGCTGTGCACTGGCGCGCGGGCCGCACACCGCCGCGGCCTGCGCGCTATCACGCGCGGGCGCCGACAGTCGGGCCAGCCGACCCCACACCGCCTCGGAAACACTGCGTGGTAAACCGCGGTGTCCCAACGCGTCCGGGCCGACGGCCAAGACCTCGGTTACAAAGAACGGGTTGCCGCCGGTGAGCCGGTACAACTCATCGGCGTTGACACCGCCACCCGCGGCCAACACCGCGACCGCGTCCCGACTGAGCCGGGCCAACCCGATCCGCGTCACCGCCGCACAGGTCGCCACATCACCAAGCGCTACCGCCAACGGATGCTGCTCGCCGACCTCGTCGTCGCGGTAGGAAACCAGCAACAACACCGGCAGCGACCCCACCCGCCGCGCCAGGAACCGCAGCACGTCCAGGGTGGCACCGTCGGCCCAGTGCACGTCCTCGACCGCGAACACCCAAGTGTTGCCGTCAGTAAACAACCCCAGCAACCCGGCGTAGATCGCTTCTGGGTCACCGCCGTCGATCGCCGCGGCCAACCCCGCCGTTGCCGGGTCCCGCACGTGCGCCAGCATGTCGACCAACGGCCCCAACAGTCGCGGCGTCGCCAACGGATCACACGCGCCGCGCAACACCCGCACCTGACCGGTCAGCCCGGAGACAAAGCGGCGGATCACCGCCGTCTTGCCGACCCCGGCCTCTCCACGCAGCAGCACCACCCGCCCGGCGCCGCGCCCGGCCCGCCGTCGCAACACATTCAACTGGGCCAGCACCGACTCCCGCTCCAGCAGGATCTCCATAGGCGCCCGGATGCCCCTTCGCCCTCGCCCAAGTTCGCACCGACGCTGCCGCGCAGGCCGGACCAACAATATCGCGCGGTCCGATGCGACAATATAGGGAAGATTCCTCATGCGTTCAGACCGGCCACGAGCCACAATGCATTCACCCCCGGGGGAGGGGTGGAGCCCTGGAGATGGCGTCTGACGTGGTTCTCCGAGGCTTTTTGGGCAGGTACCAGGTACCTAAGCAGCGGCTATGGGGATCTGGGCGGCGTTATGCGCCCCTGCCAAGTGATGGCCGGGGAAGCCGGAAGGTAAGCAGCCTGCGCCACCCCGGCCATCACTGCATAAACCTGCGCCGGTCTTGCCGCCGAGGACATCCCGGCCGCCGCCGGGCGCTTAATCGCCGTCGAGCTGCCTTGGCTGTAGGGCTCCACCCGCCGGTCCAGCTTTCTCCTGGAGGGGTTCGGCGACGTGCTGACGGCCGAGGGTGTTCGACGGCCTCGATGCCGACGACCGTCGACGTGTCGCAGCTCAGGTCGCCTTCGACTTCCTGACGTATGCGCCTGCCGCTGCTGAGGATGTCGCCATCATGGACCGTGCGCTTCGCTGCGGGCTGGCTTCGACGGCGTCGACTGGGCTGATCGCCAGGCTGTCGCGTTAGCGTGCGACCGCTGCGAGGGCGCTCGATCCGAACGTGGGCTGACGAGTGCCGTTGTATCCCCTAACTGGGGGACACAGCCGTCATCCCGCACACCGGCTATTCGCCGGATAGGCACCGACGCACGGCTGGGGAATAGTTGCTGTGAGGGGCCGCAGGAGATCGCCTCGCAATTGCAAACACCATCTCGCAAAGGAGTATCCGAATGAAAAGGCACACATTTCGCTCGCGAAGGATGGTTGGGTTCTTTCGCCCCGGATACCCGGCCCACGCACCACAGACGGGCCACGTGGCGTTACTCGCGATGTGCCCTGCGGCTACTGGCGTCGATGGCCATCCGCGTCAGGTGGTTTCCTTGAATGATCGCCGTGCCTGAAGATCGCGGACGAGCGCAATCAAGGATCGTCTCGCTCGATTCATCACGAATGCGCTCGTATTCGGTGACATCGAGCCCGCTGTCCGACGGCGGCGGAAGGCATCGGGGCTGGTCAAAGGAGAGCCGATGACGGGAATCGAACCCGCGTATTCAGCTTGGGAAGTTGATTCGAAGGGATCCGGTCGGACCCACACGGGTTTGTGGGAGTTGCCGACCTGCGTAAAGCATCCGCGTAAGTCTGCTGGCGTTCCCTCTTGTTCGGCGCAGTTGTGACAACGCCGTGACAGCGACAGTCGCGCGCTAGTGTGCGCTTCTTACGGCTCGGGACTTGCGATCTCATGAAGCTGGGACACGAGCTGACCGGCGACAGCGTCATATCGATGCCGGTGTCTAAACCTTTAACCTCACTTTTCTTCGGTACCTCAGCGTAACAGTGAGGTATGGCAAATCATTGAGGTATAGTACAGACTATGTCCCCTTCCGATCGGGCCGTTGATGCGCTGAAGGCTGTCTTTCCGCCGAGCGCGTTGCGCGCGCGGCGGACGGAGGGCCCGCATGGCGACATGATCGTGAGCGTGGACGACTTCACCGACCTCGTTGTCCGATGGTTGTCTGTCGGCTGGCCGCGCCAAGTCGCCGAGGCGCTGCACGATCAACCGCGTCCCGACGTACTGGTGGCACCTGCAATGTCACCCGGCGCTCGAAAAGCTGCACACGATGCGGGAGTCGGATGGGTTGATGAGTCGGGCGCCGCCGACATCTATTTGCGGAGTCCCGCTGGCACGACCATCGTCATCCAGACGAAGGGCACTCCGCCTCAGCCCCTGGATTCCAGGATCGGCTGGCGGCGTACCACTCTCGCTGTTTGCGAGGCGCTCCTCGCTGGCAAAGCCGACCCGAACACGTCGTCGGTCATCGAGGCGACGGGGTTATCGATGGGCAGTGTCACCGCAGCACTGAAATTCCTTGAACGCGACGGTCATCTAACGAGTGAAGCCGCGCGCGGGCCCAATTCGGCGCGGCAAATCGTTGATCGCGATGTGTTGTTGGACGCTTACGCGATCGCAGCACAGCGACTCCGACCGCCGACCTCGATCCACGTAGGTGTGCTCTGGCGCGACCCCGTCACTGAGGTGATCGAGATCGGCCGGCGATGGTGCGCAGCAGGTATCGACTGGGCCACGACAAGTGCGTTGTCGGCGGCCGTAATGGCGCCCATGCAGACCGAGATAGCACCGATGGAGATCTACGTCTCGGGTCGTACGCCGAGTGATCTTCAACGCGTTGCCCTTGCCGCAGATTTGCCGCAGATACAGGGCGGTCGGCTGGTGCTTCGGCCATTCCCTACACCTGCCGTCCTAGCACTCACCGAAAAGCCGACTGCGGGATTTCAGTCCATGCTCTGGCCTCGTGTTTACGCAGACCTGCGCACGACCGGCGTGCGCGGTGAAGATGTCGCCGAACATTTGCGCGTGACGACTGCGTCGACGCCATCAGCAAGGCGTACGACGATGCCGCGCCCCTAGCCAGGCACTGCGAACAGCGCTGCGCGGCTATGACATGGCCGTGACGGTGCTCATTGAACAGCCGGCACCACCA
>JAOPVX010000141.1 GCA_025965975.1 Mycobacterium sp. | reverse complement strand
ACATCCTCGACGGCTACGACGCGCAGTCGCCATCACGATGTGCGGATGCCAAACCGTAGTGGGCGTATCAATCCCGCAGGACTTGGCAGCGAGAAGGCCGACCAGCAATCTAGATCGGCGGACTCTTCCGGAGACGCATGACCCCGCGCCGATCCATCCCGAATTGTGTTCCATTTTCGACGTGTGGGATCCGGGCGCGTCGTCGATCCCGTTGCCCACTCAGCAGGCGTTACAGACCTTGGAATGGTTGGGCGTCGGGAGAATCTGGTGGTCTGTGGACCCGCCGGCACCGGCAAGACGTTCTTCCTCGAAGCCCTGGGGCAGAAAGTCATTGAGGCCGGTATGCCGGTGGCGTGGTTCACCCTTGAGCAGATCGGGGTGCTGGTGCGGGCGCACCGTGCTGATGACTCCCTCGGTAAGGCCGTGGCCAAGATCGTGCGCGCCGAACTCGTCGTCATCGATTTATGCCGACCCCGTGACTATGCCGATGTCGTTGTTCGGAGCTGGTGATTCCCTTGGGTAGGTGCTGCTGTGGGCTGTGGTACCCGTGGCGGTGGTCGGCATATTTATAGGGCCTCCAGGAACGCCAGTAGCCGGTCCGGGGGTTGATACCTGCCCGACTGTGGTGATGTCGGAGTGAGCTGGGCAAGTGCGCGTTCCTTGATGGCGAGGTCCGCGTGGAGGTAGGCGTTCGTGGATCGGACGTCAGCGTGGCCTAGCCATAACGCAATGACGGTGGTGTCGACCCCTGCGTGCAGCAACGACATGGCGGAGGTGTGTCGTAATACGTGGGGGCTCAGGCGTTTCCTTCGTAGTGAGGGGCATTGTGCCGCTGCGTTTTCTGCGTGCAGTGTGATCCTTCGCTGAACGGCGTCGACGCTGAGGCGGCGCCCGGAGTGGGTGGCGAACACGGGATCGGAGCGTTGGCCACCTCGTTCGTCGAGCCAGATTTCGACGATGGATCGGACCAGGTCGGTCAGCGGGACGGATCGCTGCTTGCGTCCCTTGCCTTCGCAGCGAACGTGGGCACCGGTTCCGAGAACGACATCGCCGCAGTCGAGTCCGAGCAATTCCGAGATGCGCAGACCGGTCTGCATGGCCACAGACATCAGGGTGTAGTCACGCCGGCCGGCCCAGGTGCTGCGATCTGTGGCTGCCAACAGTGCGGTTGCTTCGGCCGGGTCGAGGTAGGCCACGATCGCTTTGTCGAAACGTTTGGGCGGAATAGCCAACACCTGGGCGATCGATGCGGCGTGCTCGGGGTGGCGCAGCGAGGCGTAGACGAACAGCGACCTGATCGCGGTGAGGCGAGCGTTGCGGGTGCGGGGGCCGTTCTTTCGGTCGGCTTCGAGGTGATCGAGGAATGCCGACACCGCGTCGGCATCGAGGTCGCTCCAATCCAACCGAGACGGTGACATGCCTGTTCGCCGTTGCATGAATTCAAGGAGCAGACGACAGGTGTCGCGATAGGACGCAATGGTGTGTTCACTGGCCTGACGCTGCGTGGTCAACCGGTCGGTGAAGAAGGATTGCAGCGTGGGAGCAATGGTGCTCATGACGGCGCCGTCCACGAAAACCGTTCGAGACGATCGGCGGCCAAGGCCAGCAACTCGGGTGCAGCCGAGAGATACCAGTAGGTCGAACGCGGATCGTGATGCCCCAAATACGTTGAGAGCCAGGGAAGGCGGGCAGCGACGTTCCCGCCGTCGCGGTACCACCCCAGCAGTACTGTCACCGCGAACGTGTGGCGCAGGTCGTGGATACGGGGTGTGGTCGTGGATGCTGCGCCGAGTCCGGTGCTGTTGCGAAGGTCGCGGAAGACCTCGAAGACCGATTCGTAGATCAGTCTGCGGCCGGTGAGGGAAACAAAGAAGCTGTCGTTTCCCGGTCGCGGACGGAAGCTGTTGCGCAGCAGTACGTATCGGTGCAAGGCGTCGAGGGTGCTGGTCGTGACGGGGACATTGCGTGACTTGCCGAACTTCGACTGCCGGATCAGCAGGACTCCCTGCTTCCAGTCGATATCGGATTGGTCGAGAGTCAGTGCTTCACCAATACGCATCCCTTCTCCGGGGTTTCCTGATCTGTTGCAGGACGTTGCTCGATCTGGATGATCGGGTCGGTTGTTCGGCGTTTCTCCGGGGGTGTGGTGCTCGTGGCTGGTAGTCGTTTGTGACTGTCGACCAGAAAGCGAGAACCCATGCGAGCATTCCCAGTGAGTTTGCCGTCCGGACAACGGTATTGGACGGTACTGGACGAGGACCTGCAGGTAGTTGGTGTCGCCGACGAGTACCTGCGGTATCTGCGGTTGGGCCGCGACGCGGCCGAGTCGACGACCAAGGCGTATGCGCATTCGACCGCGTTGTTCCTGCGCTGGTGCGCCCGGTCGGGCCGATCCTGGCAGGCCGGTGTCGAGCAGTTCGCGTTGTTCATGACGTGGCTGGCTCACGCCCGCCCATCGGTCGATGACGCCGCGAGCGTGGTGGTGGCCGGTCCCGGCGCTGCTGCGGTGCGGTGTCCGTCGCGGATCAACGGCGTGCTGACCGCGGTGCGGGGCATGGTGGTGCACGCGGTGGCGACCGGTCACGGCCCGGCGGGACTGGTGTCGACGCTGTATGAGGTCGCCGATGACCGGGACCTGCCGGCCGAGGCCCGCGGCGAGGACGGTCGGATGGCGTGGCGGATGCGGGCCCGGCATCGGCTGCGGGAACCGGAAACGACGATCGATCGGGCCAGCGATGAGCAGATCGTTGCGCTGCTGCGGGCGTGCCGGTCGGCGCGGGACCGGTTGATCGTGCTGTTGATGGCGCGAGCCGGGTTGCGCCGCGGGGAGGTGTGCGGGCTGCGGCGCAGCGATGTGCACCTGCTGGTGGATTCGCGCCGCCTGGGCTGCGATGTGGCGCGGGCGCATCTGCATGTGGTGCGCCGCGAGGACAACCCGAACGAGGCGTGGGCCAAGTCGCGACGGCAGCGGGTGGTGCCGCTGGATTTCCTTGTGGTGCAAACGTTCGACGTCTACGAGTTCGAGCGCATGCGGGTCGCCGATGCCGCCGACAGCGATTTCGTGTTCGTCAACCTGTTCCGCGGCAAGCTCGGCGCGCCGATGCGGCCGGACGCGATCGGAGAGTTGATGGCCGCGGCGTCCCGGCGGGCCGGACTCGACGTCGCAGTGCGGCCCCACCAGCTGCGACATGCCTACGGCAGCAACGTTGTTGACGCCGGGGCCGGGATCGATGTGGTCGCCGACCTGCTCGGACACGCCGCTATCGCCTCTTCGCAGGTCTATGTGCATCCGGGCTCCTCCCGGCTGCGGGCCGCCGTGGATGCGGTGCCCAGTCCTCGCGAGCAGGCCGAGGTGACTCGGTGAGCGGTGTGAGGCTGGCTGAAAGAGTCGCGGTCGAGCAGGATTGCGGCGAGTTCCCGCATGTGGTGGGCGGGGTCGTGTTGATCGGCGCGGCCGCGCGTCTGGCGGCGATGCTCGACCGCAGGTTCTTGGCCGAAGCGGGGTGGGATCCCTGGACGCGGGTGCTGTCGTTGCCGGCGCAGCATCGATTGTTGGGCCGGACGGTGTGCCGGGTCGAGGGATGTCAGAACACCGTCCATTCCGGTCTCACGGTGTGTCATCGGTGCTTCACGCGCCTGACTCGGCGGGGAATGAGCAAGGTTGAGATCGCCGCTGCCGCATGCCTTCCCGCCGAACCCGTGTCCACGAGTCGATGCGCGGTGCCGGGATGCCGGTGCGTGCCGACGGTGCGACATGCGGTGTTGTGCGAGCCGCACGCCAAGAAGTTCCGCCTGCGGCGACCACCGGTGTCGATGGAACAGTTCCTGGCCGACCCGCGAGTGCGGCCTTTGCCGCCGATGCCCGCATGCTCGGTGGCGGCGTGCACTCGACCGGCCGATGGCGCGGGCGGCTACTGCAACACCCACTACCAACGCTGGCGGACAGCGCTGGCCGCCGACGCCGAGGTGGATCCCCACCGGTGGCGAGCCCGGGAATCGGGCGTGGCCGAGCCGGGGCAGGTGAACCTGCGGGCCCTGCCCGTGCTGGTGGTCGTCGAGGCGCTGTTCGGCGTGCAACAGCGCGTCCGGGGCGGGGCGAAGATCACCGACGCGCAATTGCGGGTCCTGTGCGACGGACTGCGCCGGCGACAGGCAGTCTCGATCACCACCGACCGGGCCGAGATCACCCGCAACAAGTCCGTGCGGTCGCTGCGGACCGCTCTGACCCAACACATCCGGCGGGTTCTGGCCGATCCCGGGAGCGAACAGGCCAAGGACACCTGGGATCTCGCGGTCTTCGGTCACCGCGGCAACCTGTCGTTCGCCGGAGTTGCCCAGCCCTGGCTGGCTCAGTCCGTCAAACGGTGGGCAGCAGAACAACTCCCGCGCCACCGGGGTCGCGGCGCCGCGAGAGTGCGCGGCAAGATCAACGCGCTGCGGCTGCTGTCGGAGTTCCTCGGCCGCAGACCCGATGGTGGGCTCGTCGCTTCGGCGTTGGGCCGCAGCGACATCGAGGACTTCCTCAACCGGTTGGCCCACCTGGAGTCCGTCGGCGAGATCAGCCGATACCGCCGCAACTGCATCTGCCGCGACGTGCGCGAGGTCCTGGCCGGTATCCGCGCCCTCGGCCTGACCAGGCCGGGACAGACTGCGGCGGGACTGGCCGGCGATTTCGCCATCGAACGCCGCGACATCCCCGCCGAACCCGAACGCGGCGAACCTGGCCGCGACCTCCCTGCGGCGGTCCTGGCCGTCCTCTGCGCCAACCTCGACACCCTCGAACCCGTCGAGGTGAGGGTCGCCATCCAAATCAGCATCGACACCGGACGACGCCCAGAAGAAATCCTCGCCCTGCCGCTGAACTGCCTGAACCGCGACAAGGACGGAGCGGCGGTGCTCGTTTACGACAATGCCAAGGCCCACCGCCTCGGACGTCGCCTGCCGATCGGCGAAGCCACCGCGAAAGTCATTGCCGCTCAGCAGGACCGGGTGCGGGCGCTGTTCCCTCACACCCCAGTCGCTGAACTGGCTCTGTTGCCCACGCCCCGCCGCAATCCCCACGGGCGCACACCGATCAGCATCGATATGCTCGACGCCCGGCACCGCGAGTGGATCTCGGCCCTGCCGGTCCTGCGCACCCACTACGGGATCGAGGTCGACAAAACCAAGATCACGCCCTATGCCTACCGGCACTGCTATGCCCAACGTCATGCGGATGCCGGTGTCCCGATCGACGTCCTGGCCGAACTGCTCGATCACCGCAGCTATTCGGTGACCCGCCGCTACTACCGCATCGGCGAAGACCGTCGCCGCGCCGCCGTCGACACCGTCACCGCGCTCAGTTTTGACCGGCACGGCAACAGGATCTGGCGCGATGCGCAGATGCTGTTGGACTCCGAACGCGCCCGCCACGCCGTCGGAGAGGTCGCCGTCCCCTACGGCACCTGCACCGAACCGACCAACGTCCAAGCCGGCGGCGGCGCCTGCCCGGTCCGGTACCGGTGCGTGGGCTGCGATCACTTCCGCACCAACATCGCGTTCCTTCCCGAGTTGCAGGCATACCTGGACGATCTGCTGCGCACCCGAGAACGGCTGGCCGCCGCCATCAACGGTGTCGATGACTGGGCCCGCGCCGATGCCACTCCGACGCAGGAAGAAATCACCCGGGTCCGGCGGCTGATCAACCGAATCAAGGGCGATATCACCGGCATTGACGAAGCCGAGCGTGCCGGCATCGATGACGCCGTCGCCATCGTGCGCCGTCACCGCGTAGCCCACACGGTGCCGCTCGGCATGCCCGTGCTCACCGTCACCCCGCCCGAACCACCCACCACACCTTCTTTGGAGGCCAGCGCATGACCAGCACCACGAACGCTCAAACCCGGCCGATGCTGGACGGCCGCCGCGACGACTCGATGCGACGCCGCCAACGAGTGCTGGCAGTGCTCGACCAAGCCGCCGCCGAAGGCGACGCGATCAGCGCCTCCGCGATCGCGCGCGCGGCCGGAGTCGACCGCACATTCCTCTACCGGCACCCCGACCTGCTGGAGAAAATCCATGCGCTGCAAGCAGATCCAGTCTCCGACGAGCACACCGGCCCGGCAGTCACACGAGCCTCGCTGCAGGCCGATCTGCTCGCTGCCCACGAACGCGCCGCCCGCCTCAACACCCGCATCCGCCAACTCGAGCGGCGACTCTCCCAAACCCTCGGCGAACACACCTGGCGCGAGTCCGGGCTCGGTGCCCCCGCCGACATCGACACCCTCCACCAGCGCATCAGCCAGCTCGAACAGCACAACCGCGACCTTCAACAACAACTCGACGAACGCGACGACGACCTGGCCGCTGCCCGAGCCGCCAACCGAGAATTCATGGCCCGACTGAACACGCCGGGCCGGCCACGATGAACCGCCGCGAGACCGCTTGCACCACACCTGTTGCAACCGATAGCATCTCGTTACCAGCTTCCAAGCTGCGCAAACTCAGAGAACCACGCTGGCGCACGGGGACTGAGCCCTGGAGAATAGACCGGTGACTGCGAGCAGCCCGATCAGGGTGGCGAACGTGGCGCGCCGCAGCGGGCTGGACAGCGTGCTGGCGGCAGCGATCAGCGCCGCGATCTCGGCATCGGAATACAAGTATGGGCTTGCCCGCCGCGGCCGCTGCGGCAACAGATCGGGTGCGGGAACCTCGTGCGTTGGGTCGAGCGCGTGTAGGTAGATCGCGAACCCGCGCACCGCCGACAGCCGATAGGCCCACCAGTTCGAGGCGCCGTTGGCGGGCAGCTGGGCCCAATCCAGCGCCAACGCGACCGTGATCCTCGATGCGCTGGCGCGTTCGAGGTGATCAAGGAACTGGTTCAACAGCTTCTCCGGCCGGGCCATCCGATACCCAAGCGCGCGGCGCAGCGCCAGGTAGTCGGCCAGCTGATCGCGCAGCGCCCCGGTCATGACACACCGCCGAAGGGCTCGACCAGCCAGGGTCGGGCCAGCACGGCCAGCGCGTTGCGGTCGACCTTCGCGTAGATCGCTGTGCTCAGTATCGAGCCGTGCCGCAGCACCTGCCCGACCTCGGGCAGCGGGCTGCCAGCGCGCAGCATCGCAGTTGCGGCGGTGTGCCGCAGCCGGTGCGCGTGAATCTTTCCCAGCCCGGCGCGCTGTCCCGCGTCGAACACGATCATCGTGATGCCCCCGCTGGTCAGTGCCCGGTGTGGGGCGTGGACCCGCACGAACACGCTGCGGCCGTCTACGGTGGCCGGGCGTCCGCGGCGCAGATACGCCGCCATCGCCGCGCCCACGTCGGCCGGCAGCGGCAGCCGCTCGGCGCGGTTGCCCTTGCCGCGGATCGTGAGCTCACCGCGGCGCCAGTCGATGTCGTCCAACCCGAGGCGCGCGACCTCGCCGGCGCGCAGCCCCAGCCGCGACAACAGCAGCATCACCGCGTAGTCGCGCCGACCGGTCGGCGTACGCCGATCACACACGGCCACAAGCCGCCGCAGATCGCCCGGCTCGAGCCCCTTGGGCAGGCCCGACAGTCGCCAGCCCGCCACCGACGGCACCGCACTGGCCAGCGAGGTCGGCACCTGCCCGCTCAGGTGCAGCCAACCCAGCAGCGACCGCAGCGCGCACACGATCAGCTTCGCCGACCCGACCGCACGACCCGGGCAGGCGGACAGCACAAACCCGGTGACCTCGGCTGCCGTGATCCCGACAAGATCGAGCACGTCGCCGCGCAGCCGGGTCGCGACGAACGGCCGCACGAAATCCACATAGCCGCGCGCGGTGCGCGCGGTCAGACCCCGCTCGCCCACCAGGTAGTCGCGGTAACGGCCGAGCAACTCCTCCACCGGCCCCGGCGGATCGGGCTCCTCGACTGGGAGAACACCCAGCGGCGCAAGGTAATCCAGCAGCGGCCGCAGCGCCTTCAGCGAGCGGTACTCGACATACCCAGCCGCGCGGCGCTGCTCCAGATACCGGTCGATCACCGGCCCGCTCAGTTGACCCAGCCCGATGCCCTCCGCGCTCATCCAGCGGTCCAGATGCGCAAGAAAGCACACATGCTGCCCTGCCGAGCTTCGCGTATAGCCCCGCCGCGCCAACTCCTCGGCGAACCCGGCGATGTGCGGCTCCAACGGCCCGCGAACCAACGACCCCAACACCTTGACCACGACACTCTCCTCTCCACGAACGGACGAGAAGAGCGTCGGTCAACTCACCGGATTATGCCGACCTCTCCAGCGCGAAACCCCTGCCCTGCAAGGAATCCAGCATCAACATCGGCATAATCCGAACATCGGCATAATGCAGTTGGCAGCGTTGGATCACCGGGTGATCGAGCACGTCGAGCACCGCCCTGCGCAGCGCCTTGGATCCGTCCAGGCCGACCAGCATCGGGCGGGTCACGTCCAGACCCCGTTCCCGCAGGCCGACGAGCAGGTCGGTGACCAAGGTCGCGTTCTCGGTCGAGCCCTCCACCAGCGCCAGCGGGTGCTCGACCCCGTCGATGCCGATACCGAGGGCCACGACACAGCAGGATTCGGCGAAATGCACCCCGTCGATCATCACTGCCACCAGATCCAGCCCGGACAGATCCTGCGAAAGCAGCTCGGCCAGAGCGGTTTCGGTCATCGCCACAAACCGGCGGGAGACCGCCGACTTACCTGTCGCCGAACACTTTTCGGCGACCTGCTGCCCGACCGGCTCCAGCCCGACCGAGTAGCGGCGGGTCGAGAGCCCGGCGAGCATCTTCTCCATCGCCAACTTGCCCAAAATCTCCGTCGAGCTGAACAGCTCATACGACGCGATCGGCAGTTCGCCCGCCCCGTCGGCGGCCCGCACCCGCGGGCGGGTAACCGGCACCCGCCGTCCGCCCAGCGTCACCGACCCGCGCTCGCGGCCGTGCCGCACCGCAGTCCGCGCCCCATCATGCCTACCCTTGGGGCCGGCCAGCTCGGTCACGTCGGCATCCATCAACACCTGCATCACCTGCAGGCCGGCGCCCACGGCCAACGCCAGCAGACCCTCGCCCATGTTCTCGGCGATCTCGCTCATCGCCACAATGACCCGGTCCGGTAAGGCGGTCGCGCCCACGGGCTGGATTTGGCTACTCTTCTTCACGGCGGTCCCCTTGCTGTAGGAGTTCTTGGCGGAACGCCCGACACCTACCACACGGCAGGTCTCGAGCGGGGGACCGCCACCTCAACTTCTACGAGACCCGGGACAACCTCAGCGAGCAGTGCGGAGATGCCATCGCTCGCCGAGGTTGCGTACCTTACATTTTTCGGAAAATGTTGGCGTGTAAACAGTTTCGCTCGTTTGGGGCTGGCAGAGGGCATTTATTCCAAATGTGCGGT
>JAOPVX010000139.1 GCA_025965975.1 Mycobacterium sp. | reverse complement strand
ACCGCACATTTGGAATAAATGCCCTCTGCCAGCCCCAAACGAGCGAAACTGTTTACACGCCAACATTTTCCGAAAAATGTAAGGTACGCAACCTCGGCGAGCGATGGCATCTCCGCACTGCTCGCTGCCGCGTCGTGAGGTCGGGTCGCCCCTCAGACAGCGACCCGCGTAGTGTCGACTTATCGGTGATATTTCGTATCCGGCCGTTTAGAGGTCTGGTCGTCCCTGATTGCAATTGATCGACCGCATTCCGCGGCCAAGGCAGGGGCGTCACCATGACGCAATCGCACGAACGAAACCCAACTGAGCACTGCAGTAGGGGCCGCGCGGGCCCATCCCGGTTGCGCATGAAGCCCACATTGGCAGGCACCGGTCACGTCGATGGGGCCTGGTGGCCCCCGACTGAGGAGTTGGCGGGCGCGCTACCGGATCTGATCGCACTGCTCGCACCTCATCTAAGGCCGATTACCCAAGTGATGTACCACCAGAACGGGTGGACCGCTGGTGTCCCGAGACGTCTGTCGCGCGGGAAACAAGGGGTGCGGCTCGACGGCTACCACTACCAACCCGCCGACACGATCGACCTAGTCGGTGAGGACGGCACACGGCTGGTCCTACTCGTGGTGCCTGCTACCACCGATCCCCGCGTCGCGGCGTCAATCCTGAGCGCCGCGGCCGACAGTCACGACATATCTACGACCAGCGAACTGTTGGCGCTTCGCACGGAGGACACTGTTGAACCCGACGACTCCATTGCAGCACAACAAAATTGGGAATCCGAGGGCGGAACGTCGATCCGCGTGCCTTACCCTACCTGATCCGTAAGCAGCCGAACCACCACCTGCCCGATCAGCCGATCCTCCTCGTCGAGAACAACCATCCGGTCATGGTGCGCGGCCAGCTCAATTGGTTCTTGGGCAACGTCTACGAGGCCGGAGTGGACATGCCCCAGCAGTCAATCCCACCCCCACCGACTGGATACCCGTTCTGCGTGACGCCGGATCAGACGGTGTGCGAAGCACACTCACGTCGGTTCTCGTGGGCCCGGAATCCCTTGGCTCGGCGATGGCTGATGCAGGGTGGTCGACTCGGGACCTCGGCACGGCGTCAAACGACCCCAGCGCTCGGAAGGGCTTTGCTGAGGGCTTAACTGCGCACGAAGACGGTTATGAGGCAATGTTTTTCGTCCACGCTCGTCATCACCACGGGCTGGTCGCGCCTACCGTTGAACTCACGCCCTCGTTTGTGTGGTGGCTAGAACTGATCCCCTCCGGTGACGGTCAGTGGATACGACTAGATAGTGCGGGGCGCCGACATCGGCATCGAAATCCGGTCCGACCGCGCTACAAAACTTTCCGGCGCAGGCGATCGGGATCGGCTCCGCACCGACTGATCATCACGGTTGGCGATTGATCGATGGCGGGCCGATCAGCCTGGAGGGGTCAACGAGAAGCTGGGTGAATAGTGCTAATGATTGCTCAAATCCATTAAGACGCCTAGCTAATGCTGAGCGAGTGACGTAACGTCGCCGTTATCAGCGATTGTCCTGACACTGAAATGGCTCGCTCGACACTAGGCTGCGCTGCGATTCGGAATCAGCCGCATAGATCGAATAGGCGGATTCACCGGCAACGTCGCTATGCCCAATCACATTGCCGCCCGCTAAGGGATTACCGCCCAGATGAAGCCGCCCAGCATTTCGGTGCAGATGACGCAGCCCCGCGCAGGATCTCAGCGACATCGAGTTCTTCGGTAGCGCTGCACTGCATCAGTGTGCGCTGCGCCCGCCACGACGTGGACTGGCTATTCATCGGCGACCAGAGAGTACGGCGCCTCGTGGCCATCTGCGATCCGCACGTATCGCTTCCCCGTGCCCACGACTTGGCCGCCGCGCTAGCCGTCCTCGATCAGCGAGGTGGCTAACGGCATCCCTGCGGGATTTCCGCCGTCCCCGCCCGCGCGGCTTGTTGACCGTCTCCGGCAATGACAGCCACGGATTGGGCTCTCCGTCATTGTGGGTGCTGACGGGCTTTCGAGGCGATCGGGGTCAGCCGCCGTTGGGTCCGGGCGGGCCAGGAACGGTGATCGGGGGCAGGGTCGGCTGGATCACCGTGACGGTGCTGGTACTGGTGCTCGTGCTGGGGGTGACAGTGGATGTCGGCGCCGTCGAGGAGGGCGTGACGGTGACCGTGGCTGGCGGCACCGGACTCACGGCGGTGGTGGCGATCGTCGACGTGGACACCGAGGTCGACACCGACGTGCTGGTGCTGGTGGCGCTTGCTGGGCTGAGCACCCCGCAGGCGATGCGCTTGTCGGATCCGGTGGCTTGCGAGCCGATGTCGGCGCCTTGGTCCAGCACGATCGAGGAGCCCTCGGAACCTTTGAGTTGGTCGAGGGTGAAGCCGTCGCTGGTGGCGACCAGCTTGCCTGAGCCGTCCGAGCGCACCAACAGGGGGGGCAGGTCACCGCTGGCCGGCTGGCCGGTGTGCCCTGGCGCTTGGAAGCGCTCGCCGGCTGAGGCGAAATCAGCTGATTGACCACCGCCCGGCGCAACGGAATTGGCCTCGCACCTTCCGACCGCGTGGACGTGCAGCCCGTGGAAGCCGGGCGAAAGGATGCCGGTGGCCACTGTCTGGACGGTCACGGTGGCGTATCCGTTGGTGAAATCGATGGTCGCTTCGGCGACGTGTGTGCCGTCGGGTGCATTGAGCTGTGTGTTCAACGTCTGTGCGTTCGACGCCGATCCGGATGCGGAGGTCGTCGATGTGGAGGGATTATTGGACGGTTGATTCGAACAGCCGCTCACAATTGCGACGGGCGTGGCGAGCAAAGCAATCGCAGCGCTGAGATGCTTCATCATGAGCACCGGCATACCCTTGCGGTGACGCCGGCAAACGGCCGGGCACCGGGCCGGCTGTAGCGCCGATCTGCGATGTGAATGAACGAAACAACTCGTGGGCATCAGCAACGCCTGACCTCCCAATGATCACTCTGCCCTCGGCTCTCATAACCGTGGACCAACAACACGGGTACAGACCACGTGGATCAGTTCTCGGGGTCCGGCCAGATCCAACTTCCGATAATTTCACGCACTGCGTCAGACACCCTGGCTCAGGCTTTTCGTGTACCTTCTCAAGGCTCGATGTCATCGCGAGCCGAAGAAATTGCTCTCATAGGCGGCGATGCTGTGAGAAATTCGGAGTAGCCTCACCGTGGTTGAGCTTACAGCCGGGTTGCCGCCGAGCAGGCTTCTCACCAGCAGAGCCATCCGCCGTGACCCACACCTTGGGACCACAGGGGGTTCGCGATGCCTACCACTCACACCGTCCGGTTGTATCGCGCACAGCTATCATCGACCGACGACTCGGAACGTTGCGGACGCGCCGCTTTTGCCGCGCGGCACCTGAGCGAGGTGCGACTGCTCATCACCGCCACCGGCGATCTGGACGCCACCAATGCCCGCGCCCTTGGCCGCTTCGTCGAGCGCCACACCGGCGTGTCCAAACAGCTCGTGCTGGATCTCAGCGCCGTCGAGTTCTTCGGCACTGAGGGATTTGCGGTCCTGCACTGCATCAGTGTGCACTGCGCCCGCCACGACGTGGACTGGATGTTCATCGACGCCCAGAGGGTGCGGCGCCTCGTGGCCATCTGCGATCCGCACGCCACGCTTCCCCGTGCCCACGACTTGGCGGCCGCGCAGGCCCACCTCGATCACATAGGGCGCTGCAGGCACCCCGTCCAATCCACCGGATAGAACACCGCACCAAGGAGATTCCCGCCTAACGACGCGCGGCCTAACGGTCCGGCTGTGATCGCGGCACGGACCCTGACAAACTGCATGAACATCGGTAGGAAGATCAGTGCGCCGAGCAAGGAAAAGCCCACCACGAACGACAGCACGCCGTGAACACGGATCGCCGAACAGACGAATCGGCCAAGACCGGTTCGGATGCGACGCAGTTCAACCGCGACGAAAACCGCAAGCGCCACAGCCGATCCCACGGAGAGCCCGATGACCGTTCGTGCGCACCACCGGTACGTACTTCCACCCCAACTGGTCGCCAGAGTCAGCACGCGATGCCACCAGCATCGTCATCGAACCAGCGAGCCCGCACAGAATCGCGCCCAGCAGGAAGAACGAGATAGCAACGAGGAATACGGCTTTGCCCCGGAACAGATCACCCAGCTTACCGACGATCGCCGTGATGACGGTGTAGGCCAGTAGGTAGCTGGTCACCACCCACGACTGATGACCGGCACCGCCCAAACTGCGACCACCGTTGAGAGCACCGTCGTCAGAATGGTCTGATCCAGCGCGGCCAGCAGCATTCCCAACAGACGGACACCGTCGCGGTCATGCACGGCTACGATCCGGGTCAGGTCCGGCCAGCACCGAGCTGGTCCTGAGTCATAAGCATCCCGAGGACCTCGTCCAGGTCAAAGGCTTGCTTGAGCAGTCGGGCCCCGTTCAGCAGTCGTCACCGCATCCACACCACCACCGGGGAGCTGCGCAACGTGGTCGTCGTCGGTGACGCGGTCACCGACGATGCCGGCCGCACCTGGCGACCCGCGGCTTCTACATCGACGTCACCGAAACGCTGCACGCCGAACTGGAGCAGGCCGTGACCGACAAACTGCAAGTGATCGTCGCGCACCGCGAAATCATCGACCAGGCCAAGGGCATGCTGATGATGGCCTACCAGATCGATGCCGACGCCGCGTTCGGGATCCTTCGGTGGCGCTCTCAAGAACTCAACGTCAAGCTCGCATGGATAGCCGAACGGTTAGTCGCCGAACTGCCTGTGCTGATGATCAGACTCACCCGGGCGTTCGCGTGCCCATCGACCACTACCTCATGGCCCTAGTGCCCGACACCAACAACGTCTGACCCCTTGCGAAAGAGTTGGTGATCGGACTTACTCGCCGAGGGCCAGGCTGCAAGAAGTGCTCGGGCAGTCCCATGTCTCAGTTCTAAATAGACGAGGTCGATCAGATCTTTTCTCGAATCAGATGTGGTCTGGGGCTGCGCAAAGTTCACCGATGGGCGCGGTAACGGTGTTTGTGCTGGGCTCCGGCGCCGAACCTCGCCCGGGCGGGGGCACGTACGAGTGTTGGGTTGGATCTCTCACCAAGACTGGACTTGCGGGAGCTCTACCTCAGGGGATAGCCGTCACGTGACGGAACATTCTGAACGGGTTTGTCTGCGTCCCGCAGCGATTGGGTAAGTCTCCCACGGTCGGGTAGCGGCGTTCTGAAGAAATGACATGAATTTGAGACGAGTGCTCGATGACATCGCGTGAGACGACTCGCATCGTCGCAGGTCA
>JAOPVX010000131.1 GCA_025965975.1 Mycobacterium sp. | reverse complement strand
CCGTGGGGCGTGAAGATTCGGCGGTGGTCACCTGTTGTGCTCGGGTCGGGCGCGGCGGGATCATTATGGTGCTCGTCGTGGTTGTCCCCGGAAAGACCTTGGTGCCTTGAGCCTGTAAGTCAGCATGGCGGCGGAGAGCTTCCACGGGAACCGTGGATTGGTGCCTTGAGCCCGTGCGTCAGACTTCCGACCTTCCTGCCCTCCCCACGACGGACACCTTCACGCAGTGAGCCACAGCAAAAGGAGTGGTGCAGTGGACGTCATTCACCCGCGCTGCGCGGGACTGGATATTTCAAAGAAGGACGCCAAAGCGTGTGTCCGTATCAACGGCGCTGGTCGTCGCAAGACCAGCGAAACGGTCACCACGTTCGGGGCAACCACCCGTCAGATCATGTCGTTGCGGGATCATCTTGCCGCACAGCAGGTTACGTGTGTGGTGATGGAAGCCACCAGTGACTACTGGAAACCGTTTTACTACTTATTGGAGGATCTGCCCGGAGTGGAAGTGATGCTGGTCAATGCACGGCACGTGAAGAACTTGCCTGGCCGCAAGACCGACGTCGCCGACGCAACCTGGCTCGCTCAGCTCGGCGCGCATGGATTGGTCCGTGGGTCGTTCGTCCCACCTGCACCGATCCGGCAGCTGCGCGACCTGACCCGCACCCGTACCGCGGTCACTCGGGAACGCACCCGGGAGATCCAGCGGCTGGAGAAGCTACTTGAAGACGCCGGAATCAAACTGTCCTCGGTGGTCTCCGACCTGACCGGGGTGTCGGGGCGGGCGATGCTGGAAGCCTTGATTGCCGGCGAAAGCACCCCGGCGGCCATGGCCGAGCTTGCCAAGAAGCGGATGCGCGTGAAGATCCCGCAGCTGACCGAGGCCCTCTACGGCCAGTTCACCAGCCATCACGCGTTTTTGACCCGCATGCACCTGGATTTGATCGACCAGCACACCGCGGCCATAGAACAGCTCACCGAGCGGATTGAGGTGGTGATCGAACCCTTTCGCGGCTTCCGCGACCTGATCTGCACCATCCCCGGCATCGGCGGGTACACCGCCGACATCGTCGTCGCCGAAACCGGAGCCGACATGACCAGATTCCCCACCGCACAACATCTCGCGTCGTGGGCGGGCACCACCCCGGGCAACAACGAATCGGCCGGCAAGGTCAAATCCCGCCGCACCCGACCGGGCAACCCCTACCTACAAGGCGCACTCGGTACCGCGGCGATGTCGATCTCCCACACCCACGGCACCTACCTGGCAGCCAAATACCGCCGGATCGCTACCCGCCGGGGCCCTCTCAAAGCCAACGTCGCCGTTCAACGCGCGCTGCTCGTCGCGATCTGGAACATCGCCATGACCAACACCCAGTACCACGATCCCGGCGGCGACTACTTCACCCGCCTCAACCCGCAGAAAGCGCGAAACAACGCCGTCCGCCAGCTCGAATCCATGGGCTACCACGTCACCCTCGACCAGGCATCCTGACCGAGCCACTCACCCCACGAACTCACCTCACGGAATCTTCTCGTCAGGTTTCAACCGTGGGCTGTTACCGCGAAAGTTCTAGACGGCTAACGAATGCCGCCGCGCGCTAACGCCGCCGCATAGCGCGGATTGGTGTTTCCAGCTTCGATGTTCCACGTGGCGGCACGTTTGATGTTGAAGCCGAGAAGTCGCGCGATGACGGCGGCGGGGAGTTCGCCGGCCAGATCGATCAACGCGGTATTGCGAGCAAGCTGAGGCGGTATGCCGATATTTCGCATCCGTTGGCCCATCTGTTCTGATGACAGGTGTTGTCCTGAGCGGCCGCCGGGGAAGAGCCATGGGTTATCGCTCGCGGTCACGGCAGCATATCCCCGTCGCTGCGCGACTAGCTCCCCGATGAATTGGTCAAGCGGAGTGGGCAGAGTCAATGGGATTTGGCCTAGTCTGAGTGTGATACGCCCATCGTCGCGCGTTGCGACGTCAGCTAGCTCGATTCTGATGAGGCGTGCAGTGGGTTGGCTGTAGAGCAGAATCAATAGACCGGCGACGCGGTCGCGTGTCTCGAGGTCAGCCGCTTCGATCAATCGCTGGATGAGTTGCCACCGCTGATCGTCACCGGGCAGGGTCGGTCGCGTCCTGCGGGTCTGCTTCGGGTGGGCGGTTACCCCGGCGGCGTGGCCGCGACGCACCGCCCACGCTAAGAACTGGTGCAGGGATGCTTTGGTCGGGTTGTCGGCTGACCACGCGTCGACGTGATGTTGCCGGCAGGAGTTCAGATTCGATTGCTTGAGGTGCAGATGCCCCAGAAAGTCTGCGATCGAACCGATTTCGCGCTGAGCACCTTTACCGCTGCCAGGTTTGAGACCTTTCCGGGCTGATTGAACGCGAAGCTTGCGGAGGTGGTGCCACGTCGCGTACGACCGTAGCGTGTTGCGGTCGTCGCGGTCTCCGACCGCGTTGATGCTCGTCTTAATGGCCTCCTCCGTCCGGTGAAGATAGACATCGCGCTCCGGTAGGGTATCGGCGTCCATAAGGAGGTTGCGCAACCATTCGCGAGACTTGCTCGAACGTAGCTGATCGAGTCGCTCGTGGGTCAAGGCACGATCGAGATCGCGAATGGCGATAGCAAGCCCGTTATTTCGCGTCTTCTGCACCCACCTGAGCACCGCTGCGGCATCACATTTGAGCAGCGCGTCGACGAGTTGTCGTGCAGCCGGACTCAAGCGGCCACCGCGGCTGAACAGGTCGTTTAAGACGACGGGGCAGGCGCAGGCTGGGCACAGACCGCGGTGGTGTGTCCTGCCATGAACACCACATTGCTGGCAGTTGCTGAAGAAGGCTGGTTCGCGCTTGAGGCACGCGGAGCACAGCGGCCCTAGGTCGGGCAGGCGCGCCGACACCTGCAACACTTTTCCGCATCGAGCGCACGGTTCCCGCTTCCTCGCGCACCGGTTGCAGATCGCGTCGCCGGCCTCACTCCGAACATGGACTGGGCGTAGTTCGTGACAGATTCTGCAGGCCTCCTTAGTTCGCTGTTTGGCTGCGCAGGTGCTGCAGATTGGGTGGCCGTCGTGCCCGCGCCAACATTGATGCTTACCACCACAGGTCCCACAGACTGTCAAAGGCTTCCGGTAACAGCGGCGGCACACCATGATGTCGCCATCACGGTGCTCGATAAACTCAAAAGCTCCACAACGGGTGCATTGGCGATGGTTCGACGCGTCGTTGCGGTAGCAGTGGGTGCACACACATTCCTCGGTGCCGTAGATCCTCTGCAGGTGGCCGTGCCTACCGCACCGTGCACAGGGGCCGCGGGACCGTTCGTGCCGCCAACACCTGCCGCAGCAGCGGTATCCGTGAAGGTTGTTCGGCAGTGCGGTCTGGCGAGAGCACGACGCGCATCGCGGCACGCAAATGTTGGCCGCACCCGCGGCGATGAGCATCCCGGCGAGACGGACCGAACGTGCGGACTCGTGGGGATTCGTACCGGTGAACACGCCGGGCTGGTCGTGCAGGATCCAGTTGAGTTCTCGTTTGGCAGCAGTCGTTTTGAGAGTATCGGCGATCTGCTCGATCACTTCCGCCGATAACCCTGTGTGCAGCGCAGCCAGGCCGTCGATCACCGCGGCGTGGTGGTCGACATCGGGTTCGGGTACGCATCTTCGGCAGAGTATCCCGTCTACGCGCGCCCGATACGCAGGCCTATCTTGTCGGCCACAGTTGGCACATTCGCACATCGTGCTGCCGTATCGGGCCAGCGCGCACGCTCGGCACAGGCGTACACGGAGTTGGCGCGAATACATCTCCGTGGGATTGACAGAGCATTGCGAGCAGCGGGGCACAACCACACTGGTGCCGCCGACCTTTTGAAGATTGCGGATCAGCGGTTCGATGTTGACCACACATACCGTGCCCGCTGGGCCCGTGAGCACGGTGGCGTCGTGGCGAAGAACGCGCGCCAGTTTCGCCAGTTCGTTTTCGGCCTGTGTGGTGGCGGCGATCGCCGCGTGGACGGAGTCGACGCTCAAGGCAGGCTCGATACGACTAACTGGGCCGGTGATGTCGTCGACGAGAATGCTCGAGGGAGCGCGCACCGGCGACATCACGCATCCGGTTCCACGATTCGGGCCCGTACCGGACGACGCCCGCCAATGTCGTTCGCCCTTGCCTTGGGCTTCAGCGAACGGGTTTCTCCGGCGGCTTTTTTGGCTTTGGCGGTGATTGGCGCGACTTCGATCAGCTCATCGATCGTGCAGCCTAGGATCTCCACCAACGCCACCAACGTAGCCAGGCTCAACCGCTCGGGCTTTTCGGTCACGAGCCGATAGATCTGGCTGGCCGACAAGTGCACCCCGTGCTCAGCTAGCAGAGGTCGCAGGGCTGTCGTGTTAAACATGCCCCGATCGGCCATCAGTTTGCGTAGATTCCAGCGATAATCAGTTGAACGGTTCATCCTGGCGCTTTCCCATCGTGCTGATCCGTGCTAGAGCACCCTGCAGCATCGTGTCCATGAACTCACCACTGAGATGGGTATAGATCTGCGTGGTGCAGGCGAATCGGTGGCCCGAAATCTGTTGCAGGAAATTCGGATCCACGCCGTTCTCAGTCATGTGGGTGATGAAGGAATGCCGGAAGCAATGCGGTGTGAGAGCCGCGTCCAGGCCGACTTCCTCGCGGATCTCACTGAATGTGTCGGCCAGGGTTCGTGGCTTGATCTGCGAACCGCGCTCGGTCAGCCACATCGCCGGTTTGGCACTGTGGGCATACACGGGCCGAATATTGACCGCGTAGTCCACTAATGCCTCCGCGGCCCACGGCATGAGTGTTGGCACCATCCGCCGCTTCGCCTCAGATCCTTTGGAAGCCTTGCCATACCGCACATGCAGGTTTCCGCACCGGCCTAGTTCTGGGGCGTGGGGATTGCGGTGCATATCCGCAAAGTCCAGACGGCACAGTTCGTTGATCCGTAGCCCCCACCCATACATCGTCTTGAACATGGTGGCATCGCGGTAGGCGCCCAGGGTGCCCTTGCGGCGGGATCGACGCGAGCGATCAACGCGTTCGTCGGCACAATCCAGGAAATCTTGTAACTCCTTGCGGGTCAGCGCCCGTCGGCCAGGATTACCTTCGTAATCCACCAGGTGAGCAACGGTATTCCACTCATGGCAGACCTGAACCGGGTGTGTGCCAAACCATTCCTCACACAGCGCCGGCCAGTCGTAGTACGGCGAGGTGATGTAACTGCAGAACATCCGGATCGCACCTTGCTTCTGCCGAATGGTCGACTTCGCGCGTTTGAGATCGCCGACTAAGTGAGCAGACCACTCGTCCATCATCAGGGCAGTCCAGTCCCACGGATAGGCGCTGGAAAAGTCGATCAGAGCGCGCACAGCGCCGGCGCGGACGCTTACCGTGTTGCCTCGGAACAACCGGCCGCCAAGCTGCTGTTTCTCCCAGCCATCGAGCATCGCCCGCACCATGCTGTCTTCGGGATGCAGGTGCGAGATCCCCGTCGCCAGCTCCAGACGCGCCGATCCAGGCCCTGGCGGATCAGGTTTACGAACCACGACACCTCCCTGCTAACGCACGAATCATGCATCAGATACACGTTTAGTGCAAGGGATGCAGTTCAGGCCGCTTTCGGGTAGCGTCGGACCCGTCACGGACGGCGAGTAAATCCCCAGCTGGTAGATCGCGGAATCGTGCATTGGATGCAATTCCGCCGAGAATCCGCCGCTGGTGCTGCTTGCGGCCACTCATTCGGTCGCCGTGCTGGTACGCACCCGCGCCGGTGGAGTGACCTACTGGTGTGCACTGCTGATGACGCTGGCTCTGGCGTCCTGTGCATTCGTGCTGTCGTTTGACGCGTTGCGGCCGCTGGCCGTGACTTTGGGTCTGCCGGAGGCGATCGCCTGGCTGTGGCCGTGCGCGATCGACGTCGCCATCGCGCAAGCCACGCTGTGCCTGCTGTCGCTGAGCCGCCGCACCGCCCTGGTTGGAGTGAACGATGTTGCAGCCGAGGTGGTCTCGCCAGCACAGGTCTCGCACGCTGAGCCTGCGCAGGCCGCGCCAGCCAGACCGCCTCGGCAGGCCAGGGTCGCCGAGCAGGGCTCTCAACGCAACGGCTCGACTGCTCGGGCGCCCGCCAACGCCAATCGCGAACCCGCGCCCGCGGCGGTGAATGTCGTCGATACCGCCGACATCGAGCGTTGGCAGCCTGTTGCGGAATCTATTGTGCGCGATCGTGTCACCTCCAAGAACCCGAAGCTGGTCGCCACGATCCTCGCGCAACGCGAGGCCGGTGCGTCGCCAAGCGCCATCGGCCGTCATCACCGGGTGCACCACAGCACGGTCGGGCGAATCCTGTCCGCGGCCCAGGCATTGACCGGATAACGGCCCGCAGCGTCGGCGGCGGGCTCTTGAATGACATATCAGTATTCCTTCCTTCGTCGGTCGGCTTTTTAGCCAGTTATGTAGCGGGTGTGATGGATGCCTTGGAGGATTCTTGGGGATGCTGGTTAAGCTCCAGCCGCGATGGCAACGACCACGAATCTTCTTCCGCTGCAATGGACTTAGAGACCATGCTTCCCGGCGTTGGCGGCGGTCGAAGAGGGGACAACTAGCGACGCCACCGGCCTACCCTTAGACCGTCGTCAACACCCGGCTTGGCACTGCGGCTTGCCCGCTCGGAACCTCCTTTACAGATGAGAGCCCAACAGGCCTTCCCAGGTCGCGCGAGGCGCACGTCATCGCCGACTTGATCATATGTTTGCTGTAGCTAAACCTGGCGGCGGCGCGGGCTAACTGGGTTGTGTTACCAGCCGGTGCAACTGGCTGTTCCCGCCATCGGCACTTGGTGGAACGCGCGATCACCGCCGAGCGGTTGGTGGTCGAGTTGGAGGATGCGTTCGCTGCCGCTGGCGGGCCGCCGAAGGTACTGCGGATGGATAACGGCCCGGAGTTGGTTTCCTAAGCGCTACAACGGTTCTGCGAGAACAAGGTTGGACTTTCCTACATTCCGCCGGAGACTCCGTGGGACGGACGCCTACATCGAATCGTTCAACAACCGCCTCAGAGCTGCCAGTCTTGGGCGCCATCGTCTTGGGTGTACG
>JAOPVX010000105.1 GCA_025965975.1 Mycobacterium sp. | reverse complement strand
TGGCCCGATCGGCGGAGTTGGCATGTCGGGCAACGGGTTCAGCCACAGCACTCTCACCAACGCTGATCAGTTCACTGAGTGGAAGTGGATCACCGTTCGCGACGAGATTGCCCAGTACCCCTTCTAGCGGCCTAGGAAGATCAGGGGTGCTCCGCATGCCTTTCGGTCATCGGCGCTACCCGCCTGGCTGACACCTCGGAGGCGGTGCCGTCGACGGCCGCGTTAACCGCGAATCAGCGCCCAAGCCCCTTAGACCCGTCGTGACCGCACTCTGGTTGGGCCCAGCGCCGGCTCGCTCTCGTCACTGGTTGATCAGAAGGTCCGGGCCAGCCAGCGGGCCACCAGGCTGTTGCATGCGGCCACCGTCGTCAAGGCCGCCGAGATCGATCGGCGCATAGCCGAGTTCGGTGATCAAGCGTTGGACCGTCTCCTTCGACGCGACGTCGTCACCGGAGACGAACAACACCCGTCTCGCGTCGCCCTGTCGAGGCCCCTTTTCGAAGTTCGCCATGGTGATCGAGTTGAACGCCTTGACCACCCGCGCACCAGGTGCGTGCTCGGCGACGACGACGCTTGCGCTTCGGCCCTCGAGATCAGCGAGTTGCAGGGGATCCAACGCGACGAATGGGTTCGTAGCGTCGACGAGGATTCGGCCCTGCCAATCGGGTAGCGAGTCGAGCGCGTCCGGCACTGCCGGCCAGGGCAGCGCAAGCAGCACGAGTTCTTGCGCTGCGGCTTCGGTGACCGAGGCGGCCTCGGCGCCGATGTCTTGGGCGACAGGCGTTAGGGCATGCGGACCGCGCGCACTGGAAAGCATCACGCGGTGGCCCGCGCCGGTCAACCGCCGCCCCACCGCCAGGCCGACGTGCCCTGCACCGAGGATTCCGATTTGCATGTTTATCTCCTAAGACTCATCAGCATCGCGTCCACGCGGGCCCGTCGATCTGTTGAACGGCCGCACCGATCCGGTCGGGTCGATGGGCATCGCTACGGTGAACTGGCCCAGGACATTACAGACCACCATTCGCCGCCAACGCCGCCTAAACCCTCCGCCGCTTGGGGTTTCGCGCCGGCCTTTTGGGCGGCCACGCTTGGGGACGGATGGGTGTTGACGGGCCTGCGATTCATCACAGAGTCCGCAGCTGCCCACTGACACCCGCCTCATCAGCGTACGAGAACAGTACGGCCGCCAGCGTTATTGCTACCCGCATTGACGGCGTCGCCAACCTGATCGAAAGATACTGTGCGGCCGACATGGCTGTGTAGCCGGTCCGCGGCGACCTTAAAGAGGAGATCGGCTAGCTTGTGCCCGCTCGGGGCGACGATTGTGGGAATGTATTCGGCGTCTGAGGGGATAGCCCGCGTCGCGGTGTCGGTGACCGAGGTGAACTTCCCACCCGGGCGCACCACGCCGGCGGCCACGGAGAGGTCACCGGCGACATGGATGGCGGTGTCGACGCCGCCGCCAAAAAAGTCCCGCACCGCCTGGATTGACTGTGTCGCGTTTGCGCCCTGCGGGATGACAACGTCGGCGCCGAGCTTTCGAGCTAAGTCGGCCTCCTCTGGGAGGGTGACTGCCGCGACGACGGCACCGTGTGCCTTCGCCAGCTGGAGGGCGAATCCGCCGACCCCACTGACGGGACCGTGGATCACCATGGTTCCGAGACGTGTGGCTCCAAGTGCGCCGACTGCGTCGAGCGCACTGACCCCAGCCAAGCCCACCCCAGCGGCTTGCGCGAGGTCGACGCCGTCAGGGACGGGGGCAAGCGAGTCCGCCGGAACCGCCACCATTTCGGTGAAAGTGCCTGACCGCCCAGGCGCCAGCGTGCCTGCTACGTACATGCCGACTTCGACGTAGTCCACGTCGTCGCCGACAGCAGCCACCCGGCCCACGAAGTCGCGTCCCAGCAGCACGGGATCTAGCTGGCCCGTCAAGCCGATGTAGCGCCCCTCTACCGCGGCTCGATCGAAGTCGTTCACCGAGGTGGCCATCACCTCGACAACGACACCGTCGGGCGCGGCGACTGGTTCGTCGATATCGAACAAGCGCGGCATGAAGTCCGGTCCGGTCACTCCCACTGCCTTCATCGCTGACCCCTGTCCTTGCTGAGCGCGTTCGATCCCATACACACTTAAACCATTAAGTGTGGTGGCAATTCCCGGTTCAAGAATTAAGCTAGAGTGAGGTCATGGACACTGCGGACAAGACTCGGTGGCTAGACGAGCGCGAACAGCAGATCTGGGCGCAGCTCTCGACAATGATCCTCAGGTTGCAACCAGTGCTCAGCGCACAGTTGCAGCGTGAGTTCGGTATCAGCCAATTCGAGTATCTGATAATGGCGCGTCTGTCGGAGACGCCCGGATCGATGCTGCGGATGAGCGTGCTCGCCACGCTGTGCGGCAGCTCGTTGCCGCGGTTGTCCCAAGCCGTCGGCCGCCTTGAAAAGCGCGGCTGGATATCACGTCATCCCGACGCGCAGGACAGTCGCTACACTCTTGCGGTTCTGAGCCCTGCGGGACTTCGCCGACTGCAAGAAGCCGCTCCTTCGCATGTAGACGCAGTGCGCGAGTTCGTCTTCGACCGGTTGACGCAGGCCCAGACTCGCCAGCTAGGCACGATTTGCCAGCGCATTCTCGATGGACTGCCCCCAGACGACAGTTGGCCTAACACCACACCGTCCTGAGCCGCAGTCCTCGTCTCGACACGCGATGCGTCCGCCGTGATCATGAGACGCGCGGCAGTGCGAAACCGAACTGCGCTGACGTCTGCCAAGCCGAGGCGGCACCGTAGCCGACCTTCGACGTGTGCTTCCGCCGGTTAGGTCGCGCCGCGCTGAACCTGCTGCGGCCACAGTGCCTCGGATCCGCGTCGGCCTCATCAGCAGGACATCCATCTACCCGAAGCCGATCCCGCCTTCGCGCCCCAAGGCCCACGGGCTGCCACCGTGTCCGAAACGACCAATAGTCCGGATCAGGCCGTTGAGAGGGCGCGAGCAGGCCCAACAGACGTCCGCCTGGGCGCGGCAGAGCGCCTACAACAGTCCCCCGGTTGGCCCGCGTTGTACCTCCTCGGCGATCCGCCCTTCCACAAGTGGTGTAGATCACTGGGTTTCCCGGAATCGCAGATCCAGCCGCCCACTTGTACAGGGCAGGGCCGTGACTTAAACATTGAAGTGGCGGTGAATGGGAACTAGGAAGAGGAGCCAAATCATGAGCACCGTCACACCCCTGGTCGTCAGAACGGGCGCGTTGACCGTCCGCGCGGCACTGTCCACGATTTTCGGCGCGCTCGCCGTGGCCGCGATCCTCGCCGGCTCGCTTGCCGCCCCGACCCCGTCGGCGAATGCCGCCGACGACTCGTGTCCTTCCGTCGAAGTGGTGTTCGCCCGCGGCACGAATGAGGCACCCGGAGTCGGCGCGACCGGGCAATCGTTCGTCGACGCGCTCAACGCCCGCCTGCCAGGAAAAACGGTCGACGTGTATGCGGTGAACTACCCCGCATCGTTGAACTTCGGGCAAACCGCCGACGGAATCGTCGACGCCAGCAATAAGATCCAGACGATCGCGACGAGCTGCCCGACCACCAAGATCGTGCTCGGCGGTTACTCGCAGGGCGCCGCACTAGCCGGCTACACCACCACCGATACTGTTCCCGCCGGATTCGCCCTGCCGGCCGGTATCACCGGCCCGATGCCTCCTGCGATCGCCCCGCACGTCGCGGCAGTAGTCCTGTTCGGAACACCGGATAGCTGGTTTCTAAACCTGGTCGACCACAACGCACCATCCATCACCATCGGCCAGCCCTACACGGCGAAAACCCTTCAGCTGTGCGCAACCGGCGACCCGGTCTGCTTCCCAGGTGGCCTTGACCGTGCCGCACACAGCTCCTACAAGGACAACGGAATGGCCGACCAGGCGGCCGATTTCGCCGCCCGCCAGTTGATCGCTCCCGCCCCGGCGGCGGCGGTCCAGCAGACGGCAGGCGAGGTCGGCGCCGGCCAGCGCACCGACCAGCCGGCTGCGGCACCTGCGCCCGAGCTTGACCCGCCGCTGGGCAACTGAATGACACCGCCACCACGGAACCGGTGGTGACCGTCCAACGGCCGGAAGTGAGTCCCCAGGACCACTTCCGGCCGTTGGTCGGTTGCGCGTCAGGCTCCAGACGATCGATCCGTGCAGTCATCGGTGCGCTCGGACGCGCGGGAGCCGCGCGGTAACCACGGGACGTTGTGGTTCATCGGGTTTCGCCACGTGTGGTTAGCCGATCGCTCCGACATCGACTGATTGACACATCACGTAAATCTATTACTGTAGCGCTCATGCCCAAAGCAGTGCAGTTCGATTCGTACGGCGGCATCGACGTCCTCGAGGTGCGCGACGTGCCCCGCCCTGTTCCGGGAGCCGGTGAGGTATTGGTCGAGGTCAGGGCGGCCGGCATCAATCCGAGTGAGGCGGTGATTCGCGCAGGTGGCGTGCACGATCTGTTTCCTGCGACGTTTCCGTCCGGTCAGGGCAGCGACCTGGCGGGGGTGGTGGCCGAACTCGGTTCCGGCGTCACCGGTTTCGCTGTGGGCGATGAGGTGATCGGGTTCTCCATGCGTCGGTCCAGCCACGCCGAATACGTGACGGTTCCGGCAAACCAGTTGACCGCCAAGCCGTCCGAGGTTTCCTGGGAGGTGGCCGGCTCGCTGTTTGTCGCGGGCGCCACTGCCTACGGCGCGGTGCGGGCGGTGCGCCTCGTACCGGGGGAGACGGTAGCGATCGCGGGTGCGGCCGGCGGTGTCGGTTCGATCGCGGTTCAACTCGCCCGACGCGCCGGGGCCACGGTCCTCGGCATCGCCGGGCCGTCCAACGATGCCTGGCTCGCCGACCATGGCGCGGTCCCGGTCAACTATGGTGACGACCTGCCGGCCCGG
>JAOPVX010000070.1 GCA_025965975.1 Mycobacterium sp. | reverse complement strand
CTTGCGCATGTTGCCGGTGCCGTTGGCCGTGCGTGTGCCCATGACGGCGACCTTACCCCAATTGGGGTAACAACTGGGGTAAGCCCTGAATATCCGATGGCCGCGCTGGCCAAAAAGCACTCTGACCTGGTCGGGCTGACAGGATTTGAACCTGCGACCACTTGACCCCCAGTCAAGTGCGCTACCAAACTGCGCCACAGCCCGCGGTGCTGCCGGGATCGCCGGCAGCAGATCGAAATCCTACCGTAGACCGCGCCGCTCGCCCTAAACGGTGAGCAGCCGATACAGCCCGATCAGACCGACGACGACGATCACCGCGCGCAGCGCATCCGGCGACAGTCGCCGTCCGTAATGCGCTCCGAGGAATCCTCCGATCAGCGAGCCCACCGCGATCAATCCCGCTGCCAGCCAACTGATCCGGTCGAACGCCACGACGGTATAGGCCACCGCCGCCACAATGTTCACCACCAGCGACAGCAGGTTCTTCGCCGCGTTCATCCGCTGCATGTCCCCCGGCAGCATCGCGCTCATCGCGGCGATCAGCATGATCCCCTGCGCCGCCGTGAAGTAGCCGCCATAAACACCGATCGCGAACGTCGCGAACACCAAAGCCGCCATCCGCCGCGGCGACAGGTGCTCCGCCGAACGGCCCGTCTCCTCGGCTCGCTTGCGCGCCCACACCTGGATCCGCGGACCGACCACCACCAGTATCAGCGCGATGATCAGCAGGACCGGCACGACCTCGGTGAACACCTTCTCCGGCAGGTGCAGCAGCAGCCATGCGCCCACGCCGGCGCCCACGAACGACGCCGGAATCTGCCAGGCCAAACGGTTCCACTGGCCACGTAGCTCGCGCCGATATCCCCAGGTTCCCGACACGCTGCCCGCGACAAGGCCGACCGCGTTCGACATCGTCGATGTGACCGGCGGATAGCCCAGCGCCACCAGGGTCGGGAAGGTGATAAGGGTGCCTGAGCCGACGACCGCGTTGATCGCACCCGCCCCGACGCCGGCCAACGCGATCAGGATCATGTCGACGACGGGCACTTGACCAACCCTATCGAGAGCGCGCTCCCCGCTTTTCGCGCACCCTGACGTTGATCCGGATCGGGCTGCCGTCAAACCCGAATGTCTCGCGCAGCCGTCGCTCCAGGTACCGCCGGTAGCCCGCCTCCAGGAATCCCGTGGTGAACAGCACGAATGTCGGCGGCCGCGCGGTTGCCTGCGTGGCGAACAGAATCCGCGGCTGCTTTCCGCCGCGCACCGGCGGCGGCGTCGCGGCGACAATCTCCTTAAGAAAGGTGTTCAGCCGCCCGGTCGAGATCCGGGTGTCCCACGACTCCAGCGATTTCTCCAACGCCGGCACCAGCTTGCCCACCGCGCGCCCGGACTTCGCCGAGATATTGACCCGCGGCGCCCATTGCAACTGCGCCAGCTCTCGCTCGATCTCGCGCTCCAGCAGGTAGCGCCGGTCCTCATCAACCAGATCCCACTTGTTGAACGCCAGCACCAGCGCCCGGCCGGCCTCGATGACCATCGACAGCACCCGCTGGTCCTGCTCGGTCAGCGGCTGCGACCCGTCGATCAACACGATGACCACCTCGGCGGCATCGATCGCGCCGTGTGTGCGAACCGATGCATAGAACTCGTGCCCGCTCGCCTGTCCGACCTTGCGGCGCAACCCCGCGGTGTCGACGAAACGCCAGATCTTGCCGTCCATTTCGATCAGTGAGTCGACCGGATCGACGGTCGTGCCGGCGACGTCGTGCACCACCGACCGTTCATCGCCGGCCAGCCTGTTCAACAACGAGCTCTTGCCGACATTCGGCTTGCCCACCAACGCAACTCGCCGCGGACCCCCGCTGCCCGACGCCATCTCGGAAACGGCGGGCAGCGCGTCGATCACCTTGTCCAGCAGGTCGGCCACCCCGCGGCCGTGCATCGCGCTAACCGGATGCGGCTCCCCCAGCCCCAACGACCACAACTCCGCGGCATCGGCCTCACCGCGTTCGGTGTCAACCTTGTTGGCCACCAAGAACACTGGCTTGCCGGAACGCTGCAACAGCCGCGCTGCGGCCTCGTCGGCCGTCGTCGCCCCCACCGTCGCATCGACCACGAAGATGATCGCGTCGGCGGTACGCATCGCCACCGACGCTTGCTCGGCCACCAACTGCTGCAAGCCCTTGGCGTCGGGCTCCCATCCGCCGGTGTCCTGCACCACGAACCGCCGCCCCGACCACAGCGCGTCATACGACACCCGGTCGCGCGTCACCCCCGGTACGTCCTGCACGACCGCCTCACGGCGGCCAAGGATCCGGTTGACCAACGTGGACTTGCCGACGTTCGGGCGACCCACGACAGCCACCACCGGTGGCGGCGCCGCGGCTTCCTCGATCGCCTCGGCTACCTCTTCGGCGCCGAGCTCCCAGTCGCCTTCGTCGGCCCAGGTGCCGTCTGAATCGGACGAGCTCACCGCGACGCCCCGGCATGTTGCTCAACGAGGTCCAGCAGATGCGCGACCACCTGCGGCTCGCTCATATCGCTTGTGTCGACCACCAACGCATCGTCGGCTGCCCGCAACGGCGACACCGCCCGCGTCGAATCCAGATGATCCCGACGCTTGACGTCGGCCAGCACGGCCTCGTAGTCGTCACCCAATCCGGACGCGATGTTCTGGTCGTTGCGCCGCAGCGCCCGCTCCTCGGCCGACGCGGTCAGGAAGATCTTCACGTCGGCATCGGGCAGCACCACCGTGCCGATGTCGCGGCCCTCGACCACGACGCTCCCCTGGCCCGCCGCCAGCTCGCGCTGCAACCGAACCAGCCGGGTCCGCACCGCGGGAACCGCGGACACCGCCGATACCGCGTTGGTCACTTCGTCGCCGCGGATCTCGGCCGAAACATCTTCCCCCGCAAGGTAAGAGCGATCCTCGTCAGGGTCATACCCGATGGCAAGGTCGACGTCCTCCGCCGCCGCGCCGACAGCATCGACGTCGTCCAAATCGATCCCGGCCCGCAACACCGCCAGTGTCACGATCCGGTACATCGCACCGGTATCCAAATAGCGTGCGGCCAATGCCCGCGCCAAACCCCGTGACACCGAGGACTTTCCGGTCCCCGCGGGCCCGTCGATGGCAATCATCAGCGCGGAGCTCACATCCCCACCGCCTTGTACAACTCCCCGATCTCCTTGCGGCTCAACACCCGGATGCTGCCGGGCCGTTGATCGCCGAGCGACACCGTGCCGATGTCCGTCCGCACCAACTCCTGCACCGGGAATCCGACCGCCGCCAGCATTCGCCGCACGATCCGCTTGCGGCCCTCATGCAGCGTCACCCGCACCAGCGACTTGCCAGGAACCGCGTCGACGACCGCGAAATCGTCGACGTGGGCTGGCCCGTCCTCCAGTTCGACCCCATCCCGTAGCTTGCGGCCCACCCCGCGCGGCACCGAGCCGACGACCGTGGCCAGATAGGTCTTGGGCACCTCGAACGACGGATGCATCAACCGGTGCGCCAGTTCACCGTCGTTGGTCAACAACATCAGCCCTTCGGTGTCGGCGTCGAGCCGCCCGACGTGAAACAGCTTCTTGTTGCCCCGCACTCGATGCTCGACCAGGTCACCGATGCACGGCCGGCCGCGGTCGTCGGACATCGTCGAATGCATCCCCCGCGGTTTGTTGATCGCCAAATACACCAACGTGTCATCGACCGTGATGCGGGCGCCATCGACGCGGATCACCGACACGTCCGGGTCTACCCGCGTGCCCAACTCCGTGACCACCCGATCGTCGACCTCCACCCGGCCGTCGAGGATCATCTTCTCTGCGACGCGGCGCGACGCGATTCCGGCCTGCGACAACACTTTCTGCAGACGCACGCCCTCGGAGTCCGCCATCTCACTCCTGGTCCACGTCGAACGACATCGGCGCCTCGGCCGCCGGCGCGCCGCTGAGCTTCATGAAACGCGGCTCCTCACCGAGGGATTCGCTCAAGTCGTCGATGACGTCGACGTCGGGCAGCAGGGGCGCGATGTCCGGCAGATCGGACAGCGACGTCAATCCCAGCCGCTCAAGGAACAGCTCGGTCGTCGCGAACGTCACCGCCCCGCTGTCGGAATCGGTACCGGCCTCGGTGATCAGCCCGCGCGCCAGCAGTGTCCGTATCACCGCGTCGACGTTGACGCCGCGGACCGCGCTCACCCGAGCTCGGGTCACCGGCTGCCGGTACGCCACCACCGCCAGCGTCTCCAGCGCCGCGCGGGTCAGCTTGGACCGAGCGCCGTCGAGCAGCAGCCGCTCCACGTACGGCGCAAACCTCGCCCTGGTGTACATCCGCCAGCCCCCGCCGGCTTCCCGAAGATCGATCCCGCTGTCGCGGGCCGTGAGCTCCTCGGCCATCAGCTGGAGCTTTGCCGCCACCCGGTACGACGGCTGGTCGGTCGCCACCGCGAGCTGCTCGGTCGTCACCGGGGTGTCCACCACCAGCAACAACGCCTCGATCGCCGCGCCCAGTTCGGATTCCTCCAGCTCTGGTGCGGTCGCGACGTCGATGCCAAGGTCGAGATCCGTGGGAAGGTCGTCAGTCATCAGCGTCTTCTACTTCCACCGCATCCTCGGTTGCCAGGTCGTCATTGGTTGGCCGTTCTCCGGTCCACGAAACCTGGAGCACACCAAGCGGTTCTGATTGATCAAATGCTACCGCCCGCGCCCGGTACAGCTCGAGCAGCGCCAGGAACCGGCCCACGATCTCGATCGGTTCCCCACAGTCGGCCACCAGCTCGGAGAAGGACGCCCACTGCCCGATTCCACGGCTCTCCAGCAGGTTCATCAGATTGCCGATCTGCTGGGGCACCGACACCATCAGCTGGTGCAGGTGCTCGATGCCCACCGTCGGCACCGGGCGCGGGGTGAACACCGACGCGGCGAGCTGCGCGAAGCTCTCGGCGTCGACGCCGAGCATCACCTCGGGCAGCAGGTCCTCGTAGCGCTGCTCCAGCGCCACCGACCGCGGATAGCTGCGCAGTGCCGCGGCCTCGAGCTCGGCGAACATCACCGCGACGTGCTTGTACGCCCGGTATTGCAGCAGCCGCGCGAACAGCAGGTCGCGCACCTCCAGCAGCGCGAGGTCCTCCTCGTCGTGCACCTCACCGGCCGGCAGCAGCCGCGCGGCCTTGAGGTCAAGCAGCGTCGCCGCGACGACGAGAAACGTAGTGGTTTCGTCGAGCTCCATCTGCGGGCCGATCGCCTTGGTGTACGCGATGAAGTCGTCGGTCACTTGATGCAGCGCCACCTCGGTGACGTCGAGGCGGTGCCCGAAGATCAGCTGCAGCAGCAGATCGAACGGCCCCTCGAAATTGCTCAGCCGGACCTGGAACCCGCTTTGTTGCTGATCCGGTTGCGTCTCTGCGTTCACGCGCCGAACCGGTCGATGACCTCGCGCGCCAACGACCGATAAGCTTCTGCCCCACCGGATTTGGGCGCCCAGGTGGTGATTGGCTCGCCGGCGACGCTGGTCTCCGGGAAGCGCACCGTGCGGGTGATGACGGTGTCGAACACCAGGTCGCCGAACCGCTCGATCACCCGGGCCATCACCTCGCGGGCGTTCACCGTCCTGGTGTCGAAGCGCGTGATGAGGATGCCGCTGATGGATAGCTTCGGGTTCAGCCGGTCGTGCACCTTCTCGACGGTATCGGTGAGCAACGCAAGGCCGCGCAGCGAGAAGTATTCGCACTCGGTCGGGATGATCACGCCGTCGCTACATGCCAGCCCGTTCACAGTGAGCAGACCCAGGGATGGCTGGCAATCGATCAGCACATAGTCGTAGCGGTCAAGCACCGGGTACAGCGAGCGGGCCAGTGCCTGCTCGCGCCCCACCTCGTTGACCAACTGGATCTCGGCGGCCGACAGATCGATGTTGCTCGGCACGAGGTCCATGCCCGAAACCCGGGTGTGGATCAGCACCTCGTCGATCGACACCCGTGGCTCGATCAGCAGATTGTGCACCGTGTGCTCGAGTTCATAGTGCGGCACCCCCAGTCCCGCGGACAGCGCACCCTGCGGGTCGAGGTCCACCAGCAGCACCCGGCGGCCGAACTCGGCCAGGCTGGCACCCAGATTGATGGTCGACGTCGTCTTTCCGACGCCGCCCTTCTGGTTGCACATCGCGATGACCTTGGCGGGACCGTGCACGCTCCTGGGCTTGGGCTCAGGAATTGTCCGTGGCGCACGGCCCGTCAAACCCAGTTCGGCGCCGCCCCCTTCGTCGGTCATGCCCGA
>JAOPVX010000050.1 GCA_025965975.1 Mycobacterium sp. | reverse complement strand
GCCGGGCCATCGCGGCGAGTGCGTCGACGATGACTTGCAGCTGCGGCGCGATCGCGCCGGTGTCGGGGTTGGTGAGCAACCGTGACGCGGTGGCGCGCAGCACGCACCGCTGGCATCGTCCGCCGCTTCGCCCGCGAACCGTGGACCGTCACGCACTGACGCGAAAGTGGTTATTAGTCCCGACAGAAGGTGCTATCGGGGCGCGCCGGCACTCGCTGCCGGCGGCATGCGGGGCGCAGCCGGCGCCGCCTTGGAACATCAGTGAGCCGCAGCCCGAAATCGCCGAGCTCTTAGCAGCAGACGATCCCTCAGTCGAATGGGTGCGACGTCCCTCTACGCGAAATCCGTAATGGGAGACCGAGAAACTAGATTATGTAAGGTTGTAGTTTACAGAGACGTAAGCTGTAACTTGACACTCCACGGTTGGTCGACCATGGCCTATCCGATGCTCGATGACCGAACCTCGGACAGGCCCGAGATCGACGCACGCCACGAAGATCTGGCGGGCCTAGCCCCGGCGTGGATCGGCGTCGGCTCACACGACCTGTTCCACGACGAGGACCTCGCCTATGCGGGGCGGCTGAAGGCGGCGGGCGTGCCGTGCCACCTCGAAGTCGTCGACGGCGCGTTCCATGTCTTCGACCTTCTCGCGCCGAAAGCCGAAGTGTCGCAGTCGTTCTTCAACAGTCAGTGCGCACTTCTGCGACGCGCGTTCGAGCCGGCGGCCTAGACCCGCGGTGGGTGAAGCCCGGGGCCGTTGGTGCGATCGAAGGTGAAGTGCTCCATGGGACGGTCAACCTACCCCGGGCTGAGTTCATTCGACAATACTCAGATCTGGTCGGGCTCAGGCGTCGGCGAGTTCCCGCGGCACCACGAACATGTCGACCAGCGCACCGTTGCGCCACACCGTCATCTCGATACGACGGGCGATCGCGTCCTCGACCATCAGCTTCTGGATTGCGGTCGCGGTGACGATGTGGTGTCCGTCGACGCTGACCACGATGTCGCCGCCGCGAAGACCCGCCTCAGCCGCAGGGCTGCCCTTCACGACGCTGGCGATCTGCAACCCGGTGGCAGTGCCGAGTTTGGCCGCCAGTGCGGGTGCGACCGGGATATGCGCACCGGCGATGCCCAGCCAGGCCCGGCGCACCCGGCCCGTGCTCATCAGCGACGCTATGATCCTGTGCGTCGACTCGTTGATCGGAACCGCAAGTCCCAGACCGACTCCCGCGACCGCGGTGCTGACGCCGACCATTCGGCCCCGCCCGTCGGCGAGCGCGCCGCCGCTGTTGCCTGGATTGAGCGCGGCGTCGGTCTGGATCACCTCATCGACCACCCGACCTGATTTCGTCGGCAACGAGCGTCCGAGTCCGGACACGATGCCTGCGGTAACGCTGCCTGCAAGACCGAGCGGATTGCCGACGGCCACCACGAGCTGGCCGACCCGCAGGTCCTCGGCGCGTCCCATGGCGACCGGCGCAGGCACCGCGTCGCGTGCCTTGAGGACCGCCAGATCGGACAGCACGTCGCGGCCGACGACGTCGACCTTCACGGTGGTGCCGTCGGTGAACGCCGCTTCGGCGCCGCTCGCCCCCGCAACGACGTGGGCGCTGGTCAGCAGGTAGCCGTCGGGCGTGATGACGCTGGCGCTGCCGCTGCCTTCGCCGCGTGAGGTACGGACCGCGAGGCTGGCGACGCTGGGCAGTACCGCGCGAGCGACCGTGGTGACCACGGTCGAGTACGCGTCCAGTGCTTCCTCGTCGTCGGGCACGCGGTCTTCGGCCATAACCCAGTTAGCGCCTGTCGGGCAGCGGCTATGCCGTGGTTCGCCACAGGCAGAACTCAGCTGCGCTCGAAAGCCACCTCGCCTGCGACGACGGTGGCGGCCACCATCTGTGGGTCGAGTTCGTTGAGCACCTCGTCGGGCGGCGGGGCCGGCATGCACAGGTCGCCGGGGTGGCCCGGCTGCACGGCGCGCGGGTCGCTGGGTTGGCTCGAGGTGCCGAAGAACATCGCCAAAGCCTCACGTGCCGAGACACATTCGCCGTCGCCGAGGACCGTGCCGCCTGTGGTGGTGCGGCGCACCGCGGCCCGCATGCTCGCCCACGGGTCGCCATCCCCGAAGGGCATGTCGGTGGACAGCGCGACCTTGACCCCGGCGCTGCGCAGTGACGACACCCGCCACAACTCGTGGTGTTCGGCGGCGGGGATGTCGGTCAGGTACTGGTCGCCGCGCTCGGCGACGAAGTTCGGCTGAGTCACCACCGTGACCCCGAGGTCGGTCAGGTCGGCCATGCTGTCGTCGGGCACGACGGCCGCGTGTTCGATGCGGTCCTGCGGGTGGGTGCCTGCCTCGCGCAGCGCTGACAGCGTCACGACAAGTTGGGCGGCTGTCACGCTCTAGCCGGTGTCTAGCCGATACTCGATTATGTCAGGTAACGCGATAATATGCTGGGAACCAATAGTTTTTTGGAGCGATGATAACGCCTGACTCTCAGAGTCTCGCCAGACTTCCCTGTCCAATACATGACGACGATTCAAGCCGGCGCCGAGCCGAGAACAGCGCTACCCAGTGGTCGCGGTGTTCGGCGCAGCGAGTTGACCATAATCTCTACTATCAGCACACGAGATGCACTGCGCGACAAGGTTTAGAAGTTCGATGGCACCGGGGTAGTGGTAGACATGAGAGGTGTGTTTCGGAGCCACTTCCGCAGTACCAGGGGGATCGGTTCAGTCCCCGTATCGCGCAGCTTGTCGATGCAGCTCAGCAGGCATATTTAGCAGTCCTAGACAGCCAACTATTTTGAGACGCAGCGAGTTAGCCAGAGTCGCAAATTATCTGGCATCTCGACGCGTCGTCGTCCATGCCAGATTCACTGAGACCGGCAACTCGCCCAAGAAGCGGCCCGCCACGCTTGAGCGACATCGCCCCGCACCTCGTCGCTGCGACTGCCGCATGCAGAGGGAGGGTAGAGCATATGAGGTCATGACAACGAATCGCGTTGTGCTGTTGGGTTATTCGGAGCGGTCGGGGTCGACTCAGATCGCCCACCTACACGGGCAGCTCCGCGCCGACCGCATCGCCCCCGTCACGGACACCGTCCACGACACAAACACCCTGGTCACGTTGCCAAATAGCCCATCCCACCCGAGATAACATTAGCCCTTCGCAATTCGGCGACCTCTCGCCTGTGCTTCTTCAGCTCAGCAGACTCCTCGCTTGTCGTACCCGGTCGTGAGCCGTCATCGACTTGGGCCTGGCGCACCCATTTGCGCACCGTCTTGCGGTCTTTTAGTTGACATAATGTGGCTTATCGGCATTCTTATCTATCGAGGTCATCACTGGATGAATACTCGAGGTGATGCGCTTTTCGCGCTGACCTGCTCATTCGACTCCTGCCGGCTGGATCGCCTTGATGCACCGGCTATCAAAACTACTGATCTAGCTGTGTGGATGGCAGTTTCATTCTTTTAATGAATGCAGCGTGCAGCTGCTCAGCGGTCCGCATGCAGCGGCCATTGTGCCGCGTCCGAGGCCCCTTCAGGCTGGCCCCAGTGCGTCCGGGTATGCCGGACATATTCGTCACTGTGACGTAATCGACTGTGCGGCAGTAGAGTTGACCCTGTGGACGTGGCCGAGTCACATCGGCCGCCAGTGCTGGCCGCACCCATGTGGTCGATGTGGCGATCCGCTCGCGTACCGGCCGAAGTAGTTTTCATTCGTTAGATGAATGAAAGCTGTTATGGTTGCCGAATGGCTTACCGTGAGCCACTCCCCGGCGGTGCACCGATGCGGTTGCTGCGTGGCGATACGCGACTACTGCGGGCGGACGAGCAGGTCTGGTTGGAGATGCTCGAGGCTTGGCGCGCTTCGCTGCTGGTACGCAACAATGCCGTCAGCACCATTCGAAACTATGTGCGAGTGCTGACCGATTTTCAGACGGTCTGCAATGACTACCCGTGGCATTGGAGCCCCGCCGACGTGGGCGACTATGTGACGGTGCTGCATGCCCGGGTTCACGAACGGCGCGGCACGCCCGCGGCGAAGTCGACGGTGCGCGGGTATCTGATGGCCATCCGGTCGTTTTGTAGCTTCCTGTGTGAGCCCCGCTACGGGTGGGCCGAGCTGTGCCACAAACTGTTTGGCGAGTATCCCGCGCAGGTGTGCTTCGAGTACAACCTGCCGGTCCATGTCTCGGAGAATGAGGCCGATCCGAAGCGTCGGGCGTTCTCGCGCGATGAGGTTCAACGCTTGTTCGACTACTTCGACAACCGCGTCGACGACCTGTATGCGGCGAATAAGAAGCCGTGGCTGACAACGCTGGGTGATGCGTGCATCGCGAAGGTGGCCTACGCCTACGGTGTACGAAGGCAGGAACTGCTGTGGCTGGCAAATCCATGACTTCGGCCCGAATCCGCAGGTCTCGCAGTACGGGTCGTTCGGCGCTATGTACGTGCGGTGGGGTAAGAGATCGCGGGGTTCTCAAGCCAAGCGGCGCACCGTGCTGACGGTGCCGCTGATGGGTTGGGCCCCGGAGATCCTGGAGGCCTGGATCACCGATCCGGACTGTCGGCAACGGATGACCTTCGGTGCGGCATCACCGTGGCTGTGGCCCTCCGAGCGCGGCGCCCGGCTCACCCTGGACTCGTATGCGACGCGGTTCTCCGCGCACCGTCGTGCCGCGGGGCTGCCCGACGGGCTATCCCTGCACGGATTCCGGCGGTCGTATGTGACCCATCTGATCGAGGCTGGATATGATCCGCTGTTCGTCCAGCAACAGGTCGGGCACGAGCAATCCTCGACGACGGCGCTTTACACAAACCCTCGGAAATTGCATCAGATGGGTGACGAATTGCAGTTCGCCTGGCACGGGTACGTCGCGAGTTGACGTAATGCCGTAACGCGGAGTAAGAGGGACATCTCTGAGGAGAGGTCTTCGTCGTCGCGATTTGAGGAATCTCGATCCGGTGGCAACGCCTAAATCGCCTGACCTCGCGGATTTTCCGGTGCCGCACTAGAGTTCGCTTCCCGGGAAGCATCTAGTCCCGGGCGCTCGCAGATAGCGGCTCCCAACTGTCGGTTGGTCAGCGAGCCGTTTCACTCGCCGTCGCGGCTGGTAGACGGCCTTGCCGGCGCCGCCGGTTCACCGTCGCGACTCGCAACAAGAAGGACGGGTGCAGCAGGCGAATCGGAGGGTCGATCAGGTTGCTGACTTTGAAGAACCGTTCGAAGGTGATCGGGTCGTGTTCGCACGCGGTCAGCGCCCACTCTCCGAACCGGCTCGACATGCGCATCGATAGCCGCCGGCGCCCCTTGACCTCGGGAAAAGCCAGGTCGGAGCCGGCTCCCATCTGCCAGGGCACACTGATGTGTTTAGCGGCGGCGCGAAAGTATCGTCGCGGCAAGTTGTGACCGCCGCGACGCAGACAGCCGCGTAGGGCCACCGCGTCCAGCGCCGAGACTGTCATTCCTTGGCCATAGATGGGGTTGAAGCTGCAGATCGCGTCGCCGACCGCCAGCAGACCATCGGGAAACCGTCGCATCTTGTCATAGCGCCGCCACTGACTGGACGGCATGCGGTGTCGTACCACCTCCCCGAGGGGTTCGGCGGAGCGCACGGCCGCCAGGATGGGTGCGGGAGTGTATTCCTCGGCGAATGCGATCATGCCGGCGCGGTCGCCGGGCGGTTCGCGTCCGGCCATCCCAAGAACTGTGAACATCCAAGTGTCGTGTTCGTAGCCGCTCAGAAACATTCCGGTTGGTCGGCCCGGCGCCGGGCCGATGACGACTATCATCTCGTGCAAAGTGCCGCAAGGGATGCTCAGCAGCTGGCTGACATAGGTGACGTGCATTTCGATGTGCTCCTCGACCGGGCGGCCGTAGCCGAGGGCTTCCAGAAACGCCGGGGTGTGAGCACCGCGGCCCATGGCGTCGACGACCAGGTCCGCCGTCACCTCCCGTTGGTCGCCGCCGTCGCGGTTGGCCACCCGCGCACCGGTGACGCGGGTCCGATCCGCTGTCGATGTGAGTTCGACCAGGTCGTGGCCACCCAGGACCGTCACGTTCTTGATGCCGCGGAGCCGTCGTCGCACATGGCTCTCCAAAAACGGCCTGCTCGCGACGGGCGTCTCAAATGCTTTGTGATCTTCTAGCGTGCCGCATCGGACCAGCTCGTGACCGTTGGGGCGGAAATAGAGTTTGCTGAGATCCCCATCGGCCCAAACTGGTGCACCGGCGGCAGCCAGTTCATCGACAAAGCCGGGGAATAGTTCCTCCAGGATCTGCGCGCCACGCCTGAGCAGGGCGTGGGCGTGACGGCCCTGCGGTACTCCCCGCCGGTTTACGGGTTCGTCGGGCAACACATCGCGTTCCACCACCGTCACGGTCCGATAAAAGTCAGCCAGCACCGTCGCGGCCAACAGCCCACTCATGCTTGCTCCGAGCACCACCGCATGCTCGCCGATCTTCGCCAT
>JAOPVX010000035.1 GCA_025965975.1 Mycobacterium sp. | reverse complement strand
GTTCGCTGTCTCGGGATTGGTGGTTGTGCGGCTGCACAAGATCTTTGCCTCCCAGGACCTCAACGCTAACGCCGGCGCCGGTCTCGAGATCGTGCAGTTCAACCCGAAGATCTTGGTCTATGAGGTCCTTGGCCCCGCGGGGAGCACCGCCAAGATCGACTATTTGGACGCGGACGCTAACACGCACGAAATCGATGCGGCGCCTCTGCCGTGGTCGATCACGATATCAACGACCCTGCCTTCGGTCAGCGGCAACATCATGGCCCAGGGCGACAGCGATCAAATCGGCTGTCGTATCACCGTGGACGGGGTCGTCAGGGACGAAAAAAGTCGCGATGGCCACAACGCGCAGACCTTTTGCTTGGTGAAGTCCGCATGACCGACACGAGCACCAAGCATGCCATGCCGCACCCCAGGCGGCCGTTCCTAGCCCATGCCATCCGCCTGTTGGCGGTACCGATCATCCTGTTCTGGGTGTTGGTCACCGTCGTCGTGAATACCGTCGCCCCGCAATTGGAAGCGGTCGGGGAGGCACATGCGGCACCGATGACCCCCCAAGATGCGCCCTCCATGAAGGCGATGATGCTGATGGGGCATAACTTCAAAGAATTCAGTTCCAACAGTACGGTGATGATCGTCATCGAGGGCCAGCAGCTGCTCGGCGATGACGCTCACCGGTACTACAACAGCATAATTAAGCAGTTGCAGCAGGATCCCCGGCATATCCAGCACATCCAGGATTTCTGGGGCGATCCGTTGACCGCGGCGGGAGCCCAAAGCGCCGACGCCAAGGCCGCCTATGTGATGTTGTATCTCGCCGGTGACCAAGGCACGACATTAGCCAACGAATCCGTCGACGCTGTCCGTAAGGTGGTGGCATCGACGCCTGCCCCGCCGGGGGTGAAGGCCAATGTCACCGGTCCGGCTGCGCTTACTGATGATTTGCACCTCATCGGCAACGCCAGCATCGGGAAGATCACGGTGTTCAGTCTTGTGGCGATTGCGATCATGTTGTTGATCGTCTACCGCTCAGTGGTCACCACATTGGTTCAGCTTTTCTTGACCGGGATCGGGCTGGGTGCGGCTCGAGGGGTTATTTCGGTTCTGGGCAATTACAACGTCATGGGACTGACGACGTTCGCCACGAACATCCTGACGATGCTGGGCATCGCGGCGGCCACCGACTACGGGATATTCGTGTTCGGCCGTTACCGCGAGGCGCGTCAGGCCGGTGAGGATCGGGAAACCGCCTATTACACCACGTTTCGTTCCGTCGCTCCGGTGATCATCGGTTCGGGGCTGACGATCGCCGGGGCGACGTACTGCCTGAGCTTTGCGCGGCTGCCGTACTTCTCCACTATGGGCTTACCCGTCGCCCTCGGAATGCTGGTCCTCGTGGCGGCCGCGATCACGCTGGGGCCGGCGGTACTTGTCGTCGGCAGCCTTTTGGGTTTGTTCGAATCCAAGCGAGCTCAGGGCCGGCTGTGGCGGCGGGTGGGCACGGCGGTGGTCCGCTGGCCCGCGCCGATCCTGGCCGCCAGTGCCGTGGTCGTGCTGATCGGCATGATCGTCCTGCCCGGATACACGACGAGCTACAACGACCGCTTCTATCTGCCCGGCAACGCCCCAGCCAACGTGGGATACGCGGCTGCCGACCGGCATTTCTCGCAGGCCCGGATGAATCCGGACATCCTGATGCTCGACGCCGACCATGATATGCGCAATCCGGCCGATATGCTTGTGTTGGACAGAGTGGCCTATAACGTCATCCGCGTCGTGGGTATCGCCATGGTGCAAGACATCACCCGGCCCCTTGGAATTCCCATCCAACATAGCTCGATACCGTTTCAGAACAGCATGCAAGGCCAGACGACGATGCAGAACATGCCGTTCTTGAAAGACAGCATGGCCAACATGCTGAAGTTGACCGATGAAATGCAGTTCACCATAGACAACCTGCAGCGCATGTACGGCATTCTGCAACAGGTCGCCGCCACTACTCACGACTTGGTCGGTCAAACGAAGCAACTCCAGGCCGATACCGAGGAATTGCGAGATCATATTGCGGATTTCGATGACTTCTGGAGACCGATTCGCAATTATTTCTACTGGGAGCCGCACTGCTTCGATATTCCCATTTGCTGGTCACTGAGGTCCATATTTGACACCATAGACGGCATCGACAAACTGACCGACGATCTCGGCCCTCTCGTCAAGGACACGGAGCACCTCGATTCGCTCCTGCCGCAAACGCTCGCGCTGTTGCCGCCGATGATCGACACCATGAAAACCATGCGCGGGTTGTCGCTGACGATGTACAGCACCATGTCCGCGATGATCAGTCAAATGGAGGCGATGAACGATACGGCGATCGCCATGGGGCAAAGCTTCGATACCGCGAAAAACGATGCCCTCTTCTATCTGCCTCCGGAGGCTTTCCAGAACCCGGAGTTCCAGCGCGGTCTAGTAATGTTCTTATCTCCGGACGGCAAGTCCGCTCGCTATTTCATCACCCACCAGGATGATCCCATGACCCCGGCGGGAATCGCACGTGTCGGTGCGGAGAGAACGGCCGCGCAGGAGGGCTTGAAGATGTCCTCCCTGTCGGACGCCAAAGTCTATTTGGGCGGTACGGCTGCGACCTACGCAGACATGGCCGACGGCGCCAAATATGACCTGATGATCGCGGTGATATCCGCGCTCACCCTGATCTTCATGATCATGCTGCTCATCACCCGAAGTTTGGTTGCCGCGCTCGTTATCGTCGGCACGGCGGCCAGCTCCATCGCGGCATCCTTCGGGCTGTCGGTGCTGATCTGGCAGGACCTGTTCGGCATCAAAATCCACTGGCTGGTGATGTTGATGGCGGTCATCATCTTGTTAGCGGTCGGATCGGACTACAACCTGCTGCTGGTCTCGCGGTTCAAGGAGGAGATCCACGCCGGATTGAAGACCGGATATATCCGGGCCATGGGCGGCTCGGGTGGCGTGGTGACCGCTGCCGGCCTGGTGTTCGCCGTCACCATGGGCTCCATGCTCGGCAGTAGTCTGCGCATCATCGCTCAGCTCGGTTCCACCATCGCTGTTGGGCTATTGCTAGACACGCTGATCGTGCGCACGTTGCTCATGCCTTCGATCGCCACGCTCCTGGGACGGTGGTTCTGGTGGCCGCTACGAGTGCGCTCCCACCCGGCGCGGAGTTTGGCTCCCAGCCCTGCCTCCGCTCGCAGTCCAGTGCCAGACGACGCGGCGCCGACTCGGCCGCTCGACTTGGGTCCGACGAGTCATGAAGGACCACAATAAGATTGGGCAAGCTATCAGGGCTGGCGTCGATCACGGCGGCGTCGGTCGCGCTCGCCGCGCCGGCACAAGCGACGTCGACACCGATTTCGCCAACCAGCTCCACGGCTACGGCATCTACGCTCAGCGCGACTACAACGCGTGGCTGGGCAGAATCACCTGCGAACGCCTGGGCAACGGCATCGACGCCGATGCCTACAAGTCGGCGGCGTTCCTCTCCAAGAATCTCCCAAGGGGCAGCACCACGGCGCAGGCGTGGCAGTTCCTCGCCATCGCCATCGGCACGTACTGCCCTGACCAGATGCCGGTCCTGACCTCGGCTGCGGGGCGGCGCTGATGATGTTGCGCGCCAGGCTGGGGGCCGAAACCGCCGTGCTGTTGAGGAGAGAGGAGATACCCATGGACACACCGAGGGGGGCGCGAAGGGTTCGTGCGCGTTCGGTTCTGCGAGCCGGTATTGCCGTTCTCGCGGGCGGTATCGCGGCGACGGCATTCGCCGGCACGGCCGCGGCCGACGCGACGGACGATTACCCGATTCCGCATCGGATGATCATCACCACCTGCACCGCCGAGTAGATCCTTGCTGCAGCAAGGGATTTCGAGCCTGTCTATTACGGGCGGTACACCGACCAGCAAGGCCGACAGTCTTCGGGTCTTGCAGGAGGTCGGTGTCGCCGCGGCGTCCTATGCCACGGTCAAGCGTCGACTACCGATGTATGCCACGTCGTCGTGGCGCCAACAGCGGGCCGCGGCGTGCGCTGCCCATTCCGGGCTGGGTCGGGCGTCGTTGGTGCTCTACGACGTGAGCACGCTGTATTTCGAGACCGATGCCGGTGACGGATTCCGGGAGCCGGGGTTTTCCAAGGAACGCCGAATCTGCCGCGGCGGTGCGGCTACTGTGCAGGACCGCGCTGGACGTCACGTTATTCGCGGTTTCGGTATGCCTGTTGGGGCGCAGAGGCCCGGCGCGCGGAACGCGCCGTGAACCCGACCCGCTCAAAGGCCGCCACGCAGGCCAGTGTGTAGGGACCGCGGTCGATGATGCTCTGCGCATCCTCGGCACACGGCCGTCGACGGCCACCTGGGCGCGCACACCAACGACCCGACCAACGGCGGTGTTCTGTTGTGGCAGAACCTGTCCTGATACTCCGGCCATCTCGAGGCGTATTGTGGCGCTGCGCTTGTTCGGCATCGTGCCCGGGTCTTCCCCGTGTTCAGCCGCAAACAAACCACCGGCCACGCCACATTGATCTACGCGGCGACCTCCATCGCCGCCCCGTCCGTCGCGGTCTGGGCACAACATATTTGCCACCGGCGCCATCCTGCTACCGCTCTTCAGCATCTCGACCCTCCTGATCGTCGTGCCGACCGGTATCAACCTCTTCAACTAGATCGGCACGATGTGTAAGGGGCAGTTGACGTTCGAGACGCCGACGCTGTTCCCGGTGGGCTTCCTGATCACCAACCTGCTCGGCGGACTGTCGGGCGTGCCGGTGGTCAGCCCACCGATCGACTTCCCCGTCCCCGACTCCTACTTCAACATCGCGCACTTCCGCTGTGCGCTGTTCGGCACGATCGTGTTCGCGATAACGTGGTTCCGCGCCGAGGGAATAGCCAGGCCCGGGCATGCGATCTACCGGTCAGGGGATAGCAAGTCGGGGGTCGAAGGGCGTGATCCATCGTGAAAGCAAGTGAATTCAAGCTTCTCGCCGTTGTTGCGGTCAGCGCCGTGGTCTGCATCGGTGCTCTCGGCGCAGTGACAAGTCTGGAGGAGGGGAGCCCCTTCGCCGTGGCCGGCTCCACGATGACGACGGGTGCCACCAGGACTGCGACGAGTGCGCCGACAACGCTGCCGATACCCGAGGCGGTACCGGGCATCACCGGTCCTGCCCCGCTTCCGCCGGAGGAGCAGGGGCTGCCCGGAAACTGAAACGGGCGCATTGCGTCGAATCGCCATGCGTGACATTTGGGGGCTAACGGAGCGGCGATGTGCTCTGGCCAGATAGTTTTCGCCGCAACCTAATTGGACGAAGTCATGGAGCGGTCATCACCGGTTAACAATGGCGAGGCCGCGTCAGCTAGCGGCCAGGCCACGCTTGCGTCTCAGCTCATCGTTCCCAAATAGGGTCAGCCGCAGGAGAGTTTGGTCCGGCACCCGGGCAATCTATTGCCGCATGCCGCATGCCGCAGGCGTTGACGGCTCAGGCCATCACCAGAGCTGGGCCGAACACTGCAACAACAACCCACGATTCATCTGGAAAGCGACCGCCGAAGGCATCATCACAAGGTAAAACGCGGACGTGAAACGTTGAACCAGGTCAAAACTCAGATAGATCGGTAGGTGCCGGTGGTGGTGCGGCGCACGGCCTTCGCGCGGTGATCGTCGATGTCGAGTAGCTGGACGCCGTAAACCCCGGCGACAACGGAGGCCTCCCGCATGACATCCGTGGGGAACCCGAGCGTGGGGCGGCTGAGGGCGTCGAGACGATCCAGGTGCTGCTGGCTGAGGTGCACCTCGATGGCGGCGAGGTTGTCGCGGAACTGTTCTTGGGTGCGGGCCGCGATCAGCGGGATGACCGAGCCGGGCTGTTGGCGCACCCAGGAAATGGCCACCTGTGCGGGTGTGCAGTCGATTTCGTGGGAGATGGCGACGACCTCGTGGACGATGTCGTCGCTGCCGACACGGCTGTAGGGGTTTGCGCTCTCGGTCAGTCGGCCGGTGTGACCGCTGAGGTATTTGCCGGTGAGCCGTCCTTCGGCAAGCGGGCCCCAGGCGAACACCGGCAGGTCGAACGCGGCGGCCATGGGCAACAGTTCTCGATCCGGGGAACGGTCGAGAAGGTTGTACCGCAGCTGGACTGCGGTGAACGGTGACCAGTCACGCATCCGAGCGGCGGTGTTGGCTTCGGCGATCTCCCATGCCGCCCAGTCCGACACTGCGGGGTAGAGGACCTTGCCGAGGCGGACCTGGTCATCGAGGGCACGCATCAGCTCCTCGACTGACGTGAGGAGGTCACGGGCGTGCACCCAGTACAGGTCGATGTGGTCGGTTTGCAGTCGACGCAGGCTCGCTTCGATAGAGGCGACGATCTTCTTGCGGTGGTTGCCGGCACTGTTCGGGTCAGCAGGGTCGGTTTGGTTGGTGAACTTGGTGGCGAGCACGAATCGGTCGCGGCGCCCTTTGAGTAGCTCGCCGAGGATGGTTTCCGAGGTCCCGTTGGTGTAGACGTCGGCGGTGTCGATGACGTTGCCGCCGGCGTCGGCGAACAGGTCCAGCATCTTCGCGCTGACATCTGGGGATGCCCCCCAGCCCCAATCTTCACCGAAGGTCATGGTGCCCAGCGCCACCTCCGAGATCCGCACGCCGGTCTTACCCAAAAGCCTGTAACGCATCACATTCCCTCATTTCTTTTGTTGAGACGTTCACTGCCGCTGTTCGTCGTCACGACGCAATGCGATGACGCTGCCGTCGCCGTCAGCCGACAGGTACAGCGCGCCGTCCGGTCCGGCCGCGATGCCCGCGAACGGTCCTTGCGGCCCCGAGAACGGCGGCATTCCTCGCAACGGTTTAGCCACCACGCCTGGCGGGGTACCGACCGGCAACCCCGACGCAATGATGCGAAACATCCCGCTGTTCAAGCCGAATGCGATGAGCGTCTTCGCACCGGCGTCGACGATGTAGAGCTGTCCATCGTGGATCGCGATGCCTTGCGGTCGCTGCAACCCGTCCACCAGCGTTTCGACGCCGGACGCGGTCACCTTGACCACCCGCCCGGCTCCTGATTCGGAGACGAGGAGCGTGCCGTGTGGCGCAAGCGCCACACCCACCGGATCACTGAGCCCTGACGCCAGCACCTCAACTTGGGTCGACTGGATTGCCAGCGCACGTCCCGTTCCGAGTTCTGCGACCAGGACGGCGCCGCCCGGTCCGACCGCCACGCCGTAGAGCTGATCGAAACCGTCTGCCAGCACTTCGCTTTCGCCGCTGCCGGGCCGGTAGCGCGAAACCTGACCACCGGATGTGGTGACGACGAATTCGCCCGCCCCGGCTGCGGCCAGACCGCGCAGGAAACCTGGATAGCCCGGCGTGAACAGCATCCCGACGGTCCGCAGCGTCCGGTCGGGGAGTAGTACGTAGAAGTGGGTCCCATCAGCGATGTAGACGTTGCCGTCGTGACCCATCGCCAGATCCAGCGGCCACGTCAAGCCGCCCGGCAACATGGTCCGGGTCTGCCCGCCGCCCAGGATCTCGGTGATCTCCCCGTTGCCGTTGGAGACGAACACCCTGTCGCCGAGGAACGTCACGTTGTCCAGGCCCGGATTCAACGACGCCAGAACGGTCCGATCGCCGGTGCGGGGATCGATGCGCAGCACCTGCCCGCTCTGCACCTGAGTCGAGACGATGTAGCCGTCGGGGTCGAATTTCACGGCATCGGGGACACCCAGGTCGACGGCAACTCGTTGCGGCTCACCGCCTTCGGGATCGACCCGCCAGATCTCATTGGCGCCTATCACCGGGAAATACAACATGCCGTCAGGGCCGATCTCCATGGCGTTGGGCATCGGTACGTTCTCGAGCAGGACCCGCGGCGCCCCGCCGTTCAGATCGAGCTCCACGAGGCGCCCGCCCACCCGGCACTCGCCGATGAACAACCGGCCCCGGTGGACAGTGATGCCATTCGCGGCCGGGACGTCGTCACGCAGCACCCGCGTGCGGCCACCGGTGTCGAGCACGCTCACCCGTCCGTCCATCACCTCGGTGGCATACAGGTTCCCGCTCGGGTCGAAGGCCACGTCGTCGGGCGCGATGATCTCCCCGCCCTTGGCGCTGATGGTCTCCAACTGACCGGTCCCGACATCGAGTGCGCTGATCTGACTGCCGGTCACCTGCGCTATGTATATGCGGCCGTCCGGAGCTGTACGCAGACCGTTCGCGCCGAACAATCGGCTCGCAGGGGTGAGCCTCTCCAGACTCCAGCCCTCGGCAACGCTCACCGAAGAGTTGATTACGTAGCGGCCTTCACGCAGCGACATCGTCATAGTCTCCGAGATGGTTCGTCGCACTGGCGATCATTGGTATTGCCCGTCACGTCGCGTCATGCCCCTCCGGACTGACCGCTTGTGAGAGCCGTGGTCTTACCGGTTGATGGCCTCTTCCTGCTGCGCCGTGTATCGCGAACCCTGGATCTGGATCTTCGCAACGGCAGCCTCGATGCGCTGCAGGTCGTCGGGGGTCAGTTCGACTCGGTCGGCGCCGAGGTTTTCCTCGAGACGATGCACTTTGGTCGTCCCGGGAATCGGTGTGATCCACGGTTTCTGTGCCAGCAGCCACGCGAGGGCGATCTGAGCGCGGCTGGCGTGTTTGGCGTCGGCGATTTCACCCAGCCGCTCGATCAGCGCAAGGTTCGCCTTCCGCGCTTCTGCCGCGAAGCGCGGCAAGGTGTTGCGCGAGTCGTTGGCTTCGAACGTCGTGTCCGCGTTGATCGCGCCGGTCAGGAAGCCCTTTCCGAGCGGGCTGAACGGCACGAAGCCGATGCCCAGTTCTTCTAGCGTCGGCACGACGCTGTGCTCGGGCTCGCGCCACCACAGCGAATATTCACTCTGCAGGGCCGAAACCGGTTGAACCGCGTGGGCTCTACGGATGATCTCCTCGCCTGCCTCACACAGGCCGAAGTACTTGACCTTGCCTTCCTCGATGAGATCCCCGACCGTGCCGGCGACGTCTTCGATGGGTACGTCCGGGTCCACCCGGTGCTGATAGAACAGATCGATTCGGTCGGTCTGCAGGCGGGTGAGGGACTGCTCGGCGACAAAGCGGATCCGTTCGGGCCGGCTGTCCCGTCCCGCCCTGTAGTCACCGTTCTTCCAACCAAACTTCGTGGCGATGACCACCCGGTCGCGCACCGGCGCGAGGGCCTCGCCCACGAGCTCTTCGTTCGCCACGTAGGACTCGGCGGTGTCGAACAACGTCACGCCGCGCTCAACGGCTGCCCGGATCAGCGTGACGGCCTCATCTTTATCCACGGCCGGGCCCAAACTGTGGGTCAGCCCCATGCAGCCAAGCCCGATGGCCGACACTTCGAGATCGCTATTTCCCAAGCTGCGCTTCTTCATTTCAATCTCCTGTCCAATTTTGACGGCCAATGGTCGTGCCCCATGCAGCCCAAGACCGGGACGCCCGTACCGTCGGGCCGGCGTCGCCCACCGTGGTGGCACCCGTCGTCTCGCCGGTGTGTGCTTTGGTTTGTCTAGAGGCAATGAAACCGAGTTCACAGAGCATGAGACAGGCCCTGGGTTTCCAGGTAATGGCAGTACACCCATAGCCGGGGCGGGGGAACGTAGCCTGGCTGGTGTGGACGGCAGCAACGACATCCGCGAGTTCCTGGCCACCCGCCGGGCCAGGATCACCCCGCAGCAGGCGGGCCTGGCGACCTACGGGGGCCGACGGCGGGTCCCGGGCCTGCGCCGCGAGGAAGTCGCGGTACTGGCCGGGGTCAGTGTGGACTACTACAACCGCCTCGAGCGCGGGAACCTGGGCGGCGTGTCCGACAGCGTGCTGGACGCGATTGCCCGTGCCCTGCAACTCGACGAAGCCGAACACGCGCATCTGTGCGATTTGGCCCGCGCCGCCAACACGACGTCGCGCACACGCCGGCCCCGCCCGAGCCAGCAACAGATCCGTCCAGGGGTGCAGCGCATCCTCGATGCGCTGACCCAGATGCCGGCAATCGTGCACAACGGACGCCTGGACATCTTGTCGGCCAACATGCTCGGATACGCCCTCTTCTCGCCGATCTACGTCGAGTCGGCCCGACCCGCCAACCACGCCAGGTTCGTTTTCCTCGACCCTCGCGCGAGCGCGTTCTATCCCGACTGGGACCTCGCCGTCGATTCAACAGTGGACGTCTTGCGCACCGAGGCCGGCCGAAACCCGTTCGACCGCAACCTGTCCGACCTGGTCGGGGAACTTTCCACGCGCAGTGAGACCTTCCGCAAGCGGTGGGCCGCCCACAACGTGCGCCTTCTTCGAACCGGGCTCAAGCGATACCACCACCCCGTCGTCGGCGAACTCAGCCTCGACTACGAGGCCATGGAATTCCCGGCCGACACCGGCCTGACCCTCACCGCCTACAGCGCCCAGCCCGGAACGCCCTCTCACGATGGACTGAACCTGCTCGCCAGCTGGGCTGCGACCATCGACCAGACCCACCAAGCCGACACCGGCCAAACCAGCAGCGTTGCTCCTGGTCGCGGGGGAACACCTCCCCCGTGAACCTCACCCACAGGTATCGTCGCTCACGCGACTTGCTGATCACCTCCTGATTCCGCGGGTCGTTCGACGAATTTCCCCTTCTCGAACCTGGCGCCCGCGCGGACCAGAGCCACGAGGTGGGGAGCGTTGACGGCGCGCCAGCGGGCTTGTGCGGACTCGATGAGCTTGAACGCCATCGCAACTCCGGCGGCCCGCGAGCCGGGTCCCTTGGTGACCCGCTGACGCAGCCTGACGGTGGCAAAGGTCGACTCGATTGGGTTAGTCGTTCTCAGATGTATCCAATGCTGGGCCGGGTAGTCGTAGAACGCAAGGAGCACGTCGATGCGCTCGGTGATCTTGGCAACCGCCTTGGGCCACTTGGCGCCGTAGTCGGCCTCGAACGCTTTGACCGCCTTCATTGCGTGGTCGCGGTCCTCGGCGTTGTAGATCTCCGCGAGCGCGGCTTTCGCGCCTGGGTGCGCCGACTTCGGAAGGGCAGCAAGAACGTTCGAGCTGACGTGGAACCAGCACCGCTGCTCTCGGGTGTCGGGGAACACCTCCCGCAAGGCCTTCCCGAACCCCAACGCACCGTCGCCGACCGCGAGCACCGGTGCGGTCATCCCACGCCGGCGGCAGGACCGCAGCAGGCCGGCCCAGGACTCGGTGGATTCGCGAAACCCATCGGCAACAGCCACGAGCTCCTTGGTGCCGTCGGTGCGCACCCCGATCATCACCAGCAGACACACCTTGTCGGCCTCCAGGCGGACCTTGAGGTGGATCCCGTCGACCCACAGATACACGTAGTCGGTGTCATGCAACGAGCGCTTGTTGAACGCCTCGGCGTCGTCGTGCCACTGGGCGGTGAGCCGGGTGATCGTCGCCGCGGACAGGCCCGCGGCCGACCCGAGGAACCGCTCTAACGCCGGCCCAAAGCCGCTGCTGGACAGGCCATGCAAGTACAACAACGGCAGCTCGGCCACCCGCGGAGACTTGCGCGCCCACGTCGGCAGGATCGCCGAGGAGAACCGGCGACGTTCCCCGGTCTCGGCGTCGATGCGACGGTCGTTGACCCTCGGCGCCCGCACGCCCACCGCACCCGCGGCGGTCAACACCTCGCGTTCGCCGTGGTAGCCGTTGCG
>JAOPVX010000445.1 GCA_025965975.1 Mycobacterium sp. | reverse complement strand
TGTTGCATCAGACGCCGGGCGCGGCGCTGTCCTTAGCCCTACTGGTGCAGCCTCGACGCGACGCGGCACCTCGCCGCGGCGTCCTCGCCACCTCAGCGCAGCCAGGCTCTTGTGGTTGCAGCGAAATCGAGTAGCCAAGTACTCTATCCAGCCCATCAGCGTGGTACCACGATCGTTGAGCAGGCGGCATTTCGACCGGATCGACCAGGCGAAGTTGGTGGCGAAATGGCTCAAATCGGTGATGACCGCGCCGGGGAATGGGGGTTTCACCAGTGAGCCAAACACGTCCAACGGTTGACGGCACAACCATCCAGTCGCGGATCCGCCGCGAATGAAGGTCTTCTGCACCGGCGCGACCGGTTTCGTTGGCGCTCACACCGCGTTGGCTCTGCTCGAGGCGGGCCACGAGCTGCGGTTGCTGGTCCGCAATGAAGAAGCGGCCCGCGACTGGTTCGAGGCTCGCGGGCGGCATATCGAGCGTTTCGTCACTGTCGACATCCGCGACCAGGTTGCCCTGCAGCACGCGATGGTCGGCTGTGACGCCGTGTTTCACGCCGCGGCGACGGTGTCGCTCGACCCCCGCAAGGCGCAGGATACCTACGACAACAACGTCGGCGCGACCAAGGCAGTGCTCGGCGCCGCACACGCGCTCGGCATCGGCAATCTGCTGTATGTCTCCAGCGTCGCCGCGCTGTTTCATCCGGGGGCACCTCGTGTCGACGAAACGACGCCGCTGGCCGACGTGTCCGAGGCGTATTCGCGGTCTAAGCGAGACAGCGAGGAGTACGTCCGCGAGCTGCAGCAGCGCGGCGCGCCGGTGCAGATCGCCTATCCGGTCGCCGTCGTCGGGCCCGACGATCCCAAGCTCAGCGCGGCCAACCGTGCGCTGACAACCTTCATCGGCCAGATGCTGCCGCGCAGTACGACAGGTTTTCAGGTCGTTGACGCGCGTGACTTGGCGGATGCGCATCGCTGGCTGTTGGAGCATCCGCCCACACGCGACTTCGAAGTCGCGCGCTACATCATCGGTGGCCATTTCTATCCATGGGACGAACTACGGCAGCGCCTCGAAGCACTGCTTGGGCGGCGCATCTTCAGTCCACGCGTCTCACCGAGGCTAATGCGCGCGATGGGTACGACGGCGGATCGGATCAAGAAGCTGGTGCCGTTCGAGACACAGATCTCCGCCGAGTCCATGGCTATCAGCACCCAGTGGCCGCCCGCGGATTCGAGCCGCTTCTTAGCGAGGTCGGGCCTGTACTTCCGACCGGGCGAAGAGACCTTCGGCGACACCATCCGCTGGATGGTCGGCGCGGGCCATATCCCGGTCAAGAAAGCGGGCCGGCTGGTTCGTCTCGACGCCACATCCGTTATCGAAAGGCACAGCACCCCATGAAATTTTCCTTTGCGATGCCGAACACAGTCCGCGTCAAGGCACTGACGCAGCCCTTCGAGCTCGACGTGACGGGTGCGGATCAGACCGTCATGGCCAAGCGCGCCGAAGAGTTCGGCTACGACATGATCCCGATCCCGGAGCATTTCATCGTCCCGACCGCACACGTGGAGTTGTCGGGACCGCACTACTTTCACTCGACCGTCGCGCAAGCCTTCATAGCCGGCGCCACGCAACGGATCCGGGTCAACTCATGCGTCACGCTGCTGCCGCTGCAACACCCGGTCATCTTGGCCAAGGCATTGTCGACGGCGGACTGGATGAGCAACGGTCGCATCACCGTCACCTTCGGCGTCGGTTGGGACGCAGCGGAATTCAAGATTCTGGGCGTGCCGTTCCACGAGCGCGGACGCATGGCCGATGAATACCTTGCGGCCATCGTCGAACTGTGGACAAGTGATTCGCCCGAATTCGACGGCAAGTACGTGTCGTTCAAGGACGTTGCGTTCGAGCCGAAGCCGGTTCAAAAGCCGCATCTGCCGATCTGGATGGGCGGGGACGCCGAGGCGATGCTCAAGCGTGCGGCCCGATACGCATCGGGGTGGTTCCCGTGGCTGACGAAGCCGGAGGACATTCCCGCGAAGCTCGACTTCATCAAGTCCCAGCCGACCTACGACGGACGACCGTTCGAAGTGCTCTACGGCCTGGGCAGCGCGCAAATCGGCGAGGGACACGTCGTCATCGACGACCCCACCCAACGGCCCGGCATGAGCGCCGAAGAAATCATCGACCAGCTCGGTTGGTTCGCCGAGCTGGGCGTGACGATGACCGGGGTGCCGATCCCGCCGGTCAAGGACGTCGATGCCTACCTCGACTACGCACAGTGGGTCATCGAGGAAATCAAGCCAAAGGTTCCATAGCGGTCTCGACCGATAAGACAAGCGAGAGCCTTGTGCTGGCTAGCTTTCATAGTTTGAAGGCACTCATCATTATTTGTCCGCAGCTGTAACAGACACATTGAGCGGATCATCCCGGCCGCGGCACGTGCCAGCGAGAACAATTAACCGGCGATGCCACTTGCGCCATTATTCTGACAGACCCATGCCGCCGGGCCGGCGTGCCTGAGACGATCGGGCGATGGAACCCAGTCTCGTTCTCGGCACTGTCGGTGCCGACGATCTCTCAATCGTTCCGCTCGGGCGTGCGCATCCTGGGGCCTCGGATTTCTGGGACGGGAATTGGGTTCGATCGACACTCAAGGTTCGGGCCGGCGGTTTCACGGTTTCACGGCCCGTGTCACTGCGGAACTCCGTGTCGAGGAGATCCACAGATTCGCCGAGGGACTGAAGATCATCAATGACAACCTTTTCGGTGCGGCCGTCCTTCACGACCATGGAGGACTCGATCACGCTGTCGATCAAGTCCAACCCGAGCGGGGCTCTAGACGTTTCGGGGGAAGTGACGGACCAGCCGGGGGTGGGCAATCGGTTGTCGTTTGAACTGCACGGTTTCGACCAGAC